>CAYFSO010000067.1:0-16771 GCA_964345775.1 uncultured Leptospiraceae bacterium | reverse complement strand
CGCTGTACATGTCAAAGAGCATCATACCGTGCTGAACAATACCTTCTCTAAAGAAATGATCACGGGGTGACGTGTATAAGTCCTTGTCCTCACTTGAAGCACCTGTTTTTCCAATAACATAAGCAGCAACACCAGTTGCGGCATGCTGATGCCAGTTGTCGGTGTCATACCCGAACCGGTACCACTCACCGTCGGTCTTCAGGCCGGACAGCAACCCGGCTTTCATACCCATTTGCAACGCGGAGGGATCGTTCCCCATCATGAAACCCAGTGCCACCCCGGCTCCCGCTTTCTTGAAAGCCGCGTAACTGTAGGCGTCACGATTAATTCCAATGGCACCATTGTCCCTCACTGTAAGGCCGCTTGCACCATACTGGGCGAGAGGAGCAAATCCCTTGGCAAACTGTGCACCGTAACTGATCCCCACATTCAGTGCCCACTGGCCCATGTTCGTCTGGCCGGCTGCCACGGCATCATATTCCCTGAAGGCAGCGTAGGCGGTACCCATTCCGGGGGTGCCTACAACGGACAAAACCGCGGTAATCCCCGCATCGGCAATGGTACAGACCTGGCTGAATGTCTGTTTCTCTCTTTCTGACCGGAATACTTTCCACCCGATCCGGCCGTATTCACCTTTGCCTTCTTTACGGATCTTCGGCCTGCCGCTATCGGTATAGCCGATTTCCGGGAAACGGCCGACATGGGCGGTAATGCCTGAGACGAACCGTTCATCAAACAGGCGTTCGAAATTCACTTCAACCTGTTTCAGCACCACTTCCATGGTGGCCTGAAAATTGATATTGTCAACTTCATTTACACGCTCCGTCAGCGCTTCCAGGCTGTAATCACCCAGTACCATGCTGTCCCTGTACGGGAAAAACCGGTACGCATCAATGCGTGATTCAGTTCCCGACATGAAGCGTATATATGCGCCGTCTTCGAGTTGATAGTTGAAATTATTTACGTAATTTCGTGCTGAATTCGCAGCATTCTCGTTGGTTTCCTCTATACTCTCTGCGAATTGGGAGAGAAGCTCGGTGAGTGCCCTGATCAACTGCAGGTTCTCGGTCTTTGCCACCTCCTCTTCAAACTTCTCGTTCAACTGGGCGAAGTCCCCCAGGATGGCACGGTCATAGGCACGGCTGCTCATCTGCGTCACGGCGAAATCCACTTTCGTATCGCGAACCATTTGAATGAAATCATCCAGCACTGCACTGTCGGGTGCGTCGGCAAGTATCTCATTAACAATGGCCTGTACGTCCACATCCCCTATCACGTCACCATATTTATCCTGCATATCGTCAACCATGCCGTTGACAAGGCCCTCAATTGAAGCAAGGTTCTTTCTCAGGGATTCTGCGCTTGCCCCCTGTTTAACCGCTTCAAACCAGTCTGCTTTCTCCTGCTGCAGGGCAACGAACTTATCGTCCCAGGCATCATTGGCTGTCAGCATGCGGTCTTCCGTTTCCGTCTCCCATGTCTTCCACCGGTTTTCATAGCTTTTCAGCATCATACGCCACTGATGGGCTCCACGCTGAAATATCCGTTCCACCATCCGGTCCCAGTCACGCTTCTTGTCGGCAAGCTCTCGCTGTTTCAGCTGCCACTCGTGCTGTTGCAGTTTGTACCGCTGGGCAAGTTCCCGGTCATTAAAACCCTGGAACCCTTCAATGTATTCTGCAAAACGGGACGCAAGTTCCCCGGGGCTGAATCCCTCGCCCGGACCTCCCAGCAGGTTCTCAAGCTCAACGATACGGGCGGCATCGAGTCCCTCGGTATACCCCATGTAGTCGATCATGGCCTTCAAGAGTCCCCTGTATTGTGCCCCCGTCTCAAAGGCTGAATCGAAGCTGTCCCCGTCCTCGTCTCCGGCGTATATGGCAAAAAGGTCTCTTTCTACCGCCCGGTCGACGATGACCCGGTCATACCCCTCATCTTCATCTTCACCTGCCTGCCACATGCCCCTGGTATGGGCAAGGTACTGCTTCAGGGCGTTCACCCGCTGGGACTCGGTTTTGCTTGCATAATTCGTTGTTATCTTCCCGGCATTCAGCACCGATCTCTTCTCATCAAGCGCATAGCCCTTCTCATCGTACTGTACCACCTCTTCCCGGTAATCATTGACGTTGAGGTAATCCGTTCCCTCATCGCTATCGGTAATATACCGGTAGTCACTATCTTTAAGTGAAAACCCGTACTTACCGGCGATACTGTCCATGGCCTCCCGCATGGTAAGCTTCCCTATGGTTACCGTCTGCATCTTCCGTGGATCATAATAGCTGATGCTGCCTGCAGCTTCTTTATCATCAAGGGTCTCGATCTCGGTAAGCTCGGCAAGATCTATACGGGCCTTATGCATATTCACCTTCAACTCCTGCAAATTCCTGAGCTGCCCATGCACCTGGTCCAGGTCTTTTTTCTTGGCACTCCAGTTGGCATCACGCCTGGCCATGGCATCCATCATGGGCCCATACACAAAATCCAGCAGTTTTTTAATGGGCCGAACCACGATCCTGTAATATTTTTTCGCGGCCCCCCTGAGATAATGTACGCCAAATCTCTTGGCCTTGTACATCTTACGGTAGATCCTGTACACCGGGTAATACTGGTTCGCATAAATCCACATGTACTTGAGATGGAGATTGAAATGGTGATTCTTGTTTTCCCTGTACCGCAGGTGATGCACAAAATAATTCTGTATCCCGCTTGACCCATTCAGCTTCCGTCCGTCCTGCCTCGTGTAAACGAGATACTCGTATAAGGGTGAGTTCATGCCCGTTATGGCATTACCATTGGGAATATGATCATTGATACCAATTTTATCGGTCTGGAATATCCTGTCCCCCCTCCCGTACGAGGAGTGATGCCTGTTGTAATAATATGAAGCCTCCTGAAGATGCTTTTCAAGCGTGCCTTTTTTCACAAAACTCTGCTCAAGCATACGGTCAAGCAGGTGATCACGCTCATCCTGGTACTCCTCCAGGGCGGCAGGGAGAAACTTTTCCCTGGCCTCCTGGTACTTGTCCTTCGCTTCCTCGTAGGCCGCCCCCCGAAGGGCGATCTCTTCTTTCATGTGTACCCGCAGTTTTTCAAGACGAAAGGCCCGGTCGGCACGGTCACGCAGCTTTTCCCTGAGGCGCATGTAATCTTCATCCTCTTCCACGTCCTGCGCGGCCACCTCAGCAGCTTTTTTTCCCATGCTGGCAACTAACTCCGCAACATCATCATGATACTGTTGCGCGAGGTTGTACTGTTCCCGTGCATCAGCCTTCAGCCCCTCTTCACCGGGATCACCACCGTCGGCGTTACTCTCGGCGTTATACAGGTAGGCGGTTGCGGCGTAGCTGTACAGCGCCTCCTGGTCTTCCTTCTCCTGCCGTGCCTCTTCCATGTACTGGAACAGCTTCGCCACCAGTTCAAGCTGGTCGCCGTAGTGTTCCTGCGCATCCTGGTAGGCGGCGGTTGCTGTATCAACTCCTTCCTGTGCCGCCTCGTAGGCCGCCTTCCTTTCCATGTAGGTTGCTTCTGCTTCCCGGTACTGGTCACCTTCCATGTACTCCACCAGGCTGTTGTTCTCCAGTATCTTCCCCAGGGTGGCCGCCTGGTTGAGGGCATCGGCAAGGGACCCTTCAGCACTGTCCCATGCCATCCTGCGCCGGGCCACCAGGTCCCCCAGGTCACCGTCATTGGCCTGCACATTTGTCACCTGTGACAGCAGGGAAAGCACATCATCAAGCCCTTCGCCGCTGCGGCTGTCATAACCGCTGTCTGCAATCCCCGTGGCAAGACGGTTCAGGTCCATGAGACCCCCCAGGTCAAAGTTTTCTTCTTCATCGGCGAAGGTGAACCCCTCCATCTCGAGGGTCACCAGGTCGGCAGTGTCAACAAGCAGGGCAAGGGACCTGTTGAGCCGGGTGGCCTCCTCAAGCAGTGCGTGCACGTAGGATACATCATCGGCGGCAGTGCTGTAAGTCGCCTTCCCGTTCCCGTCCAGGTCATCGCTTCGCAATGATCCGATATCACCGGGCAGGGTGCGGTGTTCAACGGCCAGCGTTTTCCCGTCCTCTTCGTATTCTGCAAGAAATTCCGCCAGGGTCTTCTCCCCGTCATCAAGGCTGTTACTGGTATTGGCGTCGTGATAGTAGACACCGGTTTTCTCACCCTCATCGTCCACCTCGGGGGTCAGCTCTTCCTCTGCCACGATGGTTGCTTCAAGGGCGGTCAGGTCATTCTCACCCTTGCGTTCCTGGTAATATGTTTCCATGAGGGACAGGTAATCACGGTAATGGGTAAAGGTCTCCCGGTTATTTGTAACAAAGTTTTTCGTCTCCTCGGCAAGCCAGGTCTCAAGTTCTGCCTGGCGGTACACCTCCTCCATGGTCTCGAGAAAGTCAACCTCCCCGCTGTCTTCATCTCCTGCAACAAGTGTGTCGTAGATGTTGCCCGTATTATCACCAAGCAGGTATATGGCAAGCTGCAGGTCTTCAGTACCCGAACTTCCCAGGGCAAGGGAAACCGGGTCGGCCAGTGAATCATCAATGGCGAAAAGACGCAGAAAGCGCTTCTGCCGGGGATCGGTGATCCCGTGTTCCTCTATATACGATTCCATGTCCTTGAAATTATCTTCTTTTTCACTGGCCTCCTGCCAGTCGAAAGCAAGGTCTACTATCTCCCCGTAACTTCCCATCTCTGCCTGTACCTGGTCATACCCGGTTACCGTCTCCGGCGTAATACCGCATGAGGCAAGGAAGGTATCCACATCTTCCGTTGCATCAGGCATGACACCCTGTTCCCGCAGGATGAAATACTCCCGCTGCAGGGCAAACGCGCGAACCTCCTCAGGCAAAAGGGACAGGGATACCATGCTGTCCTCCTCCTGAAGGGCGGTATACAGGGTGTGAAACAGTTCATAGTGATCTTCGAACCAGTTCCCTTCCTCCTGGTACTGCGCAAGCGCGGCAAACCCGGCCGGGGTAAAGTTTCCCTCTTCCATGGAGCCGAATGCCTCCTCAAAAGAAGCCAGGTTGCCGTCTTCATCCGCCGTCTCTACCACCCAGCCGGTAAAGTGGGCAAGGAAATCGGCGGTGGTTCCTTCTTCTTTGGCATCATGCGTATCCGTGTTCTCGATGGAGCATGCGTCAAAGAGCATCTCCCCTGCCAGCATGCCCCGGTATACCTTTCCCATGGCTTCACGCATCTGGCTGTCAAACACATCAAGGTGCTCCCCGTAGACGTCAAGGCTGGAGAACCCGGCCGGCTCAACTACGCCTTCTTCGTCTACCGAACCCACCATCGCGTCAAAGGCAGCGATCTCCCCCTCTTTCACCAGGCTCTTCTGCAGCCAGGCGGAAAAATGCAGCAAAATGGCATATTCCCTGTAGGCCGGGTCACCGGCGAAGGGGTCAAATGCGTACACGTCCCCCACCTGCTCCTCGAGGACATGAAGATATGCCGCCGAAGCCGCCCGGTGAGCATCCGCCTCTTCGAGAGGGTCCTCCGCGGATGCAGCATCTACGTGGGCAGCCAGGTCAGCCGGGAGCTCTTCCACAACAGACTCAACAAGCGCCTCCTTCGCACGCAGCCTCTCGATACGCTGCCGCACCTCCGCGGCAAACTCTTCTGACCTGCCGAAACCGTCGCTGCCGGTACCAGTGAGTGCCGCCACGTACGCGTCAAGGTCTTCATACTTCTCGGGGTCAGCCAGGTAGCGCACGGTGAACTCCGCGTACTGGTATTCCAGGAGCAGCGATCCAAGTGACCCCAGCCGGGCAAGCAGGGAGGTGTGGGTATCAATCACCGTGGTGTTTTCCACCATGTTCTCGACGGCGGTATACAGTTCGCTAATGGTCTCCTTCTCGTCCAGGATATCCCGGGCAAAGTCGGCATAGAGCTTCCCCCATCCCCTGCTGCTGTTCCCATCCAGCATACCGGACTGCTGGTAGGTCTTCATCAACTGTTCCCGCTTTTCCAGGAGCCCCCGGTAAGTGGTCATAAGCTCTGCAAGGTTATCCGACAGCTGCCGTGCCTCCCGGTAGCGGTTCTCGGCCTCCGCTGCCGTCATGGAGCGGGCATCGTACAGGTGACGGCTCCGCTGCAGCATCCGGTAGCGATGGGCAACGTTTCTCATGGCCTCCTGCAGTACCGGCGGCAGGTCACCAAACCGCTCACCTTCGGTATATTCCACAATAGTTTCACCGTATTCTGAAAGAGTATCATACGTGATGTTCCCCCGCGCGATAGCCGAAGCCTCCTCTTCCCCCATACCGAGGATGCCGGCAATTTTCCCCACGTAGCCCTGCAGCCGCATCCGGGCATGCTTCTCGATTGAGGAACCGTAGTGTTCCTCCGCGTACACCGCGGCATTCACGCGGGAGGCCGTCTGTACCTTCTGGTCTGCAAGCAGCACTGAAGGTGAAAACATGTCAAAGGACCCCGGCTGCATCAGCTCTGTGATCTGTATCTCATTTGCACGCCGCTCCCCCTCCGTCAGGGGATCTTCTGTCATCTCTTCACCCTCGTAATCACCCCCATCCCACAGGGCATCCTGCTCCAGGAGTTCTACGTACTGGTTAAACAGCTCTTCACGTTCCTCCCCGGTTTTCCCCGCCAGGTCATCACGGTAAAAACTGGCAACTGTCTCCATGGCGCCGATGGTATCAAGCAGGTCATCCCGAAAACTCGCAAACCCTTCGGCATCCTCTATCCCCAGGCACTGAAACCGCATGCCCGGTTCGGCCACGTACCGGTACACCAGCCCCCAGCGGGTATATGCTTCCCGGTCTTCCGCCTTCTCCATGCCGGCCCGGGCCGCATCCACCATGAAGGTATAGAGGTCACTGCCGGTGCCCGTCTCATCCCAGGTATAGCCTTCCAGTATCTCTGCAAGCTCTGCGCCGGTGTCAGCGTTTTGCTGCATGAAACTCACAGGATAGGCGTCCTGCAGGGTCTCCGCCTCTTCCTTCATGACGGCAAGGGAGAAGGGGGACGCGTCAATGGCCGCATCGTCCTCTTCGGGGAAATCATACAGCAGGTAGATGGCCACCTGCCGGGCCGTCTCCTTCGCTCCCGAGAGGGCCCCATGCACTTCGGTAACGGCATCCTCCAGGGCAAGCCGGCGGTGACGCAAAAGCTCATCCGCCCGGGCGTTCACAAACCCCGCGAAGGTATCCGGGTCTGCCAGTGCGTCTTCTTCAGACTGGTGGATGCCAAAACATGCGTCCGCAAGCCTCATCCGCACCAGCTCACTTAGTGCCGTCTCGATATCTTC
This sequence comes from uncultured Leptospiraceae bacterium, assembly GCA_964345775.1. Lineage (GTDB taxonomy): Bacteria > Spirochaetota > UBA4802 > UBA4802 > UB4802 > M55B154. The sequence goes on along the minus strand of CAYFSO010000067.1, from coordinate 9,504 downwards.
CCACCGGCTCTCCTCGCCTGATGCCGCCTGTATGCGGGAGTTGATCACCTCGGTTGATATAAGTTCACCCATGAGTCCCGACATCTCACCCACCGCCAATTCACGGGCCTCTGCATCCCCGGCACCTGCAATACTTTGGATATGCCCCGCAATATCATCCCATGCCACGGGAGTATCATCCTCCGCAACTTCTGCCTGGTTCCAGAGAAACACCAGCACCGCCCCTGCCTTCGCCCGCGGACCGGAAGCATCATCCATTGCATCACGCAGCCCCGTGTATGACTGCCGACCGGCATCCAGCTTGTCCCTGGCAGCTTCAAGCAATGACAACGGCTCCTGCATGTGGACCAGCGACGGGTCAGCCCCCGCGTCGGCAATACCGGGGAAAAGTGCCCCCATGTCAGGATAGATGTCATCCCCCGCTTCGTCCATGGCGGCAAGCCGTTCCTCCAGGGGGGCGTCCGCGGTGGCGGTCATGATCTCGTTTAAGGCATCACAGGCGGCCCGAAAGCCCCGGGCGCCGCTTTCCCCGTCCCCCTCCAAAACCCTGAGGGCCCGCTCCACCCGGTCGGCGTAGGCCACCGCCTCTTCGCTTCGTCCTTCAAGAATACGGGACCTGTAATAATCACGGGCATGGGACAAGAGTTTTCGCTCTTTCCCTTCTATCTTATTGGTAAGGGCGATCACCTGCGCCGTGGCCTCTTCCATGGCCTGCTCTGCCATCAGGCGTGAAGAAGGATTGGAAAAGTACATGCACCCTGCCACCGCGTCCCGGTAATTCTTCTGCGCCTCCTTGTAGGCGGCACCCGCGTCGGCAAGCACCCGGCTTGCCTCCCCCACCTCTTCACCCGTCCGGGCAAGTGCATTTTGCAGCTCCCCCGAAAGCCGCCCCATCTCGGCCTGGTACACCTGCCGGGCATGGCTGTATGCTTCCTTCGCCGCGTCAAGTGCCTCTTCCTGCTCTTCCGCCGACGGCCGGTCATTGCCCCCGTAGGCGTACTGGTACACCCGCTTTGAACGGCGCAGCCGCTCCTCCCAGTAGCGTTTCTCGAGTTTCAGTTTCTCAAGCTGGTATTCCGCCCCGGTCAAAAGATACGGGTCATGGGAAAGCTGCTCAGGCCCGTTCAGTATCACCACCCCGGTCTCGTCCTCGTAGTAGAACAGCTCATAGACGGGATTTCCCTCCTCGTCATAGCGGTCATCGCTCAAAAGCCCGTTGGTGCGGGTCACCACCTCGGTGTACCCGTAGAGGTCTTCAAAGCTCCCCCCGTGCCCGGCCACGTACCCGGCAAAGGCTCCCATTGCCCCCAGGTGCCCCACCCGCGACTCCGCGGGCACCCCCGGGGCGCGCAAATGTCCTTCCCCGCCGATCTCAAGCTCACCCATTCCACTGGCTTCATACACAAGGGCAAGAATTTCTCTGACGGACGTGAATGCTTCCCCCCGGTCTTCATACTGCGCCAGCCCGCACAGGGCGGCATACGCATCCTCGAAGGACACCATGCTGTCTTCTTCCATATCCTCCTGCATGCTGCCCAGCACATGCACGAACTGCAGGGCCAGCCCGTATTCCACCAGCTGCCCTTCAAGGCTGAAGGCATCAAACTGCCCGGCCTCCGCGCCTGTCAGCGGGAAGCCTCCCTCACCGGCCGCCCCAAACAGTTCCCGGTAAAGGGACTGGTGCTCAACAAGGTATTCACCGGCCAAACCAGAAGCTGTACTGAATGACCCCGCGTGGAACTTCGTCACTTCGTCACGTCCCCACATGTCACGCTCATGGTACTGCAGGGCGCCGCGGGCGATGATGCCCTCGTACCGTGTCATGATCTCTTCCCACTGGGCTATCTGTTCACCCACCTTCTGCTGCACCTGCCCGTAGGTGCTGTTTGGGTCCCCGTTGGTCATCTCCGCCAGGTCCTCGTTGTACTCACGGAGCCAGCCAAGGTTCTCGGTGGCAACCCCCATGGCACGGGAGCCCATCACCACCAGCTGCCGCATGTTGGCCGTGTACTGGTCCCAGCTCTCGCGCTGTACCGCCATGGTCTCTTCCAGCAGGTCAAGTGCGTCCCTGTACTGCTCCCCCGTTTCCAGGAAGGTGTCCTGCCAGGCCTGTGAGCCCTCGGTGATCTTCTTCTGCACCGCGTCAAGCCACCGCTCACGTTCCCTGCACAGGCGGTCATAGCCCTCCCGCCACTTCTCCTGCGCGTCATCGTAGCGCTGAATGCTCCGCTTTTCCCAGGCCAGGCGCTCGGCCATGAGCCGGTCTTCCGCCTCCTTCCACGCGCAGATCCCCGCCTGTATCACCGCCTGTATCTCGCCGGTATACTGCTCCGGGTCACCTGCCAGTGCCGCCGCCTCAAGGGACTCCTCCACGTCAAGGTCCGCCATCAGCGCGTCCACCTGCGCGCCGGTATCTTCCAGTATCTCACCGGCGATCACCGACGCCGACTCCGCCTCGCTCATGCGTCGCAGGGAATCGATGTCCTCGTAGTTCTCGTACATGTACCGGTTTCGTTCACGGATGTAAAAGATCTCAAGGTGGCGGCGGGCCACCTGTTTCATCTCACCGGCACGCGCATCAATCAGGCTGATAAATGTTTCTTTAAACGTCTCCACCCGGCCGGCCACCTCCTCAAGTGCCGCCTGCCGCTCGGTGTCGATCTGCGCGTACACGCCGGAGAGCACCTGCCGCAGCTTTTCACCCGCCGTGCTGTCCCAGCGGCTGTAGGCATCGGCAAGCTCCTCCTCGGGTTCTGCCCTCACCGCGTTCTCAATCGCCTCATGCAGCGCACCCCGTTCCGCCTCGGGCACCACCATGTTCACCAGGTTTACAAGAAGCTTTGCTTTCATCTTTTCCGCGCGGGTCTCGGCATCTGCGCGTGCGTCCGCCTTTTTACCTGCAAAGACGCTTTCCAGTTCGGCCCGTACCGCGGTCTCGTCCTCCCCTTCTGCAGCACGCTGCACTATCTCATGCTCCATCTCCGCCAGCACTTCACGCTCCCAGCCGTTCACCGCCGCATCAACACCGGCATCCATGAACAACTCCACCGCCTCCTCGTCTTCTAACCTGGCAGCCGTGTCCATGTACCGCTGCAGGGTACGCTCACCGCTGCTCTGCTGAAATTCCCTGAACTGGAAATCCTGTCCACGCAGCTGCGGCACCGCGCACACGGCCGCGCACAGCAGTATCAACAGTGCTGATCTTCGCATTGCTTTCATGAGATATCTCCTGGTATGTATGATCTAATGGGGGAACACGTGCGGGAGCACGCGTGTATGTGACAAAAGGCTGAATTTCTATTTACGTGGTTTTCCGGTATACAATGGCTGCCGGGATATGTTTCACGTTGGCGGTAGTAGAACCGCTCAAAGCATATTACCGGGAGTACCCTGTAAAACAGGAGGTACCCGATCTTTGAAGGATGAGAGCCCGGTGTAAAGCCGGTTACATGAAACAACGAGGTGTTAATTTTTGGAGAATGAGTGACAGTACAATTGCCGTGCAGTGTATCCATGCGCGAATGTACATGCGTAGTTTTCTCGATGTTCCCGCTTGACGGGACGGCCAGTGCCAGTTCTTCTTCAAGCTGGCACTGGCTGATGTGCTGTTCAAGTTCTCTCTCGGCCGTTTCTACGGCATCATGTTCATGAGTACCCAGGCCGTACAATGGAACGCTCACGGCCAGGGAAAGCATGATCATAATGCCAAAAAACAGTTTTCGCGGTATACCTTTTCTCACCTGTGACTCCCGGTAATTGTATCGCTCTACCCTTCTATACGATAAAAATTACCGGATGGTAAAAAAAAGTGTGATTTTTTTAAAAAAAATTAGAAAAAAGGGGGTCTGTTGTGAAAATTACCCGCAAAGATGGCCGATGCCCTTCTTTGAAGGCTCCTCCACCACATCCTTCTCGGTAATTATGGCGGTTATATACTCGGCCGGGGTAACGTCGAAGGCCGGGTTTTTCACATGCACCCCTTCCGGTGCTACCTGTACCCCCTGTATGTAGGCAACCTCGTCAATACTACGTTGTTCTATGACGATATCATCACCTTTTTTTGTTTCAGGGTCAAGGGTTGATACAGGTGCTGCCACGTAAAAGGGGATGCCGTGATGCCTGGCCAGTACGGCAAGGGAAAAGGTGCCGATCTTGTTGGCCGCATCACCGTTTGCCGCGATCCTGTCCGCTCCAACGATGATCCGCTGTATCTCCCCGGTTTTCATGAAATGACCGGCCATGTTGTCTGTTATGAGTACCACTTCCATTTCATCCTGCAGCAGTTCCCAGGCGGTAAGCCGCGCACCCTGCAGGTATGGCCTTGTTTCGCACACGTACACCTTTATATTCTTCCCTTCTTCAACGGCTTTCCTGATCACCCCCAGGGCGGTTCCGTATCCGCCGGTGGCGAGGGCACCCGCGTTACAGTGAGTCATCACCACGTCCCCGTCCTGCAAAAACCCGTGGCCTTTCTCGCCTATTTTGCGGTTCATCTCCACGTCATCTTCATGGATCTTCTTTGCCGCGGCGACAAGCGCTTCTTGCAACCCATCGGTATTTTCAGCAGATGATATGATGGATCTCATCTTTTTGATGGCCCAGAAAAGGTTCACCGCTGTTGGCCTGGTAGCCGCGAAGGTCTCGCATACGCCGTGCAGTTCCTGTTTCATGGCATCAATAGATCTTGTCTCGGATTTTACCGCCGCCAGGGCAATACCCATTGCGGCTGCGATACCAATGGCGGGTGCTCCGCGGATTACCATTGACGTGATGGCGTCGGCCACGTCATTATAACGGGTGTAATGCCTGTATATTTCTTCTGCCGGCAGCAAGCGCTGGTCCAGCATTGATACTGCGTCATCTTCCCACTTGATCGTATAATACATGCAACTCCTCCTCAGTGTGTCAGCCGTCCTTCTGTCCTGTACTTTCGCATATGGATACACCGTCCCCCCCTGCTCCAGGTAACCTCGTCCATATGTATCCGGATAATGAGAAGCCCCCTGCCGCTGTCCTTCATGAAATTCTCAGGATCACGGGGATCTGACAGAGAACCATAATCGAAGCCGGGGCCCTCGTCCGCTATAATGTATTCTACGTATTCACGGTTCAACTCGTAATGCACGGTAACCAGCCTGTGGTTGTACTTTTCATCGTTAATACGTTTCTCGATCTCTTCGTTGAAACCCTTTATCCCCTTTTCCTCCCGTATGTCTGAAGGTATTTCCAGGTTCCCGTGGTACATGGCATTACTGAGTGCTTCCCTTATAGCCATGGCAATATTCTCCGCGGTGGTCTTGTTGCATATCCCAATGTTGGGGAGATACCTGGTCAGCACACATGACAGCGAATCTGCCACCTGGTCGTCCACCGGGAGCACGAAATCGCGTTTTTCGCCAAGTATGAATTCTCCCAGGGTGTCATCCACCTGCTGATCCTGGCGCCGGCGTAAAATACCACGTACCGTGGATGCCACGTCATTCATATCAAAAGGCTTCCTGATAAAATCGTACGCCCCGTAACGTAACGCCCGTATGGCGTCCTCAATATTCCCCTGGCCGGTTATGATAAGGGTGGGTATGGGTTCATCTATCGCGTTTATGTGGCGAAGCAGCTCAATACCGTCCATCTTTCGCAGCTTGATATCGGTTATAATAAGATCGATCTTGCGGTCCTCGTTCTTCAGCAGGTACAGGGCGTCCTCCGCCTTTCCCAGTGAAATAATGTTATACCCCAGCCGCGAAAGCTTGCGCTGCAGGGTATATCGTATCACCTCGTCGTCATCCACTACGACGATTGTAGGCTCGTAAGATCCGTTTTTCAAGATTCAATTCCCTTTCGGGGTTCATCCATTATAAGGTGACCCATCTTTTCTTTTTTTGTTTTCAGGTACGTCAGGTTATCCTCACCCGGGCTTACCTCAACAGGCACTCGTTCTACTATTTTGAGCCCGTACCCTTCAAGACCAATTACCTTCTTGGGATTGTTGGTCATCAGGCGTATGGTGTGAAGTCCAAGGTCCACCAGTATCTGGGCCCCGATACCGTAATCCCTGAGATCCGCGGGAAATCCCAGCTTGACATTGGCTTCAACGGTATCCAGCCCCTGTTCCTGCAGGTGGTAAGCCTTTATCTTGTTCCCAAGTCCAATGCCCCGTCCTTCCTGTCTCATGTACAGGAGAACACCGGATCCCTCTTTCTCGATCATCTGCATGGCGGCATGAAGCTGTGAACCGCAGTCACAGCGCCTGGAGGCAAACACGTCCCCGGTAAGGCATTCAGAATGCACCCGGACAAGTACATTCTCACGGCCATCCACGTCCCCCTTTACCAGGGCCACGTGGGTTGCTTCGTCCACCTCGTTCTCATAGGCAATGGCCCTGAAGGTGCCGAAAGCTGTTGGAAGGCCGGCCTCTGACACCCGGTGCACCAGCCTTTCCTTGTGCTGACGGTACTTTATGAGGTCTTCAATGGTTGCTATTTTCAGCTTGTGTTTGGCGGCGAACTTGTCCAGGTCAGGCCTTCGGGCCATGGTCCCGTCTTCATTGAGTATCTCGCACATGACCGCCGCCGGGTACAGGCCCGCAAGACGGGAGAGATCAACCGAGCCCTCGGTATGGCCCGCACGAACCAGCACGCCGCCCTTCTTTGCCGCCAGGGGAAAGATATGCCCCGGCTTATTCAGGTCATCCGGCTGACTGTGCTTGTCTATCAACACCTTCACGGTTCGTGAGCGATCATACGCCGAGATGCCGGTGGTGGTTCCCTCCCTGGCGTCAACGGACACGGTAAACGCTGTACAGAATTTATCGGTATTCTCGGGCACCATCAGGTGCAGACCCAGCTGTATAAGGCGATCCTGAGTCATTGATATGCATATAAGGCCCCTTCCATGGGTGGCCATGAAGTTAATGGCCTCGGGGGTGCAGTATTCTGCCGCAACGATCAGGTCACCCTCGTTCTCACGGTCCTCGTTATCAACAAGGATGATCATTCTTCCATTGCGAAATTCTTCAATTATTTCAGGTATTGTGGCAGTTTCCATCATATATCTCCTTAAAGAAGAGGCTCCTTCTCCCCTAACATTAGAGAAACGCCACCCCAAAACGTCAACATTTTTATAGTAGTTTTTTCCCGCAGGGGCTTTTTCTTGACATACCAGCTACTTTACATTCTATATACATCTATGAATGGTACAAGATATGCGCTCATACTGATGTTCACAGCCATCCTGGCAGCAGCTGTCAGTTACACAGGCTGCGTGGTTTCACCGGAAAGGTCATCATCCCGGTATTTCCGTTTCGTTATAATCAATAATACTTCACCCGATTCTCCTTATGCCGACTGCCCCGGGCCCGTAAAAGCTACCCTGGCAAGGGTATCATCACTAAACCCGGTATTCATTATGCATACGGGTAATATCATACATGGTGGATTCAGCTGGATGGGTGTTCGCCCATCGGACATGCATTCCCAGTATAAAGATTTCTATGGGCACGCGAAAAAGTTATCCCCCCTGCTGTATACAACCATCGGTCCCCTTGACACCCTGAACGGGGACCATGCAATCTACAGGGAACACACGGGCTACGGGTCATATTACTCGTTCAATTATGCCAGTACTCATTTCATTGTACTGGATTCAACAGAAAATAAAGGTAATGGAATATCCGGGGAACAATACATGTGGCTTTCGAAAGATCTCAGCGAATCCGCAAAATGCCGCTCCACCATCGTGTTCATGTACCATTCTCCCTTGAAAGGAAAAACCGGCAGAAACAACACCCCTGAACCTGCCTTCCAGGGAGCCCGGAAACTTCATGCACTTTTATCCCTGCATGATGTGACAGCGGTCTTTTCCTCTGATGGAAGAAGGCGTACATCCTTCTCTCACGAGAATGTACAGTATTACCAGGTACCATGCCACTACCCCGAAAAAAACAGGTCCCGTCACCACAACCAGTATTATGTTATTGACGCCCGGGGTGAGAAACTCGATATTAGTGGACATTCCATCTATTGATAACGGAGATACCCTGAATGCAAAGAGAGATCGTATTTGACAGGCTTGACGCCTTCACCGGGGAATTGCGTAACCATGGCATTGATAAGATCGTTTTCGCCGAAATAAACGAGAAACGCGCGGTACAGGTAGATCACGATAACCTGGAGTTACAGGATATACGAAGGCTGGACCTCCTTGCATATAAAAGCCCAACCATATACAAGTGCTCGCTGGACAATGTGGATCTTGACGAAATATATCACTCTCTCACCGGAGAGGGTTTTGATGTTACCAGGCGCAGCAGGAATATAACCTGAGACACGCGGAATGGAAGATCTTTTACGCATAAAAAACCTTAATGTACGGTTCCACCTTGAAGAATACACGGTCCACGCGGTTCGTGACGTGTCATTTTCCATTTCAAGGGGCCAGTCAATGGGCCTGGTGGGAGAATCGGGCTGCGGCAAATCGGTAACCGCGTATTCCATCATGCGCCTGGTATCACCACCCGGGCATATTGAATCGGGCAGCATTCAGTTTGAAAATACCAGCATTCTTGACCTTGATGATGAATCAATGAGAAGGATCCGGGGAAACAAGATCGCCATGATATTCCAGGAGCCCATGACTTCCCTTAACCCGGTTTTCACCATAGGGTACCAGATGGAGGAAGTACTGCAGCTGCACCGGGGGATGAACAAGAAGGTATCCAGGGAATATGCCGCTGACATGCTTGACCAGGTAGGGATACCTTCTCCCCGGCGCCGGTTGAGTTCCTATCCCCATGAACTTTCCGGAGGCCTGCGGCAGCGGGTCATGATCGCCATGGCACTTGCCACCGATCCCGCCATACTTATCGCGGATGAACCAACCACCGCACTGGACGTAACCATACAGGCCCAGATACTCGACCTTCTGCTGTCACTGCAGTCATCACGGGGTATGTCCCTGTTACTCATATCACATGACCTGGGGATCGTTGCCAATACCGCCGACCATATCGCCATCATGTACGCCGGCGAGATGGTTGAGCAGGCGCCGGTTGGCAGCATATTTGAAAAACAGCTTCACCCCTACACCCGGGGCCTTTTCAACGCCATACCCCGTATGAGCATGACCGCCGAACGCCTCTATACCATCCCGGGAGTGGTACCCACACTAACCGGCACCCCGAAAGGATGCGTCTTTCATCCCCGATGTCCCATTGGTGAAGAAGAATGTACCAGGAAGCAGATCCCCCTTGAAGAGAAAAAACCGGGACATTTTGCCCGCTGCATCAAGGTGTGACTGTCAGCCGCCTGCATGGTACGAGGGAAGAAATAATAGTTTCACGCGGAGACGCGGAGAACGCGAAGAGCGGGTCAATACAGGGTAGTTTTGTTTACTATGCAAGCAATTTGTAGTTGTTGAGTTTGTTTTATATATTTTTTTCAGGCTAAGAAAAATATGGCTCATTCCGGAATGTTGGGAAAAACTATCAAATTTTATTATATGAATATA
>CAYFSO010000066.1:0-16775 GCA_964345775.1 uncultured Leptospiraceae bacterium | reverse complement strand
ATTCTTTATGATGGTGATAGACAGCTATGAGTAAAATATGTTTAAAAGTTGTTATAATGATGGTGCTATGCAGCATGGTGACTGCATATACCATACCCCACAGAAGTACCCGTGGAAAGGACTACCTGGTCAGTGGAAACAATACCGGGCTGAAGATCTACTACGATACCAGCAGCAATTTCAGCCGTAATCATGAAGGGAGCTTTGCCATGGACAGTGATACCGGTACGTCATGGGTATCTGAAAAGTCTGATACTCCCCAGTGGCTCGAAGTTGATTTTGTCAACAAGCGCATCATGACACACCTGGTGGTATATCCCGGAAAAAAGGACGGTTTTCATACCATACGGTATTTCGTATTGCAGTTCATGCACAGGGGTGAATGGTTTGATTTCAAAAAGGTGGTACTTGCTGAAAAGAAAAAGTTATGGTATATGCCATGGAAACACGGGACATCGTATCATGAGAAGGTAAAGATACCTCTTGGCGGGGTTGATGCCAGCACCTTCCGCGTAATGGTACCTGATGATGCGATGATAGATGGACATGCGGCTATTGCCGAAGTTGAAGTATACGCGGGCAGTCAAAAGCTGCAGTATTTCGATGAAAGACTGTATAATCTCTGTTTCCCGGTGAAAAATGGTCTTTTCCCTGAAAGCCGCAGGTCTTATCCCAACGCACCACGGGAATACCGGGGTGGACGACATGTGGGGCTTGATGTATACTATTATCATGATCCTGATACATATGAGCCAATAAGGGTTGATGACACAACACCGGTTGTTTCCATAGCGCCGGGAACGGTGGTGCGTGCGGATGTTGATTATGAGCCAATGACACCGGAAGAATGGAAAAAGCAGTCACAGTTTTACAGTTCAAACGCTCGCACTTTTGTGAAACGGTCATTTGGCGGTATACAGGTATGGATAGACCATGGTAACGGTATACTTTCAACATACAATCATCTGTCAAAGCTTGACTCGTCAATAAAACATGGAGCTCGGGTCAGCAGGGGTGAGCGTATTGGCTGGATAGGGAATTCAGGTTTGTACGGTGAAGCGGAGGGCAAGGATTACGGCATGCATTTACATTTCGAAATATGGATAGACGGCCATTACCTTGGTTACGGCATGGAACATGAAGAGGTGAAACGATACCTGCAATGGATGTTTACAGAAAGATAATCTAAACTCACGAAAGAGAGGTGGTGAGCATGGCAGAGAAAAAGAAAAAAACCACAACAAAGAAAAGTACGAAAAGTAAAGAAACGAAAAAGTCAACAGCCAGAAAAGTTGATCCCGATAAGAAGAAGCTGCAGGATGCCTTGAAAGAGTACGCTGGTGAACTGGACATGGAAAGCCTGGCATTTCTTGTACAGCAGGCCCGGGTTCTGCACCAGAGGCTTAAGGTAAAAGAATTGTCAGAGCAGTATGAGCACCTTGACCCCAAAGCCATTGCGCGTGACAGGTCTGGAGCAAGCAAGGATACGCTGGAGGTAAAAGAGGCTGATGATGGAAGCCATTTTATCTTTATAATTAATGGAGCCAGGAATTTCTTAAGCCTGGAGGAAATGAGAACGCTGGTTAAGATGTGCCACGCTGCAGAAGGTCCGGGTGAAGGAGCACGAAGGCTTTTCAACTGGTTCGGGCAAAACAGGACTGACGTGTTAAGTGATACTTCAATTGGCGGTCCAACTGACCAGGCGCTTATTACGATGTACGAGTACATTGTTAATAACTATACAGTCAGGTCTTGAGAAAAGCATAATTAATTTGCCAATGTTTACAAGTAGATATATGTTTAATTAATAACATATTCAAGGGGTATAACATGAAAAAGAGGATAGTACCTGTAATTGCAATATCACTCGTTTTTGTTTTCTCCGGGTGTTTTGCCCAGATTGACAGTTTCGTGTTCCTCACACCAGTAGATGACGAAACACTGAAAGTTGATCTCAACTTCATATTCTGGTTCTGGGGTGAAGGGAAGAAGAAAACAGAACAAAAGGATATGAAGAAGGATTTTGAAGAGTTTAAAGAAAACCTTTCCGGGCATGGCGCAAAAGTCACGGATTTTAAGTTTTTTGATCATTCATACGGGAATGACAGGGTCAGCAGGACACAGGTTAAAATGCAATTTGAGGTGAGCAGCAAAAAGGAGATCCCCATACAATTGCTGGTTGCCCCGAATGAAGAAAAGGAAAAGAAAAACTTTTTTGGACTCCCGTCACTGAAATATGATTCAGATAAGATAGTATTCAAGTTCCCGGAGGCGGAAAAGCAGCCCGAACCGGACAAGGATAATCCCCAGGCCAAACAGCAAATGCAGATGAAACAGATGGCAACGAACGTGGTATCCTCGTTGTTCTCGTTGACGCTTGCGTTTCCGGAGACGGTACAACCGGAAAGGGTGTCACTGGTAATTAAAGGTGAACCTGGTGAGAAACGAGAAGACTTGCCGGTAATACAGATGGATGATATACAGGTAGTAAAGATACCATCAATGGCCCTGATCAACGTATTAAAAGACGGGTACAGGATAGAAGTAAAACTGAAACAACCTGAAAAGACAGCTGAAAAAAAATAGTAGTCGTTTTAAATAGAAATGGAGCAAGAAGTACATGAAATTATTGTCATGGAATGTGAATGGTATACGGGCTGTATATAAAAAAGGATTAATGGAATGGCTGAAGAAAGAGCAGGCAGATATGTATTGTCTTCAGGAAACCAAGGCCATGAGAGAGCAGGTACCATCCGAAATAATGGAGATGGAGGGGTATCATTTCTATTTTTCCGAAGCTGAAAAGAAAGGGTACAGTGGAGTAGGTCTCTTTACAAGAAAAAAGCCTGATAACGTTGAATACGGGTTGGGTATTCAACGTTTTGACAGCGAAGGGAGGACCCTGGCAGCCCATTTCGATGATCTTGTGGTGTATAATATTTATTTCCCAAACGGGAAGGCGTCAAAAGCAAGGCTTGATTATAAGATGGACTTTTATGATGCGTTTCTTGAACACGCACGAGAAAACGTGAATAACGGCAAACATGTGATATTGTGTGGTGATGTGAATACCGCACATACAGAGATAGATCTCGCCCGGGCGAAAGAAAACGAAAATGTTTCAGGGTTTTTACCCGAAGAACGTGAATGGATCGACCGTCTCATAGAAAGTGGTTTCGTGGATACTTTCAGGTTATTCAACAATGAGGGCGGCAATTATTCATGGTGGGATTATAAGACCAGGGCACGTGAGAGGAATGTTGGCTGGAGAATTGATTATTTCTTTGTCAGCAATTCACTAAAAGAAAGGGTAACAGACGCGTTCATACAATCAAGCATAACGGGCTCGGATCATTGCCCGGTTGGGATAGTGTTGGACTAATGAAAAGTATACTGCTAATAACTATTTGTTAGATCCCCCTGTGCATTCCACCATCGATCAGTATGGTAGTGCCGTTTATAAATGCCGCTTTCTCTGATGCAAGAAACGCAACAAGTGACCCGAACTCCTCGGGTTTTCCCGCTCTTCCGGCAGGTATGCTGGTTACAATACCCTGTAAAGCCTCTTCAAAGGAAATCCCTTCCTTTTTCATCCGGCCTTCAAGTAGGCTTGTAACCCTGTCGGTCATAATATATCCTGGAGCTATTGCGTTTGCAGTAATGTTCAGGCTGCCATATTCATCCGCAATACCTTTGATGAAGGGTATTACACCGGCACGTGAAACATTGGACAGGGCAAGATTTGCCAGGGGTTGTTTTACAGTTACAGATGTTGAGGCGATTATGCGCCCCCATTCCTGGGATATCATGAACGGGATGAAAGAATACACCAGCCTGATGGTGCTCATGCAGTTCAACTGAAATGCTTCTTCAAAATCAGTCATGTTAACAGTATCAACTGAGCCTGCGGGAGGTCCTCCTGCATTCGCAAAGAGCATGTGAATTGTACCAAAATTGTTTACAACCTCGTTCTTGAATGATTCAACCTGGTCAGGATCGGTCACATCACAGGTTTTATCCAGAACTTCAACGCTGTATTTTTTCCGTATCTCTTCTGCAGTCCTGGAAAGATCATCACTATTACGCGCGCAAATGGCAAGTTTTGCACCCTCATTTGCAAGTGATTCCGCAACAGCACGTCCAAGGCCCCTGCTTGCCGCGGTAACCACTGCAATTTTACCAGCAATTCCCAGTTCCATTTACTTCCTCCGATTTTTGTTGTATAAATTCTAAAAGAAGCAACTGCCCGTGTCAATAGGCAACGAATAATAAAAAAATCATCGACTGAAAAAGCAGTAGCAGGTATACTATAAGAAAATGTACGGATAAAGGTTTAAAATGAGAATTAAAACAGTATTTATAATCGTAATAGTGGGGCTGATACTCATACTTTCCGCCCAGAATACCAGCAGCGTTCAATTGACCGCTTTTGTGTGGGATTTTTCCATGCCCCTGGTATTCCTGATCTACGGACTGATTGTGACAGGTTTTATCATAGGCCTGGTGTATTCTGGAATCACCAGTCGCAGCAGGAGAAAGAAAAAAGAACAGCAAAACGAATTACCAGAGGGTGATATGATATACCCGGATAAGAAGAAACGGAAAAAAAACAGCTGAAGTGATAACAGAAAACACGTAAATTATGGATAAGAAAAAATCCCCTGCCGATATATTAAGTATATAGTACACTTATAGAATGTATGACGGGGATGTAATATGACTACTACACAACTGGTATTAAGCATTATTGCTGCTGTTCTTCTCTTTGCACTGTTATACGTAATAATAAAGGAACTGATCAAGGTTGTTGCAGTTTTTGCCGTACTGGCAATAATATACACGGGCTACCTTTCTTTAAGTGGTCAGAAGATCCCATCATCGAGGGAAGAGTTGATCCAGCAGGGTGTGCATGTTGTTCAGTCAATAAAGGAGAATGGGAGCAAGATGCTCGAATCAACTGTAAACGAAAGAGCATTAATGGAAAACAAAAAAGAATGATGAAATGGCAATAACTATAAAGAAATACTGTTGTATCTGTGGTAGTGAAATACCCCAGGAGGAAGAGATATATGAAACATGTACCACCGGTATAATACGAGTAGAAAAAAATATTTACTGTAATAAACATAGAAGTAATACAACAACACAAATTCCTGAAACAAACCCTGTAAAACCATAGATCGAAAGTAATTGTGATAACTAAATATAATTGACATTGTCATATTGTATTATAATATATACGCAAAAATGAATACCATTCACAGTTGTATCGGGAATTCAATTAACGGAGGTGCGGTATGGCAGCAGGATATACAGGGAAGTATTGCATTATAGATCTTACAAGCCAGAAAACAGAGATGGTAGAGCCCGGCGATGATTTTTACCGGAAATACCTTTCCGGATACGGTCTTGGTGCTGCAGTAATAACCATGAGACAGAAGGCGGGAATAGATCCACTTTCAGCTGAAAGTCATATAGGATTCTGCACAGGCCTGTTAACCGATACGGGCGCCTTCTTTTCAGGGAGGTTCATGGTTGTGGGAAAATCCCCATTAACCGGCGGCTGGGGTGACGCCAATTGCGGGGGATTCTTTTCGCAAAGGCTCAAGCGGTCAGGGTATGATGCCGTGTTCTTTACAGGTAAATCTAAAAAACCGGTATATGTTGTCATAGGTGAGGACGAAATACATTTTAAAGACGCAGGTCCAATATGGGGAAAGGACGGGGTTGAAACAGAAGAGGTCATAAAAAAAGAACTGGGGGACAAGAGGGCGCAGGTGGCGTGCATAGGCATGTCAGGTGAGAAAATGTCTCTTATATCCGGGATCGTCAACGACGGGGGGAGAATTGCAGCACGTTCCGGCCTGGGAGCCGTTATGGGCAGTAAAAATCTCAAGGCGGTTGTTGCAACCGGGAACGCGAAAACACCAGTCCACGATCCGGATACGTTGAAAAGTGTAAATAAGAAATACCTTGCTGATTTTAAAAAGTCCAAAGCCCAGGACAGGCTTACGGTTAAATTGATGAATTTTCTCAGCCAGGTGATCGCCAGAACCGGCGTGTCCGTACCTGCGCAACCGTCACTTGTGAGAGAAGTGTACAAGAAGTATGGTACTTCAGGACTCACCACGTATTCGGCTATGACCGGTGATATGCCGATTAAAAACTGGGACGGTGTTGGTTACACGGACTATACTATTGAAAGTGCGGCAAAGAATTCCGATGAGCAGGTGATCGCCTACCAGAAGAAAAAATACGCATGCCAGGGTTGTCCGCTGGGTTGTGGTGGTATAATTGATATCAACAAGGGGAAATACAAGGGTACCGAAGGCCACAAGCCCGAATATGAAACCCTCGGCGCGTTTGGCGGGTTGCTGCTGCATGACGATCTCGATGTCATTATAGAGATAAACGAACTGTGCAACCGGGCTGGAATTGATACTATTTCCACGGGTGGAGCAGTCGCATTTGCCATAGAATGCTATGAAAACGGTATACTTACCCAAAAGGACACCAATGGCCTGGAATTAAAGTGGGGAGATGCTGGTAGTATCTTAAAGCTGACCGAAATGATAATTCAAAGAAAGGGATTGGGTGACCTGCTTGCTGACGGGGTAAAAGTTGCATCAGCTAAGATCGGTAAAGGCTCAGAGCAATATGCCATTCATGCGGGAGGACAGGAGTTACCAATGCATGATACACGGCTTGACCCGGGTTTCGCCATTGCCTATCAGCACGAACCAACCCCGGGACGACATACAATTTCTTCTTATCTATACAGCGGTGTGTTCGGAACGAAAAAAAAGTTCCCCAGGGCCAGGAAGATGCTGAAAGGGGCAAAGGGGTCGGAAGCGAAAAAAGTTCGACTCCATGCCGCAACGAGTTTCTATACCCAGGTAATGAATGGTTGTGGTGTGTGTCTTTTTGGTGCTTTGACCAGTGATTATCCAATAGTAAAATACCTGAACGCGGTTACGGGTTGGGATTTGAAACCGGATGATTACCTTGAGGCAGGAGAAAGGATACTGAATATACGAAAAGCATTCAATGTTCGTGAAGGTATAACGGTAAAAGACCAGCTACTTTCGGGAAGGCCCGTTGGTAACCCGACTTTAAAGAAAGGACCGCTGAAAGGCGTACAACTTGATAATGAAAAATTAAAAGGTGAATTTTTCGCAGTCACCGGTTGGGACAGTGATACAGGTGGGCCAACTCCCGAAAAGATGAAAGAATTACAGATTGACGATCTTTTCTTATAGTGCTGATTCAGCGCCTCCAGAATGTGGGGGTAAATAACACAAGTACCGTATACAGTTCCAATCGGCCGATGAGCATTGCAACCGATAGAAACCACTTCACCGTGTCTGGAAGAAAGGCATAGTTCTCAGCCGGACCGATATTGCCAAACCCGGGACCTATGTTGCCCAAGGTCGCAAGCGCGATTGCCATTGATGTGAGGATATCCTGACCGGAAAGTGCGACTACAAAGGAAACGATCAGAAGTATGGCAATGTATAGGAAAAAGAAACCTGAAATTGCGTACACGATCTGTTTCCGTACGGGTTTGCCGCTGATACGTAATGAGAAAATCCCTCGTGGGTGAACGAGGTATTTCATCTCGTTGAATCCCTGTTTAAAGAGGGTTACGATCCGTATTACCTTGATCCCGCCACCGGTTGAACCGGAACAACCACCAACAAACATAAGCATAAACAGAATAACCTGTGATATGTAGGGCCACTGTTCAAAGTCAGTGGTGGCATAACCGGTTGTAGTCAAAATTGATGCGGCCTGGAAGCTGGCATATTGAAAACATGTTCCAATGGATGTGTATACGGAGCCGTGAAGGGAAACAGCGATAACAACAGTTGCTACCACAAAAATACCAAGGAAAGCCTTCACTTCTGTATCTGCGAAAGCTGTCTTGACTCTGCCTGAAAGTATCCTGTAATGCAGGGCAAAATTAATGCCCGCAACTATCATGAAGAAAGTGATCACACCATCAATATAGGCAGAATTATAATGACCAACACTGCTGTTTTTCGGAGAGAATCCCCCTGTTGCAAGGGTGCCGAAAGTATGGGTCAGGGCGTCAAAGAGATCAAGACCACCAAGCATGAGAAGTAGTGTTTCAGCGATAGTAAATCCAATGTATATGAACCACAGCAACTTGGCTGTTTCTGTTATCCGTGGAGTTAACTTGTCAACGCTGGGACCCGGAGCCTCGGCCCTGATGAGCTGCAGTCCTCCAATACCAAGCAATGGGAGGATCGCTACTGTAAGAACAACAATGCCCATACCACCAAGCCAGTGTGTAAGGGACCTCCAGAACAGCATTGACCTGGGAAGTGTTTCAATACTTGTGAGTATTGATGCTCCCGTTGTTGAAAAACCTGATATTGTTTCAAAGAAAGCATCTGCAAAGCCGGGTATTGCACCTGAAAGATAAAAGGGCAAGGAACCAAAGAAAGATGCTGCAAGCCAGCTGAAAGTAACAAGAAGGAACCCGTCTCTCGTCGACATGTTCCTTGTGCGGTATTTACGGGATAATAGAAGTACTATCCCCGATATGAAGAACATGATACATTCAGTGACCAGGAAACTGTTGAATTCAGCTGCTTCCTGGTATATATATGCTATAAAAGTTGGTATCCCCATGAAACACGCGATAACAAGCATGAGGAAAGCGATTATTCTTAAAACGAGTATTATATTCATTTTCTTTGCGAGAATAGTTTAAGAGTTTTGCTGATTGATTTTTTATTTGCGATAACCAGTACGCTGTCGCCGGTCTGCAGTTTAAAATCACCATCTGGAATAATGGTCTTGAAATTACGTGTGACTGAAACGATCAATGAATTATCGGGCATTTGCAATTCTTTAATCGCAAGATCCGTAAGATCTGAATGTTCCTCCTGTATGCTTATCTCGATAACTTCCGCCTTCCCGTCGAAAATACTGTGCACACTTTCAATGTTGCTGCCGCGTATATATTTTATAATATAATCAGCCGTACTGCTCTTGGGATTTACGGTTGCATCAATACCCAGTTCACTGGCTATGGTAAGGTAGTTCTTTTTGCTCACGACGGCAACCGCTCTTGGGATTCCAAGTGTTTTTGCATATATGGATGAGATGATGTTGAGTTCCTGGTTCGCAGTTGCTGAAATGATCAGGTCATTGTCGAAAAGCCGTTCCTCGTCAAATACGCCCTCATCGGATATGTCGGCGTTGATTATCAGGGCATCGGGTAGTATTTCAGAGAGGTGCTTACAGTGTTCATAATCCTGGTCAATGATCTTAACATTATAACCTTTTCGTAAAAGATCACGTGTAACAAGTATGCTTATCCGGCCGCCGCCAACAATAAGAACCCGGCGTATGGGAACAGTGGATTTACCGGTTTTTGCGAAAACCTTTTCCATGTTTCTCTGGCTGGCTGCAATGTACAGCTTATCATTTTCCTCTATGGTGGAATTACCCGATGGGATAATTACCGAATCACGCCTTGTGATGCCAGCTATAAGGAATTCCTCGTTCAATTCCTGTTTTATTTCTTGTAGTGTTTTATCTTTAAGGATTGAATTGCTGTCAATATAAAGGCTTCTCATCTGTACGTCGGTTTTTTCAAATAGAGCAACATCGCTTATGGCGCCGAATGACACTGTCTGCGAGATCACCCTTGAAGCTTCAATTTCGGGATTCACAATGAGGTTGATACCCAGGAACGCTTCTTCCATGATCTTCGAATTGGAATAGTCCAGTTTGCGTACCCTGGCAATCTTTATTGGAACATTAAATTCGCTGCTCACAAGACCACATGCGATCATGTTTACTTCATCGGAATCGGTTACACTGATGAAAAAATCAGCTTTTGCAATACCGGCTCTCTTCAATACGTCAACATTGTTAACTTCTTCGTTTATAACAAGACAGTCAAGATGATTGGACGCGTAACGAGCCCTGTCGGGATCCCGGTCGATGAGCGTTACATCCTTGTTCTCTTCGGTCATCTGGCTGGCGATATGAAATCCAACGCTTCCTGCTCCAGCAATAACAATGTTCATGTCTTTAATAATAACCTTTTTAAAAAAATCAACGAAATAATGGATTTGAATTTGACTTATATCCATTAAGTTTATACAATCTGTAGCTTATAACAGTAATGACTTTTATATTGCAATAATAAAATGTATAATGAAAAAAGAAAACATTCACACAATTCATGAAAAAAACGAGATAATAAATAATATTCTTAATGCGGTAGTTTCCAGGAATAGTTTTCTCATGATAGGTCACGTCAATCCTGACGAGGACTGTATTGCGTCCATGGTGGCCTTCGCGCTTCTTGTAAAGAAATTTGATAAAACGGCAACAGTATTCACGTCCGACACAATTCCTGAAAATTACCAGTACCTGGTGAACATATCCCGTTATAACATGATAGATGTGGAATACAATGATAAAAAGATCTCAAGAGATTATGATACCATAGTAATTTGTGATACACCCAAGACCTCCATGATACACAGTACAAAAAAAATAGACACGTTATTGAATGACGACAATGTGTTAAAAATCGAGATTGATCATCATATTGGCGCCGACAGCAGCTACAGTGGAGACAGGGGGTATTGCCTTGTAACAGAAGCATCTTCGGCAAGTGAGCTGATTGGGCAGATGGCATTGAAATTGAGGGGTAAACGGGATGTATTAAGCAAGTATACAATACTGGATCCTCTTTCCAGGAACCTCGTGCTTGCGGTCTTGACCGGGATTATTGGCGATTCAAAAATGGGTAAGTACCTGAAATCCCGCCGTGAAAAACGCATGTACCGGCTCTTTAGTGGTATGTACAATGATATTTTGTCTACCGTAACGGTAAAAGAAACAAACTTCACTGACATGGAACAGATATTTACGGAATTGCAGCGCCTGTCTGAATCGGAGGAGAATTGTTATAAATACATAATGGAAAAGCAGCAGTATACCGATTCAATCGGGTATATTCTGCTGCTTGACAGTGACGTGAAGTACCTGAAAGAGAAATTTGATATTGATGTAATTATCAGTGTAATACGGTCGGTTGCCGATGTGCTTGCAGAAAAGAGCGGCAAGGTGAGCCTGGTGGTGCACCGGGACCTGGATGAGAATAAAAAGATAATACAGTGCAGGATGCGAAGGAGTCATCAATACAAGAAATTTGACCTCAGGAGGATAATTGATTTTTTCGAGATTGAAAATGGCGGTGGTCACGAAGGGGCAATCGGTTTTCGATTCAGGAAAAAAGATATTCATGATCTCTACGAGTATTTTACAAGTTTTATTTCAAAAGTTGAAGAACGCCTTCCATAAAAATTGTTGACGTCAACGGTATGCTATCATATGTATAGTATGCAGGCTGCCAATAAGCATTTATGGAATGTAATGAATAATAATACACACAGAATTATTGTCCACGTGGACATGGATGCGTTTTTCTCTTCCATAGAACAGCTGGATAATCCACAGTGCCGGGAGAGGCCTGTAATTGTCGGTGCCGACCCGAAAGGTGGCAGTGGACGCGGCGTAGTAAGCGCTGCCAGTTACGAAGCACGTAAATATGGCATTCATTCAGCCATGCCCATATCACAGGCATACCGGAAGTGTCCCGGGGGAATATTTGTTAAACCGAGGATGAGAAGGTATGCTGAAATATCTTCAATCATAATGGATATTTTCTACTCATTTTCTCCATACATTGAACCCGTAAGCATTGACGAGGCTTTTCTTGACTGTTCCGGCACTGAAAAGCTTTTTGGTCTACCCGTGGAACTGGGGAAGATGATCAAACAGGAAATCAAAAGCAAAACGGGGCTTACCGCAAGCGTAGGTATAGCGACATGTAAATCAATAGCAAAGATATCCTCAGACCTTAAAAAACCCGATGGTCTGGTGGTGTGTTCCCCGGGAGAAGAAAAACAATTTCTGGCCCCGTTGCCGGTAAAATACTTATGGGGGGCCGGTAAGAAAACACAAAAATTACTTTCTGATATGGGGTGTCATACTATAGGAGATGTTGCCGCCATTGATAAGAAGGTGTTTGAATCCACCATGGGGAAATGGGGTATTCACCTGTGGGAACTGGCAAACGGCATAGACCCGAGAAAAGTTGAAACGGAGCATGCAACTAAATCAATGAGCGAGGAAGTAACATATGAACATGATATTCTCGATGAAGAAGTAATTCTGCATACTATTCATGAAACAGCTGACAGGCTTTCAAGACGAGTGCGCAAAAGCCAGTATAAATTCAGAACGGTGACCCTTAAGATCAGGCTTGAAGGTTTCGAGACATACACCAGGAGCAGGACGGTTCGAGAACCTGCAGATGATATGTATACCATCAGGGATGAAGCAATAAAACTGTATACTTCATTTGGAAGAGGTAACATGAAAGTACGACTGGTTGGGGTTAAGGTCTCAAACCTTGTAGAGTATGATCGTGACTCTGTTCAACTTGATCTGTTTGATACATGTGGAGAAGATACGGTTAACCGTCAAAATACTGAAAAGTTTGAAAGAATACTTGATGAACTGAGAGACAGGTACGGTAAGCATGTATCCAGGGCGTCTATGCTGCACAGGCGCCGTGACAGGTGGGAATAGGGATGTTATCAAGAAAAGTAATAACATTACGCGAATATGTACAGCAGCAGGTTGACCTGTACGGTGACAGGGAAAACCCCTTCTTCTGTTTCAGCAGGGAAGGGCAGCTCGCTGGCAAATGGGCAACCGATGTACAAAGGCTTCAGTGGTTTTTTGGTAAAATGCAGAACAGCAACTGGATACAGGTGTACGTGCCTGCTACGGATTCAGGTATTAAGCCAATGGATCCGGATGAGCAACCCTACGGCTGGACAGGCTGTATAAACGATTACCTGGCCGAGAACGCGGTCTGGTGGGCATTTGAAATACTTACTGTGCAGGAAGCATGGGAATTCATGACAACCCATCGACCAAAAGTGACATTCAGCTTCGTGGAAAATGGTTTACCACAAACGCTGAATGTCAGGTTCGATGGTGATACATGGGTAGTTGTATAGCTCATCAAACCGGTATCTTGTTGTACCGGCGCCAGATCTTCATTGCGGCATCTGCGGTACAATACGTGATCTCAATTCACCTTCGGAGTCAGTATATGTTGAAGAGAGACATATGAAGCTCTTGCCGTTCTTTGCCCACTGTGAACCCAGTACAAAATCCCACATCCCGCCATTACCTGACACCTGTCCGGCACCAAGGCTTTCCATTGAAAAAACCATAGTCAACATGTATAACAGTATATATTTTACTATGATCGAATATTGTAATCATGACATACGGGTAGTTACTAATGGTAATGAAATGCCCGCATTGAGTTGAGAAATATTGTTGCATATACGTATATACTGGTTTCTAATGGAAATGATATAAAAATAACGATCAAGAGAGGTTACCGATGCATAGCCTGTTCTATCCGGAGTCAGTTGCGGTAATTGGACTTTCCTCAAAGCAAAATAATATACCCCGTATCACCCTTGAGAATATGCTCAGGTGGGGATTCCAGGGACGAATATTCGGTGTAAACCCCCGTGGAGAAGAGGAACATGTTGATGGTATCAAGATGTACAAAAACATCAATGACCTTCCCGTCATTCCCGATCTGGCATACGCGCTTATACCTGCAAAGCACGTGCCAGGGACCGTTGAAGAATGCGGTAAATTTGGTATTAAATGGATGGCTATACCCAGCGGGGGGTTTGGTGAATTCAGTGAAGAAGGGCAAAAGCTTGCAGACCTGACGCTTGAGAAGGCCCGTAAATACGGTGTAAGGTTTGTGGGGCCAAATGGTCTAACCGTTGCCAATGCTGCAAATGGACTGTGTCTGCCATTTGTACCGTTATACCGCCCGCCCGTAGGCGGGATGTCAATCATTTCCCAGAGTGGCGGTGTTGGCGTCATGATGTGGAATGTTATAATGGACGAGAATATTGGTATTGCCAAGTTCGCCAGTATAGGGAACAAGCTTGACCTTGATGAAGTGGATTTTTTGAAATATTATGGTGAGGACCCTGAAACAAAATATATATGCATGTACCTCGAAAGTATTCAAAGGGGACGGGACCTGATAGAGGCGGCGGAGAATATTGATAAGCCAATTGTCATATACAAGTCAAATACAACAAGTGCCGGTAAACAGGCAGCAATGAGCCATACCGCAGCGGTAAGCAATGACGAGGAGATAATTGACTCAGCATTCGAAAGGGCCGGCATTATACGTATTCACAATTACCATGATTTCTTTGCCCTGGCCAAGGCTTTTAAGCTGCCACCCATGAAAGGAAAACGTATCATGGTGATGAGTCCTGCCGGGGGATTTTCAGTTATGTCTGCCGATCTTTGTGAAAACGCGGGTTTCGAGTTTGCAGATCCGGGTGAAGACTTTTACAGGGGCTTGCAGGATTTTGCCAATGCAGGTGTTATCAATTTTTCAAACCCGCTGGACATGGGTGACATCTACGATCCCAATATGACAGCCCATGTAGTGTATTCCGTTATGCACAGTGACAAGGTAGATGGTGCAATTTACGTGAGCCAGCGCCCGCACATGCCTGACGGTGAAAACGTGTTCTATCGAATGTTCCTCTCGGACCTTTCAAAGGAAACATGGGGTGCAATACTGTCTTCTGCTAAGCCGCTTGGTATATGCCTGCTGGGTGAATCAGGATACATGTCCCAGGTCAAAAAAGCGGTGAATTTCCCGATCTTCAACAGCCCCGAAGAGCTGGTGCGGGTTATGGCCATGCAGATGAAGTATCACACGGCTCAAATGGCCGAGAAAACGGCACCTGTCCGACCTGCCGGTATTGACCAGGAAAGGGCCGAAAAATGGATGGACGGTAAAAGCCGCGAGTTGGGAGAGGAAACACTTGAGCTGGTGCAGTCATACGGGATAAATGTGCCTGATAACAACGTGATAAGTTCTGTGAATGCTGCTGTTGAGACAGCTACTCAAATAGGATACCCCGTAGTCATGAAAGTAGTATCACCTGATGCCCTGCACAAGTCTGACGCGGGTGGAGTTATCGTAGGCATAGACAACGAAGAAGATGCAAAGAAGGCGTTTAATACGATAAAGGAAAATCTTACCAATTATAATAAGAATGCCCGGTTTGAAGGTGTGCGGGTAATGAAGATGGCACCAGACGGCTATGACATGTTTATTGGTGGCAAGTACGATGAATCATTCGGCCAGGTGGTATTTTACGGTATGGGCGGTATCTTCATAGAGGTGTTTGCCGATGTGGCAAACTCAATGTGCCCGGTTTCAGCTGATGAGGTGAAGAAGAAACTGCTGGCACTCAAATCCTTCAAGCTGCTGGAAGGTGCCCGTGGAGGGAAAAAAGGTGATGTAGAAGCACTTGTTGATATTATTGTTCGAACATCACACCTGCTTGCCGAGCACCCCGGGATAAAAGAGCTTGACCTCAACCCGGTGCGCGTGCTGCCAGGCGGTAAGGGTGCCCTTGTGCTCGATGCCAGGATGCGGGTTGAGTGATAAAAAAGATTACTTATTGATCAGCGTAATACCTGGTGGAATACTGAATTAGCTCGATACTGTTATTCAGATTGAGTTTTTCCTTTATTCTTCTTTTGTAGGTATCAATGGTCTTCACGTTGAGATTCATTTTTTTCGCTATTTGCTGGGTTCCCATTCCCTTGCCAATATATTCAAAAATCTCCAACTCCCGGTTAGATAGTGGATTTAATGGATTATCATTTTGCATATTTGATATCCTGTTGCTACCTGAAAGTATAGATATGAGATTATCCTTCATGTAATCAGCAAGGAATATGTTACCCTGTAAAACAGTATTGATGCCTGTAATAACAGTATCCATGCTTTCATTTTTTGATATATAACCCCGGGCCCCTGCTTTAATGGCCCGCTCTACGTACATTATATCATCGTGCATAGAATATACAATAACAGGAAGATTTGAATAACGTGCGTTTATGGCCTGTATAAGATCAAAACCACTCACACTTCCAAGTGAAAGATCTACTATTACGATATCTGGATCAAGATCATTTATACCCCTTATCGCTGTATTTGCATCTTCTGATTCTCCGCATACAGTCATATTCTCTTCATTATTTATATACTTCTTTAACCCCAGTCGTACAACTGGATGGTCATCAACAAGAAACACCCTGGCTATAGATCCATTTTTGATAAGCCTTGCCATGTTGATTCTCCTTTAATTAACAATATCTTTTGCTTTAATATTTATACATGGAACTATACAGAAAATTCTGCTACCACCATTTTTCAGATTTTGAATATCAAGCATAGCATTAATTGCATTTGCCCTGTATTTCATTATGGTGATACCTGTACCATATTGCATATTCTCTTCTTTAATCCCGATACCATCATCATAAATGCTGATATATAAGCTATTATTCTCATAATTTAGAGAAACGACTGCCTCTCTGGCATTGGCGTGTTTCACAATATTGAAAACGGATTCATGTATTATGTAATAAATATGAGTTTTTCTTTGAATATCATTTATCTCAAAATACTTGTTATATGATAGCTTTATGGTAATATCATATGCCTTTTCTATATCAATTACTAAATTTTCTAGCGAGGAGATCAGTTCTGAATGAGAAAAATCTACCGGCAGGGATCCTTTTATTATCAATCGTAACTTATTTCTTGTTTCACTTAAAAGCTGTAAGATTTC
>CAYFSO010000065.1:0-16896 GCA_964345775.1 uncultured Leptospiraceae bacterium | reverse complement strand
AAGCGCAAAATACAACATCATCCCAGATGAAGATGTTCCTCACAAGACTTGGCAATAATTCTCGGATGGTGATCTCGGGCGATATTACCCAGGTAGACCTGCAAAAGCCGGGGCATTCCGGTCTGCTGCAGGCCCGCAAAATACTGAAAGATATCAAGGAGATCACCTCCATAGAATTCAAAAAGGAGGATATCTGTCGACATCCGATCGTGGAAAAAATTATCGCTGCCTACGAGCGCCACTCGGAATCGGATTGATATACCCTGAAAACCTATGCTGGCAACTTTTAAAATATTATCCCGCGGACTGAGGTTCGCTGTAAAAAAGCGCAGTATACGCATGTCTTTTGTGTATACCTTTATTATTATCGTGATCGCCACCGTACTGCTTTCATTGAACATGAAAGGATCCACTTATGAATACAATATTGGCGACATTGCCCGGGAGGATATCCGTGTCCCCCGTGATATAGAATACCAGGTGAAGTCAGAGACACAGATGGAAAAACAAAGGGTATCAGAAATGGTGCCCCTGGTATTTGACAAGGACCAGTCTATCCTGGAGGACAAGCTGAGGGTGGTTCGGGTACTTTTTTCTCATGTTGCGCGTACCCTGAAAGAGAATCCGCCTTCCAGAACTGATGACAGGGCATTTCAGTTGATCTCATTAAAGAATGATCTGCCTGAATACCTGCAGTACCCTGACAGGGTACTCTACGCGCTGTTACGGTACAGGAACACGGAGAGCCTTCATAAAACCATAAACAGAATACTGATTTATATCTACGATATGGGTATCCTGGAGCAGCCGTACCAGGATCCGCTTAATGTCAATAACTCAAACGTCACCATCAGGACCGTGAACACTTCTGGTACCAGCAGGGAAGTTTCCAAGAAACTGGAGGAACTTAAAACCATTGACGGGGTGAAAAAAGACCTGTACGGGACCTGTTACTCGATAGCACCTAACCTGCCCAAAGATGTTTTGTATGCCGTGTACGTGGTAGTGAAGGGCATGTTGAACCCCAACCTTGAATTCAACAAGGAGGAAACCCGCCGGCGCATAAACGAAACGGTCAACTCGGTTAAACCGGTGATGGGCAAGCTCAAGAAGGGGCAGTCAATAGCCAGGGAGGGTGATACCATAACCACGGATATGCTTCGTAAAATAGAGGTCCTCAACAAGCATACGGCGTATACCAGCATTAATTACATTGTTGGAGTGTTGCTCATACAGCTGGGGTTCCTGCTTATTTTCGGGTATTTTCTTATAGCCTTTTATCAAAACCTGATCGTTGACAGCAAGATGCCGTTGATCATCTTTACCCTTGTTCTCTTTTTTATGACATATACGTTCATCCTGGCCCAGTCAGAGAGCATGCTGACAGGAAATCTTGTATTCTCATTACTGCTACCCATACCTTTTATTACCATGATGCTGGCCATAACCTACAATATTCATATCGCCATGCTGATAGGTATATACCTTGTTTTCTTGACCGGGATGGTAACCCGGGGTGATTTTACCGCCATCATACTTGCTTTCAGTTCGGCACTTTCCGGGGTGTTCGTTGTTGGAGACGTGGAGCGGAGAAACGACTTTCTGCGTGGCGGATTTGTTATAGGACTGATAAACTCATTAATCGTGGTATCCACCGGCCTTATTGAGGAACGTAGCTTCCAGGACATGTTCAGCAATGTTGAACTGGCATTCGGTAACGGTATCATCAACTCAATACTGGTACTGGGTATATTCCCGGTATATGAAAGCATATTCGGGATCACCACCAAGTTCAAACTGCTGGAGCTTTCGGATCTCAACGCACCACTCTTCAAAAAAATGCTGATCAAGGCCCCGGGTACCTACAACCATTCATTAATGGTTGCTACCATGTCAGAAACAGCCTGCCGTGAAATAGGTGCCAACTCGCTGCTGGCAAGGGTGGGCAGCTATTTTCACGATATAGGGAAGATAGAGGATGCCGCTTTTTATATTGAGAACAAGGTAAGTGACCCGCGAGCCAAAAAGCTTTCGCCGTATGAATATAGCAGGCTCATAATTTCCCACGTGGAGAAGGGAGTCACGCTTGCCAAAAAGAACGGTCTTCCCGAGGAGATCATCAAGTTCATACAGGAGCATCATGGGAAGACAACCATGACCTACTTCTATCACCAGGCCATGGAAGCATCTGATAATAACGGAGATGAAAGCATACAGAGATCAGATTTTGAATATCCGGGGCCCCGTCCGCAGAGCAGGGAAAGCGCAGTTGTAATGCTGGCAGATTCGGTAGAGGCAGCTTCACGTTCACTGAACGAACCCACACCTGCCAGGCTGGAATCGCTGGTACGAAGAATTACCTATAACAAGCTGAATGAAGGTGAGCTTGAGAGCTCCGATCTCACCATGCTTGACCTGAACCGCATACAGAAGGCGTTTCTGCAGGTTCTTAACGGCATATTTCATACGCGTATCGAGTATCCAGAACAGCAGGATCTTGAGGATCTGGAGGAAAGGGTAAAGCAGAAGCAGGATAATGGAGATTAATGTTTTTACAGAAGGTGATGTGACCCTTCCTTGCGAGGGTGTGGATGGTGATACCTGCATTCGGGTCATAGGGCACTTGCTGCGACATCTTGAAACTACCGGTGTGGAAGTGAACTGCATCCTGACAGATAACCATGTTATTCAAACCATCAACCGGGATTACCGTAACCGTGATTATCCAACCGATGTTATTTCATTCGCGTACCGGGACCACCCCTTCCCCGGCATCGAGCTGGAAGAGGAGCCGCTGGGTGACGTGTACATTTCCCTTGAAAAAGCGAAGGCGCAGGCGGCAGAGTTCGATGTTGCCTTCCACGAGGAGCTGTACCGCCTGCTTGTCCACGGAATTCTGCACCTGGTGGGTTACGAACACGAAGGTGTTCCCGAAAAGGAAGCCGGCAGGATGCGGGAAGAAGAAGACCGTATGCTGAACATGCTTGCAGGAAAGGAAGGGGGGTAACCCCCTCCCTTATTCTCCAACCTTTTCCAGGAGAGAGGCTTCCAGTGCGTCAATTTTCTGTTGCAGCACCGCGTTCATCTCTTTCATACCTTTCCCGTCCCCCTTCTGGTTGACGCTGAAGTAGAACTTGATCTTGGGTTCAGTACCAGACGGCCGCATGGTTATTTTGGAACCGTCATCAAGAAAGTATTGTAACACGTTTGACGATGGAAGATCCTTCAGTTCTGTTGTTTCACCCGACAACAGGTGGTTCATCTTGCCTGTTTTGATGTCGGCAACGCGGTTTACCTTGATGCCGTTGAATTCAAGAGGTGGTGTTGCCCTGAAGTGGTTCATTATCCTGCCAATCTTTTCCATGCCTTCCATGCCCTTAAGCGTGAGGGACTTCAGGCCTTCACGGTAGTACCCGTATTTTTCATATATTTCCTCGAGGAAATCATTCAGTGACCGGCCCTGCTCACGCAGCCAGTGGGTCATTTCGGCGAAGAAGTAACACGCGCTTACCGCGTCCTTATCACGGACGAACGGAACCGGCAGGTAGCCGTAACTCTCTTCCCCGCCGAAAATGAAACGGTGTTCACCCGTGCGGTCGTACTCGTACATCTTTCTTGCTATCCACTTGAAGCCGGTCAGCACGTTTTCGGTAGCAAGGTTGAAGTCCTTTGCAATGGCTTCCTGCAGGTCGGTGGTAACAATGGTCTTTATGATCGCTCCGTTACCGGGCAGTTCACCCCTTTCCCTGAGACGTGAGAGTATGTAGTATTCCAGCATGGTGCCGATCTGGTTGCCGTTAATAAGAACATACTCACCATTGCTGCCCCTGAAAGCCACTCCCATTCGGTCACAATCGGGATCAGTTGCAAGTACTATGTCAGCGTTCTTCTGCCTGCCAAGTTCAAGTACCATCTTCATGGCAGGTCTTTCCTCGGGGTTGGGTGAATCAACCGTGGGGAAGCTGCCGTCCAGTATCGCCTGTTCGTCCACCACGTGGCACTCGGTGAAACCGAAATGTGCCAGCGCCTCTGGTACCACCTTGTACCCGGTCCCGTGAAGGGGGGTAAAGGCGATCACCACGTCGGACCCTTTATTTTCTTTCATGACAAATTCTTCAAGGTTTTCGAGGTAGCTCTTGATCACGTCATCCCCGATGGTGACAATAAGACCTTCCCTTGACGCGTCATTGTATTCCATGGTATGTATATCGTTGATGGACTGGATATTGTTCACCTCGTCGATGATCTCACCGTCCTGCGGGGGAACCACCTGGGCCCCGTCCTCCCAGTACACCTTGTAGCCGTTGTACTCAGGGGGGTTGTGACTGGCGGTGATGGTGACACCCGCAATGGCTCCCGTTTCGCGAATGCCAAAGGAGCACAATGGAACGGGCATGATATCATCGTACATGTACACCCGTATGCCGTTACCGGCGAAAATGGCAGCCGCCTGCCGTGCGAACTCGTCCGACTTTATACGCGAATCCCTGGCAATAACTACGCCCATGGACTGACCGCCCTTTTCCTTAATGTAATTGGCAAGTCCCTGTGTAGCCATGCCCAGGGTATATATATTCATGCGGTTGGTGCCTGCCCCGATGATACCCCGTAGACCGCCGGTACCGAATTCAAGTGTGCGGTAAAAACGGTCTGCAAGTTCTTTCTCATCACCGCTGTCCAAAAGTGCCTGGACCTCTTTTCTTGTTTCCTCGTTGTATGGTGGCCTTGTCCATTCTTCAGCTTTTTTACGGATTGCTTCTTCCATGTGTACATCTCCTTTATTTTTGTGTATCTCAATGCCTTTGTTTATATGAAAACGAATGCATGTTTTCAACACTTTTTTGACTGTCATGTATAGTATACAGTAAATTATGATTGCATCAAGCATTAATGGCTGGTCATTATCAGTACATGGAAAAGCAACATCATTTCATACAACGATCCGTGCGCTTTATCGAGCAGCACGCCCTTCTTGAAAAGGGTGACCGGGTACTGCTCTCCATGTCCGCGGGAAAGGACTCCATGGCAATGCTGCATGTAATGCTGCAGGTAAAGGATGAGTATGCACTGGATATGGGCATCTTCCACCTGAACCATGGAATGCGCGGTGAAGAATCCGACGCGGACGAAAAACTGTTACGGCAGCTTGCTGCCGCTCATGGTATTCCCTTTTTCTGCCAGAAACATGATCTCATGTCCAGTACCGTGCGGGGAATGTCTTTCGAGGAGCACGCGCGGGATCTCAGGTATAGCTTGATAGCGTCTGTCATGGATGAACATGGTTATACCCGTGTATGCACCGCGCATAACCGTGATGACCAGGCCGAGACCATCCTGATGCGGGTACTGGGGGGTACCGGTATTCACGGGCTTGCGGGCATGCCTTTTAGCCGGGATCGGATCAGCCGTCCCCTCATGTGGGCTTCTGCCGATGAAGTATACATGTTCCTGGAGGATATGGGTGTTCAATGGAGGGAGGATGGCACCAACAGGGAAAATGACTATTTGCGTAATTTCGTGAGAAACAGGCTCTTGCCCCTTGCCGAAGAGAGGTTTCCCTCGGCAAAGAAGTCCATCTGTTCGCTTGGTTTGATTGCCGGTGAGCATCAGCAGATGACGGGGCATTTGATACGAAAGGCATACCCGGGTCTTGTTATCAATGTGAAGGACGGGGTTGCCATCCGCTACCGGGATATAATATCCATAAGGCCGTTGTTCATGGAGGTGTGCGCGCAACAGGTGCGTGAGACCTTTCAACGCTATGTTGACAGGAGCATGCTTGAAGAGTTGTACAGGACGGTGCGGGAGGCTCGCGGCCATGTAGTATTGTACGAAGCCCGTGGACTTCGTATCATGAAGACCAGGCACGGGGGGGACGAGGTGCTGTTGATCTCCGAAAGCGGAGCAGGGCATTCTCCCCATCCATGGGAATACACGTTGTCTTTTAAAGCAGGCGCGAACCGCCAAATACCCGAAGCTGGTATTTCGCTGGAAATACGGGTGCTGGATCTCCATCAATTTACTGCCCGTGTGGGGAGAAATGATGCTGTCTACCTGGACCCCGGTGATAATGATGCAGAACTGGTTGTCCGTAACAGAAGAAAAGGTGACAAAATAACCCTCGAGAATGGCACAAAGAAGATAAAAGATCTCTTGATAGATCATAAGCTTAGTCCGGAAGAAAAGGAAAGGGTACCCATTGTGCTGATAGGGAATAAGATCGCCTGCTGCATGCTTTCGGTAGTGGGCAGTGGTGATAACAGGGTGGCTGAAAGCTTCAAGGTGGGTGATAATTCAAAAAAAATACTTGCTATATGTGCCAGCCCCACGTACAGGTAACGGAACAGGGTTGATATCTGCCGAAACGGTGTATACGCCGTTCTTCAGGGATGCTCACCACGGTATCGCGACTGTCAAATTGGAGTAGCAAAAAACCCGTGTTTTATATGTCAAATTGCATTATTTGTGTTACACTATAGTTCTATACAGCACAATATATATAATATTTCTTACCGCAGGAGTTAATTAATGAACAAAGCTGGTAAACAGATAGCGCTGATTCTGCTGATCATCGTGCTGGCGGTTGCCATATTCAGGATGAACGATTTCGACAAGCCAAAGGTTGAGCAGCTGCAATACAGCGATTTCATAAAGAAGGTTTTTGACGACAAGGTGAAGTCGGTCACCATAGTAGATGGCAAAAAGATCAAGGGAACCTATACCAAGGGGGATAAAGTATACTTTTTCGAATCCATCATCCCCTACGAAGACCCTGACCTGATGAACGTTCTTCTCAGGAAAAAAGTGGAAATAAAGGGTGAAGAAGCGGATGACAATTTCTTCCTGAAGGGCATAGTAAATTTCCTTCCATGGCTTATATTTTTCGGCCTTATCTGGTTCCTGATGATACGACAGATACAGTCTTCCGGCAACAAGGCCATGTCCTTTGGAAAGAGCAAGGCAAAACTGCAGTCTGAGACCAATATAAAGGTTACTTTCTCAGATGTTGCCGGTGTTAACGAGGCCAAGGAGGAATTAACCGAGGTTATAGACTTTCTTAAGGATCCAAAGAAATTCATCAATATCGGGGCAAAAATTCCCAAGGGGGTACTGCTCATGGGGCCTCCCGGAACCGGTAAAACACTGCTTGCCCGTGCCATTGCCGGTGAAGCGGGTGTACCATTCTATTCTATCAGTGGATCAGACTTCGTTGAAATGTTCGTTGGCGTGGGTGCTTCCCGTGTTCGCGACCTTTTTGAACAGGGTAAGCGCAATGCACCTTGCATCATATTCATTGACGAGATAGACGCGGTTGGACGGCTCAGGGGTGCTGGCCTTGGCGGCGGACATGATGAACGCGAGCAGACCCTTAACCAGTTACTTGTTGAGATGGACGGGTTTGATACAAACGAAGGTGTCATTATAATAGCAGCAACCAACAGACCGGACGTACTTGACCCCGCACTTCTGAGACCGGGACGGTTTGACAGGCAGGTGGTTGTTGACGTGCCGGACATAAAGGGGCGGGAGAAGATACTCGCCGTGCACAGCCGCAAGATACCCCTTTCGCGGGAGGTAGATCTCAAGGTAATTGCCAGGGGCACACCCGGTTTTACCGGTGCAGACCTGGCCAACCTGGTGAACGAGGCAGCCCTGCTTACCGCCAGGCGAAACAAGAAGCGGGTTTCCATGGTAGACATGGAGGACGCGAAGGACAAGGTGCTCATGGGGCCGGAGCGTAGATCAATATTGATATCGAATGATGAAAAACATGTTATTGCGTTCCACGAATCGGGGCATGCCATCGTTGGATACATGGTGGGCAATGATCCCGTGCACAAGATCACGGTGATCCCCAGGGGCAGGGCACTTGGTGTTACCATGCATTTGCCCAAGGAGGAAAAGCATCTGCATAATAGAACCTACTGGATGAACCAGCTGGCAAGTCTATATGGTGGACACGTGGCCGAAGAGATCAAGTTCAATGATATTACCACCGGTGCCAGCAATGACATCGAACGGGCAACTGACATCGCCCATCGAATGGTATGTGAATGGGGTATGAGTGAGAAGATGGGGCCGCTGGCATTTGGCAAGAAGAACGAGCAGATATTCCTGGGCAGGGAGATAAACCAGCACAGGGATTACAGCGAAACCACCGCCCAGATGATCGATGAAGAGGTGAAAACCATCATAACCAGTGCCAGGGACAGGGCTGTCGGCATAATAAAAGAGAACAACAGCATATTCGAAAAGCTGGCAACCAGCCTTATTGAACGTGAAACCTTGAATGCCGAAGAAATTCAGCTTATAATGAATGGTGAGGAACTTCCACCTATTGCAGAGAACGGGAACGGGAAAACAGGAACACATAGAGACGAAAATGTTGAGACGGCGGTCACGGAAAAGGCTGATGATCATAAAGACAAAGAAGTTGACGGAAAAGATACGCCGGACGAAAACGAGGTGGGATCGTTACAATCCTGAGTTTTAATGGTAAGGGATAGGGTATAATGATTGAAGACGATCTTGACAGGCTGCTGACAGATATAGACGATATCAACGAGTATTCCAGTTCCCGCGAAGGAACACGGGAATACCAGCAGAAGCAGGTACGAAAACACGATTCGGCTCAACCTTCAGGAGAGGATTCGGGTGATCTGAAAGAATCCTTCCTGAAACGAGTTGAAAAGCTCGATTTCGGTAATGCTTCTCGGTTCCATAACAAAGGTATTGTTGAAACCATAAAATTTCACTTAGACCAGTGTACCCGCTTCAAGGACAAGCTCAATTATTTTGATGCTCCTGACGGACTGCAGCCGGTATTAAGAAAATATAATTACAATTTCGTGCGATTCCTTGAGAACATTGAACGCCAGTACGATAAGTACGTTATTGAACTGAACAGGGAAACCCTGCGAAAGCAGGCGCTCAAGGATTTTCCCCTGGTGTTTGAAGGATACCAGGACGAGAAACGGGTCGACTTCCTGTTGCTGAAGGAACTTTTTGTACGCCTTCGCAATTTCAACAGTATTGTAAAGAAGGAATGGGCTGAGCTTGAAAAGAGTATCGGGGTGATCAATTTTGCAGACGGCGGGAAGCCGCTGTTTCAGCAGCTGGATAACATCGTATCGGAAAGCCTGAAATTCTGTAAACAGACAGATACATTTCTGCATGCTGTTGCAGTAATTCTTTCAATTCCCGCTGAAGATTTCGATGTACTTGAACGTGACCTCAACAATCGGCTTGTGTACCATGATTTTTTCGACTACAGCCTCGATAATGTGTTTTCGCTCGCTCCCGAAGTGACACAGAACATGAACAAGAAGGGGGAGATGGAGGAATATCGAAGAGAACGTTCTGAGAACATGGATGAACTGGGAGCCGAAAGGGATACAGGAACTGATACAACTGAAACTGAAGCAACCATAGAAGAAGAAAGTTCAGAAGAATCAACCGGGAGTGGGTTTGATCAACCGGGGGAAGCCGAATATTCGAGAACCCCGACAGTGGAATTTACTGTCAAGGGTTCACGGCACTGGAACACGAGAGAACCTTATGTAATACATGTTGATTATTATAAACTCAGTAGTGATTACGCTGAACTTCGGGATGCTTTTTACTTTACCAGCGGGCCCATGTCAGAAGATGCCATTAAAGGCGAGATACGACGAAGCCTGGTGAAGTTCAAGAGCGGCGGTGATGCTGATATCATCCCAACTTACGAAGAATTTCTCTATCGAAAAATTTCATCTCTCTATAATGACATAATGGATGAATTCTCTGTATCCGGGGATAACCAGGCTTTATTCTTCTATCATCTTGGTCCCGCGACAATATACAACATCCTGATTGCAGAATTTAAGAATAATAATTATGGTTCATGCTACAAGTACGAAGAAGGAAACCGGATCAGGCGTTTTCTCCCGGCTGAGTTCATTAAAGAGAACGCTCTAAGATGGTTCGAGAACAATATCAACAGCCTTGATATACCTTTTGACAGTATAAACAACTTTGATTCTATCCGCAAAAAGGTCAGCAGAAAATATTACGCGGAAATAGACCAGTTCAACAGGCGGGTTGACGAGGTCATAAGCCGCATGGATCTTGAGACCAGGAAAAAAATTGACAGGAAACAGTTTGTAAAACAAAAAGCACCATTAAAATTCTCTCCAATGCAGATCATCATATATAACAGGTTCGTTGAAAAGACCGCGTTCAAGTAAATTGGTAAACTGTTGTTCAAAAGGGAATACCAGGAATGATAGAAGTAAAAGAATACAGGGGTGACGAGCACTTTGCTTTCCTCCTCGGGGACAATGGCTGTACACGTACCATCGATTTCGTAAAGGCCGCCATCCTTGGTGCTCAGACCTCACCAACTGCGTTCACCATTGAGAACATAATGCTTGAGCTGTTCGGCAACGGTGAAATCCCTTCCAGGGACAGTGAAGTATGGATGCAGGTGGAAGCACTCTGGTATCATTTGTATGCAATACAGCGGTTTCCAGAGTGTGATCATATAAAACCGGCTTTTTCCGAAAAAACCCGTGATAATTACGTACATTATGTGGGACGGCAGGTGGAGGCAGGGGATGAGTACCTGAAATACCTGCACGTGGGTAATATTGAATCGTTCAGGGATGACCAGAAAGTAGACAAAGTATACAGGATCTTTTACGGGAACCTGGAGCTTTTGCGGACATTGCAAAAAAGCATGACAGAGAAGTGGGAGGACTCGGAGTTTTCAAATGACACTTCATTTCTTGAGAAACTTGAACGGTTCGTGAGGGTTATGTGGGATACAAAAATAACTCTCAAGGAAAAGGCAAAGATGAAAAAGCTCGAGAAGAACAAGAATAAAAGCATAATAGAGAAGATCGAAGAAGAGTATGGTCACAAGCTGTCAAGGAATGATCCCTGTCCCTGTGGCAGCGGCAAGAAATACAAGAACTGCTGCGGAAGCAATTGAACTGCTTCAGGATAAGATGGCCAGTATGTGTTTTGTCCTGATGCCGTCCAGGATGGTTGCGTACTTGTGATCGCTTTTTACCGATTCAAGTGCCAGCCGGATATCCCCCGCACCGGAAACCTGCATTGATGCTTCCTGCCGTGCAAGGTGTATAAGGTCAAGATCGTTCACCACGTCGGCAAACTCGAAACTGCTCACATAGCCGTGCTGCCTGGTACCAATGAATTCACCGGCACCGCGGATCTTCAGGTCTTCTTCGGCGATGGCAAACCCGTCCTCTGTCCTGGTAAGTATATCAATGCGGTTCCTGTTTTCATGGGGCAGGTCATCAGGGTATACCAGGACACAAAATGACTGATGTTGACCCCTGCCAACACGTCCCCGAAGCTGATGTAATTGTGACAGGCCGAAGCGTTCGGCGTGATGAATGACCATGATACTGGCATTTGGAATGTCTATACCCACCTCGATCACGGTGGTTGACACAAGTAACTGAACCTCGTTG
Source organism: uncultured Leptospiraceae bacterium (assembly GCA_964345775.1). GTDB lineage: Bacteria > Spirochaetota > UBA4802 > UBA4802 > UB4802 > M55B154. The sequence continues at coordinate 5,419 of CAYFSO010000065.1, read as the reverse complement.
TCCCGAAATGCCGACATTACCGTTTCTTTTTCCGCGGGTTTCATCTTCCCATGCAGCAGGGCTACGTTCCTGTGCGGGAAAATATCATTCTTAAGGTGTTCAAAAGTTGCTTTTGCTGATCTAAGGTCAATCTTTTCAGAATCCTCTACCAGGGGAAGAACATAGTATACCTGACGTCCTTCAGTCATGTACTTCTCAAGTGAGTTGTATACCCCCTTCAGCCGTGATTCGGGGAATGACATGGTCTGTATGGGAAGCCTGTTTGCGGGTTTCTGCTTAATTATGGAAATATCCAGGTCTCCATACAGGGTCAATGACAGAGAACGGGGAATAGGGGTGGCGGTCATAACCAGGAGATCAGGGGATAATCCCTTGCTTCGCAATACGGCCCTCTGGTTTACGCCGAAACGATGCTGTTCATCGATTATAATAAAGCCAAGGTCGTTGAAATCAACCCCCTCTTGTATAATGGCATGGGTGCCAATCGTGATATTGATGCTGCCGTCGCGGGCGGCGCTGTATATCCTGTCTTTTTCCGATGCGGGTGTGCTGCCTGTCAGCAGTTCAATTGTAATCTCACCGGGAACAAGTTGCCTGAAATTACTGTAATGCTGGCTGGCCAGCACTTCTGTGGGTGCCATCAAGGCAACCTGCTGGCCGCGTCCAATGACCGACAGGGCGGCTGCCATTGCAACCACTGTTTTACCTGAACCCACATCGCCCTGGAGCAGCCTGTTCATGGGAAAGGGTGATGAAAGGTCATTATGGATCTCCTCTATTGCCTTCAGCTGGTCACCGGTGAGGGTAAAGGGAAGCCGGGATATTAAATCGTTCATTCGTTTAACATCGATGAAGGGCTTCTCTTTATGCTGCTCAATTTTAGCATATTCCCTTGAAAGAAGAAGATAATATTGTAAAAAGAACAGTTCGTTGAAAGACAGTCGCCTTCGGGCTGATTCTGCCGCCTCAAGGGAATCCGGGAAATGAACCTGTTGGATGGCATCTTTCAGCGACGGCAATTTCAGCCTTGCCAGCATTGAGTTATCAAAAGGATCCCTGATCTCATGCAGACAATCCTCAAGAGCCCTGGCCATGATCCTGCGAAATCCCCGGGAATCAAGGCCTTTCATTTTCAGCTTTTCTGTTGAAGGATACAGTGGGACAATGCGGCCGGTGTTGATGGTATCGGTCATGTCCCCACCGTCTATGAGGTCAAATTCGGGATGAACTATCTGCCGTGTACGGTAATGGTCAACACGTCCGGAAAACACAACCACGTCTCCGGGATCGAAAAGCTTCTGGAAATAATGTACACCCCCGAAAAAGACGCCGGCCAGTGTGTCTGTTCCGTCACTTATCAGCACCTGTAAAAACTTACGTCGTCCTCCCTGCAGCGATACGCGGGTGACGGTGCCGGTTATTGTGACCATTTCGTTAACGAAACAATCCCTGATCTTTTTCCTGTTAGACCAGTCAAGGTAGCGGCGTGGAACATGGTAAAGCAGGTCCTCAACATTCTCAATACCTGTCTCTTCCCGCAATACCTCTGCTTTTTTGGGACCGATACCCTTGAGGTATTGTACGCTGTCTTTCAGCACATTATTTCTCTTCTTCTGCTATGTACATTACCGAATCGGGTATTTGTACGTACCTGCCTTCTGAAGTATAAAAGTACGTGTAGTTCCTCTCTCCCTTGCCCGAGGTTATTTTGCGTACATTGGTCCACCTCTTCACGATCTCCCCCTCGTAGCTGAATACCGTTATGCTCAGGTTCTGACCGGTAACAGTTTCAATTTTACGTTTCATTACATTTCTTTGTTCAAATGTAAAGAAATACCTGAAATACACGAAAAGAACAACAACCAGAAGAATTGCTGCGACAATGCCGGCAATCTTTAGTTTTTTATTCATTTCAAGGCCTCCATTTCACGTTTGCGTGAACAGGTACTCCTATCCCGTATACATGGCGTATGTCAAGAAGCAATTTGCAGGTATGCTGCCAGGACAGGCCTTTTATACATTGGTTAACAAATCACACTCTTTCCGGATTCTTGGGAATGTAACAGTTTTTTATAACAAAAATCTATGAGATTACAATTTACATAATTTTTTTTAACCGCAGATACACGCGGATGAACACAGGTGAGTGAATAGTGAGCAGTGAAAAGTGAACAGGGAAAATCTCAATTTTGATAATTGATAAATGGTTTATAGACAAATAATAAGCAATGATAGTTTTTCGCAACATTCCGGAATGAGCCATAAATCAATATTGTAGTTGACATACGATCTGCAAAGCTTCAATAATAGATGATAAAGTGGTTCTGGGAGAATAAAAAAATCCAATTTATATCAGGGAGGAAGTATATGAAGTCATCAAGATGGTCGTTTTTAAGGATAGCCGTGGTATTGCTGGTTGTCCTCGCTTTTGGTCTTACACTGGCATATGCCATTTCGGTTGGTCAAAGGGTCGGTAACGTAGAGATCCGAGATGCCAACAATAATTCGGCGTATATTCCCAACCTGGGGAAAAAGGTTATCAGCATCTTCTATAATGATGCTGATGCGGCAGATCTCAATGACCCGCTTGCCGATGCCCTGAAGGCCAAAAAATTTGACGAATCAAAGTACCAGGGAATAGGTATTGCCAACCTTAAGGATTCAAAGGCACCAAATTTTATTATCCGTAAGATCGTACAGGGTAAGATAGAAAAATATAATTCTACCATTCTGACCGATCCCGATCTTATACTGGCAAAGAAATGGAATCTTGGCAACTGCAATAACACCTCTGTTGTGCTGATCATTGGCAAAGACAAAAAGGTTAAATATGTGACCAAAGGGGCGGTGCGTGGAGCCGAGATCAAGAAGGTGGTTGACCTCGTTGAGGTACTTACCGCAGGGAAATAAATAGTTTAATAGTTGTATATAGTTGTTTGCCCCGTTGTTTGACAGCGGGGCTTTTATTTTTTATATTGACAAATATGAAGCGTTACATATTGTATCACAAAATTTAACAGGAAGGATGTGAAGTAGTAATGCCAAGTCCTCTGGAAGTAGAAGTTCAGGATGGTGACCTGGAGCGTGCGTTTAAGAACCTGAAAAAGCGTATGGCATTTGAGGGTATTTTCAAGGAATTAAAAAGACGAAGATATTACGAGAAGCCAAGCGAAGAGAAAAAGCGCAAGAAAGAAGAAGCCGAACGAAGAAGACTCAAAAAGATGAGACGATTCGAGGCTCAGAGCAGGCAGCGACGACACAGCGGCGGACGCCCCAGGCAGAGGTACCAGTCATCTGACAGGCCACAGAGACCCCAGGGCTCACAGGGCTCACAGGGATCGCAGGGCTCACAGGGATCGCAGGGCCCACAGGGCTCGCAGGGTTCCCAGGTCTCAGCTGACCGAAGCAGCAGTTCAACTGAGAACAAGACAAGCTCAGAAAGTTAATGAACAACTGCTTTATTAACCAAGGCTTCAATTGACAAAAGATCCGGTACATGCCGGATTTTTTGTTATACTGTAAGAATATGAACGAACCACGATCACAGATACCCCTGGCCGAACGGTGCAGGCCAAAAACCATGGAAGAGTTCATTGGCCAGAAGCACCTGATGGAACCGGGCAAAATATTGCGCTCCATACTTGAGAAAAGGACAGCCATGTCCATGATCCTGTGGGGTGATCCGGGTACCGGTAAGACAACCCTTGCCCGCCTTATAGCCTCCTACTGCGGGATGGAACAGTATTTTCTCAGTGCCATATCCGCGGGTGTTGGTGACGTGCGCAAGGTGATAGAACAGGGTAAGAAGAACATGGAAGAGGGAAGGCAGACACTCCTCTTTATCGACGAAATACACCGGTTCAACAAGGCGCAGCAGGACGCAGTGCTGGGTGCGGTTGAATCAGGTGATATAGTGCTTATCGGAGCTACCACCGAGAACCCGTCCTTCAGCGTGATTAGTCCGCTCCTGTCACGGTCACGGGTGGTCAGGCTGCACCCTTTGACAGAAGATGACCTGCTTGCGGTGCTGGAAAACGCACTGCAGGAGGATGAAGAACTGCAAAGTAAGGACATCCGGTTCGATGACGGGGTTAAGGAAAAGCTGGTTCAGTTTGCAATGGGTGATGCCAGAAGACTCTTGAATATTCTTGAGACGGCAATTTTCATGGCGGACGGGGGAGCCATTACCGAAAAGGTGCTGCTTGAGGCGTACCGGGAAAGCACCATCGCCTACGACAGGGCTGGCGACAAGCATTATGATACCATATCCGCTTTCATAAAGTCTCTACGGGGCTCTGACCCCGATGCCGCTGTCTATTACATGGCCAAAATGCTGGTTGCGGGTGAGGACCCTCTTTTCATCGCACGGCGTATGCTCATATTCGCCTCGGAGGACGTTGGCAACGCGTCGCCCAACGCTATTACCATTGCAACCTCTACATTCACGGCTGTAAAAAACATTGGTATGCCCGAGGCAGAGATCATCCTGTCACAGTGTGCCACCTTCCTGGCATCGGCACCGAAGAGTAACGCGTCATACCTGGCGGTAAAGCAGGCCAAAAAGGTGGCTGCGGACACCGCGTACGAAATTCCGCTGCATATACGCAATGCCCCCACGGGCCTTATGAAAAAGATGGGATACGGGAAGGGGTACAAGTATCCCCATGATTATGACGGGCATTTCGTGAGTGAACAATATCTTCCCGACGAGATCAGGAACATGGTTTTCTACAGGCCCGGAGATGAGGGCAGTGAAAAGGCAATAAAGGACAGGCTGAAAAAGCTCTGGCCGTGGAAATATGACAACAAGGAGAAAAAGTAATGACCGACAATTTTCGTGAACAGTTATTTGAGAAACTCTTCAACCAGTCATTTGTTTACAGGGACGATCCTCCATTCACGCTGGTTTCTGGCAAGAAGAGCCCGTACTACTTTGACTGCAAGGCAACAACCCTGGATCCCGAAGGGCTGTTTTTGGTTGGCAAGGTTATGTTTGATGCTATACGGGACGTAGAAGCAGATGCTGTTGGCGGGCTCACCCTGGGAGCGGATCCCATATCCCTGGTTACCTGCCTCGAGGCTTTCCAGAACAGGAGGGCCCTGAACCCGCTTATTGTACGCAAGGAGTCAAAGAAACACGGCACCCAGAAATGGATCGAGGGCAGCCTTGAAGGGGTAAAGAAGGTGATCGCCATCGACGACGTTATCACCACCGGCGGCTCAACCATAACCGCCATCGAAAGGCTGCGGGAGTCGGGCCTGGAAGTGGTCAAGGCCGCCGTCCTCATAGACCGTGATGAAGGGGGACGTGAAAACATCGAGAAACTTGGCATCGATGTGATATCACTTTTCACCAGGGCAGACTTTGACAGGGCACGGCAGTAGCCGTGCCCCGGTGGTATATTATTTGACATTCAAT
>CAYFSO010000064.1:7176-17090 GCA_964345775.1 uncultured Leptospiraceae bacterium | reverse complement strand
CAAGTAATGCCTGTACACCTTCTGCATAGTCAGCAGTTTTAGTTGATTCCACCTGTACCGTACGCTCGTATTCCACGTGGTCGAAGAAGTCCCCCTGCAGGGCACGCAGAAAAAGCTCCTTTGTTCGCCTGAATGCCTTCGTGGGGCCCGAAGCTATTTTTGCGGTAAAGACGGCAAGCTCTTCTTCAAATTTATCATGGGGAACCACCCGGTTCACCAGGCCAAGCAGGTACATCTCATCGGCACTTACAGGTTCACCCATGAATGCTATCTCGCAGGCCTTCTGCCATGGAAGCTGCGTGGCCAGCAGGTGAGTTCCCGCAAAACCGGGAATAAGACCAAGCTTGCTGAAACTCTGCCCGAACACCGCCCTGTGGCTGGCAATCACCAGGTCGCAGCATAATGCCAGGTTCATGCCGGCCCCCATGGCATAGCCGTTCACGCCGGCAATAACGGGTATTGGGAATGTACGCAGCTTTTGTGCTATTGCATAGAGTGAAAGGGTAAGGTCATCCATGAACATGTCGGGTGTGCCGTTATCAATGGAGGCCTTCATCCCCTTCACGTCACCACCAGCGCTGAACGCCTTACCGGTACCGGTAATTACCAGTACGCGAAGATCTTCTTCTACACGAAGCAGGTCAATGGCCCGGTTCAGCTCATCAGCGGTTCTCTGGTCCAGCGGATTGAGTTTCTCAGGCTGGTCCAGTATAATAGTTGCTACAGTATCCTCCCTGCTTACAGTTATAGATTCATATTGCATACAGAATTCTCCCCCGTTATATTTACACCTTACTTCTCATCTTTTAATATGATCCTTGCATCAACCAGGGACAACCCGTCCTGGTGGGCGATAACAGGATTCAGGTCCATCTCTGCTATCTGCGGATACGATTCAATAATATCCGAAACCTCGATGAGCAGGTACTCCAGCGCCTTCTTGTCCACCGGCGGACGTCCCCGCACACCGTTGAGAATAGGAGCTGATCGTATCTCTTCTATCATCTGCCTGGCCGCGTTACGCGAAAGAGGAAGCACCCTGAATGCCACGTCACGCACCACTTCCACCAGTATTCCCCCCAGTCCGAACATGATGACCGGGCCAAACTGGTCGTCAATCTTGGTTCCGATGATGACCTCTACCCCGTCACTGGACATGGGTGATACGAGGCAGCCCTTTATCCGGGCATGGCTGTTATATTTCTGCGCGTTGGAGATGATATCATTGAAAGCCTGGCGCACATCTTCGTCGTTTGAAAGTGTCAGCCGCACCCCTCCCGCATCGGACTTATGCAGAATATCAGGTGAGACGATCTTCAGGGCCACGTCCCCCCCGATCTCTTTTGCAATTTCCACGGCCTCGTCGGCATTTACTGCCACCCTGTCGAGGTGCACCGGGGCGTTATGCATGTACAGTATACGTTTAGCTTCAGGCTCCAGCAGCACGTTGCGCCCCTCTGACAGTGCTTCCTTTATTATGGCTTCGCACTCCGGCCTTGCGTTATGCCCCCACTTGAACACGAACTTGGTTTTCTTGGGATGAGGATTCGATATGTGCCTGCCATAATCCGCCAGTGCGGCAACGCACTTGCAGGCGATCCCCAGCGACTCGTACACCGGTATATTATAGTACCGAAGCAACTCCAGCGAGTGGGCGTTGGAGGCGTTGTACAGGCTCTGCAAAATGACAGGTTTTTCGGTTTGCGCAACCAGCTTACCCATCCGATGGGCCGCGTCCTCCTCCATGAATCGCAAACGGTCGGCAAACCGTATGGCATACCCACCAAAAAGCCCCACGATAAAGAGTCCGTCAATACTCTCGTCCTCTATCATGGCTTTGGCGCAATCGGCAAAAACAGCGGGGTTCTGGTCGGTACCCCCTGCAACGTCAACCGGGTTTGACACCGACGCGTTGTAGGGCAGCACTTCACGAAGCTTCTTTTGCGTCGATTCCGCGAGCACGGGTATCTGTACCCCCAGGTCGGTAAGTATATCCGAGGCTATGGTGGCGTGCCCTCCTCCATCGGCAAGGATCCCGATCCTGTTGTTTTTCATGTGGGGAAGACTGCTGAGGGTTTCAGCTACCGGGAAAAGTTCGTCAAGGTTTTCAATATTAATAATGCCGGCACGTTGAAACGCCGTCCTGGCCACCTCTGATATACCCGCAAGAGAACCCGTGTGAGACCCCGCCGAACGCGCCCCCGTTGCGGAACGACCGCTTTTCAACAGAACAATGGGTTTTTTCAATGTTGTCTGGTATGCCTGCTGCAAAAATTTCCGTCCGTCCCGCAGTCCCTCTACGTACATAAGTATCAGCTTCGTATTCTCATCATCTTCAAAAAATTGCAGGTACTCGTGAAAACGAATATCCGCCTCGTTCCCCACTCCCACGTAATAAGAAAAACCCTTCTGGCTTCGCAGGCGGGCCTCGGTGATGATATGCAGGGCGATATTCCCGCTCTGGGTCAAAAGGGCAATGTTCCCCTTCGGCACGTCAGAGAGTCCAACCAGGTTAAGACTGTTAAAAAGGCTTATCATGCCTGATGTGTTTGGCCCTATGATCCGAACGTTGTTTTTTCGTGCGGCCTCCAGTATCTCCGCTTCCTTCTTTTTACCTGAAGTCCCAAGCTCTCCAAAACCGCCCGCGATTATCACCACGCCGGCAACATTTTTCATGCCGCATTCTTCTATGACACCCGGGATGGTTTCAGCCGGCGTGGTAATGAGGGCCAGGTCAATATCATCCGGTATATCCTTTACGGAAGGATAGCAGCTCATCCCCATAATGCGGTCAAGTTTCGGGTTCACCGGGTATATAATGCCCTCGTAATGATCACGCAGCAACGTCTTTATGGCCTGGTAGCCCCGCTTCTTTTCATCAAGCGAGGCCCCAACTACCACAACCGATCGCGAGTTAAAGATCCTGTTCAGCGCGTTATTCGGCATTCTATTTTCCTTTATACTGTGGTTTTCTCTTTTCAGCAAAGGCCCGCACTCCCTCGTGCCAGTCCTCCGTGTCCATGCACGCAAGTATGGCGTCCGTTTCAAGACGCAGGGCGGTGGCAAAGTCAAGCTCGCCCGAATTCTGCAGGCGTTCCTTTGCAAGTGTCATGGAAACCGGCGCTTTTTCGCCAAGCAGGCCGCAGAATTGAAGCACCCGGGTCATCAGCGATGCAACCGGGAGACTATCAAGGGCCAGCCCCATGGCAACGGCGTCATCACCGTTAATAACGCGCCCGGTATACACCAGTTCCTTTGCCTTCATAACACCCATCATTTTCGGGAGGTGGACGGTCACGCCTCCCCCCACGAAGGTCCCCAGTCCTGTTTCAGGAAAGGCCATGCTTGCATCCTCTGCCATGAAGATGAAGTCGCAATTGAGTGCCATCTCGGTTCCCGCTCCCCTGGCGGGGCCGTTCACCGCGGCGATCACCGGCTTTGGATACCTGTAGATCCCGGCAGTTGCCCGGTGTGCCAGCTCAATGTAGGCCCGCTTCTGCGCATGGGTGCGCTCACCTTCACCGTGTTTTTTCAGGTCGGCACCGGCGCAGAATGCCTGCTTCTCCTTCCCGTCCTTCACCCGAACGCTGCCGGTTATTACCAGGGAACGGACACCGGGATCACCGGCAGTCTCTTCAAGAACATCCATCAACTCCGAGTACATCTCCTCGTTGACCGCGTTCATCCTGTCGGGCCTGTTCAGGCGTATAATACCGGTAGTGTCTTCCCTGTCGAAAACAATAGTGCGATAGCTCATCAATAATTACCCCGTTACACGCAATACATGCTGATTATATGGCAGGATGGAAGTCAGTATATACCGGGTTGCAGGGCATGTCAACCATTCACTATTTTCAACGCATTATAAGTAATTGACATTTCAAACGTATAATGTCATACATAGAAAACATGTATATATCCCTGGAGGAGCGGATCATGGAAGAATATAAAATACCCGGTGTGACCATATACGAGAACGTGAAGATCGTGGGCATTGATAACATAGAATGGGGTGAGAACATCATCATCGACAGTTTTACCTACCTTTACTCGGGAAAGCATATCAGGTTCGGCAACAATATTCACGTGAGCAGTTTCGTCTTTCTCAATGGCGGCGGGGGACTTGAGATTGACGATTTCGCGGGTTTTTCCCAGGGCTGCAAGGTATATTCCAGTACTGACGACTTCAAGGACCATGGATTCGGCAACCCCACCATACCCGAGAAATACCGTAATCCACGAAGGGAGCCGGTGACCATCGGCAGGTTTGCCGTTATCGGCGCAAATGCCATTATACTCCCCGGGGTTACCGTGGGAGAAGGCGCCACCGTGGGCGCCAACACGGTTGTTTCCCGTGACCTGGAACCATGGGGCATTTATATAGGTAATCACAGGTTCGGTGACCGCAACAGGGAGGCGGTGCTTGAGAACTACGAAAAATTCCTGAAGGAGTCAGTGTCATAATATTTTTAAAACAGACATGATCGGATAATACTATGGAAACAGGTTGTTGATGAACAAACCGGTAATATTTATCTCATTGATACTCTGGTCTTTTCTATCCCCCCTTTACGCGGGAGATAACGTATTTACAGTGGATAACCTGCAGGGATCAGCAAACCTAACCTCTTCCCTTTGCTATACCCCCGCAAAAGAAGATGCAAATACAATTGATGATATAACCCGCATGGAAAGACACTGCCGCTTGATCGACAGTAATTTTGTCAACTTCGGCTACACGGATACACCGTACTGGTTCTGTCTCCACGTCATGAATCCCGGCCAGGCAAAAGATGTCATTTTTGAGTTCGATTACCCCATACTTGACTATGTTGACCTGTACATGGTGCATGACGGGAAAGTGCAGCAGGTATACAACACTGGCGACCAAAGGCAGTTCAGCACCAGGCCACTGGCATCACGCACACTGGCATTCCCCCTTGATCTGCAACAGGGACTGAACAGGATTTTCTTCAAGATAGATACCAGCAGTTCATTCAACTTCAGTATATTTCTTCATTCAAGGCAACACTTTGTGAGAAACAACACCCGTGAGATGTCGCTGCTTTTCATGTTTTACGGCATAATGCTTTTCACCGGGATCTTTAATTTTTTCATCTTTTTTTCTACAAGAAATACCGCCCACCTGTTTTTCAGCTTTTTTGCCATAACCCTGATGTTCTACCTTGTATGTCTCAGGGGACTGGGATTCATGTTCCTGTGGCCCGATAACACTGCCTGGGCCAACAGGGCTATTCCCACTTTTGCGTTCTTGTTGATGGGATCAGCCAGTCTATTCTTCGATTCCATGCTGAAATTTCACCACCACCTGTCAAAAAAGCTCCGGTGGGGGATCTTTCTTCTTGCCATTCTTGCCGGGCTTATGCTGGCAGTGCAGTTCCTTGTCCCGTATATTGTCTCGGTACAGGTGGTGAATTACCTGCTGTTTGGTTTAATAGGGTATGTATTCGTCATTGCGGCTTTCAGTGGTATAAATGATAAAAACAGGAATGCCTGGTTCATTATTATCGGGTTCATGCCATTGTTTTTGCTGGCCACGTTACAGCTGCTGGCATCCATGGGGTACCTGCCTACTTTTTTCATCACCCAGTGGAAGATCGAGATCAGCTTTTTGTGGCTCATACTGGCCACGTCACTGGGACTTGCCGATACCATTAACGTGCTTAACCGGCGCTTGAACATATCCAGGCATTCACTTGAAGATAGTAACATCCAGCTCCAGGAAAAGAACAGGGAACTGAATGCCACCATGGAAGAACTTGAGGCCACCAACGAGGAGTTCGAGGCGCAGAACGAGGAACTGCTGCGTGCATACTGGGAGCTTGAACAGAACGAACTTCGTTACCGCAGCATAGTAGAAGACCAGACCGATTTTATCACCAGGTGGGCCCCGGGAGGCATGATCACCTTTGCCAACAGGGCGTATTGCAATGAGTTTGGCCTTGATCCAGAAAAGGTGACAGGGAAAAGCTTCTTTGAATTTATACCAGAAGAGCATCATGCACAGGTATGGGAAAAGATCCATTCACTCACCCCTGAAAATCCTGTGCAGGTTGATGAACACCGGGTTACCAGGGGAGACGGCTCAACAGGATGGCATCAATGGATAGACAGGGCCTTCTTCGATGACCATGGTAATCCAACAGGGTACCAGTCGGTGGGACGTGACATCACAGAAAAGAAGGAAACGGAGATCGCCCTGCGGCGGCTTGCCACCACGGTGGAACAGGCATCAGAAGATATCATCATCACCGACACTGAGGGGTACATACAATATGTGAATCCAGCCTTTGAAAGGATCACCGGTTACAGCAGGGATGAGGTAATGGGTCAAACGCCTTCAATTATCAGTAGCGGTATACATTCCCACAGGTTTTACGAAAACCTCTGGCAAACCATCAGTACAGGGAAGATTTGGAATGGACGAATCACCAACAAGAGGAAGGACGGGGAGCTTATACATGAAGAGTCGGTGATATTCCCCATTATTGATGACGAGGGAAACATTCACAATTTCGCCGCCATCAAGCGTGATATTACCGAACAGATCAACCTGGAAGAACAACTGCTGCAGGCACAGAAGATGGAAGCAATCGGCACCCTGGTAGGTGGACTTGCCCATGACTTCAATAACGTACTGGGAGGTATCATTGGAAGTGTTGAGATACTGGACATCCTGCTCAATGACCAGGAACTCGACAATGCCGACGAGGTACGGGGTTACATCAGCACCATACGTGATTCATCCAACAGGGCAGTTGAAATGATAAAACAGTTACTCTCCCTGTCAAGACGGCAGGAGATGGAAAAGAAGCAATTCGACCTCAACGAATCACTTGAGCACGTGCTGAACATATGCAGGAACAGCTTTCCCAAGAGCGTACTTCTTGACTTTCACTTTACGGAAGAACCCTGTGTTGTGCACGCCGACCAGACCCGTATAGAACAGGTCATACTTAACCTGTGTGTGAATGCCTCGCAGGCCATGACCATAATGAAGGAAGAAGAGGAGGGAGGAACACTTTCGGTGTCCCTTTCTGCCGTGGAAGGGGAAAGTGTACCGGCAAAAAATTCGCCATACGCCTGTATCCATATATCCGATACCGGCATAGGAATGGACGAGGAAATTCGTGCCCGGATCTTCGAGCCATTCTTTACTACAAAGGACAAGGAAATAGGAACGGGCCTGGGGCTCTCCATGGTATACAATATCGTTCAGCAGCACCAGGGCATAATCGAAGTTGAATCGGCACCGGGCGAGGGAACCACCATGAAGGTATTTCTCCCATGTGTAGACGAAATGGATGAGAAGGGAACCGCCACAAAAAAAACAACAAACCTGAACCGGGGTACGGGTGTTATTCTCGTTGTAGACGATGAAAAGCCCCTGAGACAGGTTGCCGCGGGTATACTTGAAAAGGCGGGTTACACGGTGATCACCGCCGAAGACGGGAAACAGGCACTTGAAATATTTTCAAGTGAACATGGTTCAATTGGAATGGTACTGCTTGATATGTCCATGCCCGTGATGTCCGGCCTGGATGTCTACTCCGCATTGCGTGAGATCGATCCGGATACAAAGGTACTGGTCACCTCGGGTTTCGGACTTGACGGGAAGGTACAAAAGATACTGGAAATGGGTGCCAGCGGCTTCCTGGCCAAGCCGTTCAATGCGGAAAGCCTGACCACGAAAGTACAACAGGTATTATCCTGATTAACCTCACGGATTCCACTACGTAAATACAATCCTTTTCATGAATTTACAGGCTTCGCCGTACCGGTTTACAATTCCATAACACACAGAAATGAATCTTATTAATGGAGGTATTTATAATGATTTCCGCGCAGACCATTCACAACATAGCAGTTGAAATGGAAAGGAAGGGTATCGATTTCTATGAACAACTGAAAGACGGCTCTAACGATGCAGTTATTGACGATATAATTGGCGATGAAAAAGAACACATACAGGTATTTCACGATCTTTTCAATGAAACAACCGGTGTTCATAAGGAAGAATCCTATCCCCATTTCTACATGGACGAGGATATGCTAATCGAAGCCTATGCCAATACCGAGATCTTTGGTTCTACTGATCCAAACCAGGTACAGGGGAAAAGCTCTTACGATGTTGCGGTGATGATGGAAAAGGAATCAATTCTTTTCTATTCACAACTTCAGGACATGCTTGGAGAGGACCCGGAATACAAGAAAGAAATTGAAATACTGGAAAAGCTGAAAAAGGAAGAAGCCAGTCACCTGAAAAAATTTACCGAACTGAGGAACAGGATGGGAGATGTGTGATCACATAATCCATTAATAAAAAATCACACTTATCATGGATTGACCAGTGATGACGTACTCATATAAGGTAACATTATAAATAGGTTACACCTGTCATAAAAACCATATAAAGGAACAGGAGAAATATAATGAATACTTTTATTTGCCAGATGTGCGGACATATCGAATTCAAAAATGCACCGGGTAACTGCCCGGTATGCGGCGCACCGAAAGACCAGTTCAAGCAGAACGACAACATATTTAAGGAATCACGTGAAAAAAGCCCTGAAGCTGAATCAAAGCATATTCCCGCCATTGAGGTGAACAAAACCTGTGGTTTAATTCCCGAAGAAGGCTGCACTGATATCATAGTAAGGATTGGAAGTACCCTGCATCCAATGACTGACGATCATCATATACAGTTTATTGAATGCTATGTTGACAGCAAGTACGTGGGCCAGGCCAAGCTGACATCATGGACCAACCCTGCAGCATGCTTTCATCTAAAAGCCGAGGGAAGCAGGGTTACCATAGTGGAAAACTGTAATATTCATGGTTACTGGATGGCAGAAGCAGAAATGTAAATCCACGCTGAATAGTACACTGTATGGAGGTCTGACATGACATTAACAAAAAATATAAGATCCCGCAAAACACTGGCATTATTATCTGTCATGGTTCTTATTATTGCCGGGATCACCTCTTGCGGCCCCACGCCAGAGGCTGTTGTCCACATGGTTGATTCGAATGGAGAGAAGGTCGGCAAGGTAGTCTTAATAGAAAAGAATAATGGTGTTTCATTTTTCATTTCACTGAAAAACATGCCTCCGGGGGTTCACGCCTTTCATGTGCACGAAACTGGAAGCTTTGAACTGCCAAACTTCAAGAATGCGGGTGGACATTTCAATCCATTTAATAAAGAACACGGCCTGAACAACCCGAAGGGTCCCCATGTCGGCGATCTACCCAACATATGGGTAAAAGAAGATGGTACATGCGAAGATCTCATGGTAACCGATAAGCTCACCCTTGAAAAAGGAAAGAAAAACTCCCTTTTCAAGGAAGGCGGAACTTCAATAATTATCCACATGGGAGCAGATGACCATGTAACTAATCCAGCCGGTGACGCGGGCAAAAGAATTGGAGGCGGCATTATAGATGAGTTATAGGAAGGTGGGAACCATGAGAACGCCAGTTAAGCTGTCACCACTCATTACCGAACACGACGAAGAAGGGAACGTCGCATCGATCATATTACTTTGCGATCCGGTTGCAACTCAACAGTGTATCATCCCTGATGAAGGTGACGTCGCTGGAGAATGGAGCATCATGTTTTCGGTAAACGATGATAGTGCCCTTTACCCGGCAAAATTCTGGATGTCAGAAAATTACCAGGAGATGGCAGGGCTTAATAACCTGCAGGGAATATTCACTATTGATGACTGGCTTTATCAAATAGCAGAAGAAGACCGGGAAAAGATGAAAAAGCATATGCTGTCACTAATGACCACAAATGACTCATCAAGTATGATCACCTATAAAATGAATACCGGGGATAATGATATGAAACGGGTATTCAGCATGGCCACGGCAATAGTAGACGAACGCAA
>CAYFSO010000064.1:0-7076 GCA_964345775.1 uncultured Leptospiraceae bacterium | reverse complement strand
CCAGTGATCTATATGACATGAAGGAATACGTAGAAAGGATCTCAAATTCTGTGAACAGGGCCGCGGAAAAAACCCATGATATAATTCTCCATATTTCCGGAAACCCAAAGTAAACCTGCCAAATCCAGCCGTAGCAAGACCCCCTGCTCCATTTTTTTGATACAATTATATATAAAGGAGCAGGGGATTTTTTTATTAATCCATAAAACATATCTTGACAATTCCTCCACGATTGGCATATATTTTGCCCTGTTATGATTATTACATCCCTGTTATTGGTTGGAACAAGGAAAACACCATGAAAGAGACAGAAGTTACGTGTACCCGTGTATTCGTGGTTGATGATCATCCAATTGTACGCCAGGGTATACGCATGATCCTCGAAGAGGAAGGTACCATGGAGGTTTGCGGCGAATCCGGAAATGCCAATGATGCCATCAGGCTTATCGGCAATGAACAACCGGATATTGTGCTGGTCGATATCAGCCTGGAAGGGACCGCAAACGGCATTGACCTGGTAGGATCACTCAAGAAACGTTTTCCATCCATACCCTGCCTCATAATCTCAATGCATGATGATTCCCTCTACGCGGAACGGGCCATAATGGCAGGTGCCCGGGGATATGTCATGAAAAACCAGATGGAAGACGTCATTGTATCAGCAATAAACACCATATTAGATGGCGAACTTTACCTTAAACAGAACACATCCCTGAAAATAGTATCAAAGCTGCTACATGGCTCAGGTGAAGAGCAAAAGTCCTCCATAGACAGCCTGACTGACAGGGAATTTGATATCTTCCGCCTGCTGGGCCAGGGATTCGGCACCCGTAAAATTGCAAACAAGCTCAATATCAGCGTGAACACCGTTGAAACACACCGCCGAAACATTAAGAAAAAACTTGAACTCCATGATTCGGATGAACTGGTGATGTACGCCATCCGCTGGGGCATGGAATCAAGCAAATAATTACTTCCTGCCAGCCTTCTAACCACTAATACAAAACATTAGTTCCCACTCACGGATTCCGTGAGAACAAATTACTTGATACGCTGAATTGATCAATTAGAAGCTATTGTATACACTGCGTTCACCTGTTACGATTGACCCAATACCTCATAGTTATTGACGGAGCTGGCATGCTTGAACATCATGATAAGCATCATCAAAACAAACACCATGATCATAACGCACATCATCGCATGATGATACGTGATTTCAAAAAACGTTTTTTTGTCTCACTGCTGGCCAGTGTTCCAATACTGCTGCTTTCACCCATGGTCCAGGAAATACTGAATTTTTCCCTTACATTTGCCGGTAAAGGGTACGTATTGTTCATTCTTTCGGCATTCATATATTTTTACGGGGGCTGGCCATTCCTTGCGGGGCTGGGTGACGAAATAAAAAAAAGACAGCCCGGCATGATGACACTGATCGCGCTGGCAATCACTGTTGCCTTTGGATACAGCAGCGCGGTGGTGTTCGGCCTTCCCGGCAGGTTCTTCTTCTGGGAGCTTGCCACCCTGATCGACGTGATGCTTCTTGGGCACTGGATAGAGATGCGATCGGTACTGGGAGCATCAAAAGCCCTGGACACCCTTGCATCACTCATGCCCCACCAGGCACATCTTAAGACAGGTGACGGGATCAAGGACATACAGTCCTCTGAGATCCAGAAAGGGAACATACTCCTGGTACGCCCGGGGGAAAAGATACCTGCCGATGGACAGGTACTATCCGGGAGCACCTCCATTGATGAATCCATGCTGACCGGTGAATCAATACCGGTAGAGAAAGCCGAGAACGACGAGGTTATTGCCGGGTCTGTGAACGGGGAAGCTTCAATAGAGATAGAGGTGACCAAAACCGGGGATGATTCCTACCTGAACAAGGTCATAGACCTGGTGCAGAGGGCACAGCAGGCAAAATCGAGAACGCAACGATTTGCTGATACCGCCGCGATGTGGCTCACCATCATAGCCCTTACCGCGGGTACAGTTACCCTGGTGGCATGGCTGGCTGCCGGACGTGAACTGGTATTCGCAATAGAGAGAATGGCAACCGTAATGATCATAACCTGTCCACACGCACTGGGCCTTGCCATTCCACTTGTAGCAGCCGTTTCCACTTCACTTTCTGCGAAAAACGGTCTTCTTATCAGGAACCGTACAGCATTTGAAAATTCCCGTTTTATCAGCGCGGTTGTCTTCGATAAAACCGGTACACTTACCACCGGGACATTTGGTGTTAGCGGTATCCACTCACTTGATGATGACTACGATAAAAACAGGATACTTACTATTGCCGCATCCCTTGAACAGAATTCCGAACATCCTGTCGCAAGGGGCATAATTGATGAGGCAGACAAGAACAATCTTTCACTTTCATCACCGGATGATTTCAGCGCCATGAAGGGGAAAGGGATACGAGGTGTGCTTGATGGTACTTCTTACATGGTGGTAAGCAAAGGATACCTTCGGGAAAACAATATTGAGATACCTGGAACACCATCAAATGCTGCTTCCACAAACGCGTACCTGCTGGAAAACAATAAACCGGCAGGTGCAATAAGCCTTTCAGATACCGTACGGGAGGAATCATTTGAGGCCATCAGGCAATTGCAAAACAGGGGAATTCTCTGTTACATGCTGACAGGAGACAACGAGGAAACAGCGAAAAGCGTGTCAGATAAACTACAACTGGATGGATACTTCGCCGGCGTACTGCCCGACCAGAAAGAAAAGAAGATAATCGAAATACAGAACCAGGATGAATTCGTTGCAATGACAGGGGACGGCATCAATGATGCTCCCGCCCTTGCAAGGGCTGACATTGGCATCGCCATTGGTTCTGGAACTGACGTTGCAGCTGAAACGGCTGACATTATACTGGTAGAAAGCAATCCCATGGATGTGAGTAATCTCATATTATTTGGTACTGCCACGTATAAAAAGATGCTGCAGAACCTTTTCTGGGCAACAGGGTACAACGTGGTAGCAATTCCCCTTGCCGCGGGAATTCTTTACAACCAGGGAATAGTTATTTCTCCCGCACTGGGAGCAGTACTCATGTCTTTAAGTACTGTTATTGTAGCGGTCAATGCCAGACTATTACGCATTAAGAGGTAGTTATGCCCACAGACATGGAATACCTGAAAGACCTTATTGATTCCTACAGGAACTATTCTGTTGAATACTATATGAATTACACCAATCATCTTCCCATGGCTGCAACCGCATTAATAAAGATGGGAGCAGAAAGGGAACGGCTGATGGATTTCTGTGCCATCTACTCAAGGCGACTGAACGGAAGGGTTCAAAGCAGTATTACCATCAGCGGGGAAAACTGGAAACGTAACCCGGGACAGCACCGGTATTTCGATGCGTATAACAGGTTTTTCAGGTCAGAGTCAGACCGGATGGGAGTTGATACCATGCTGCATACGTACCTGCCCGAACTAATGGATGGTATCGGTTCCGGCGCATTCCATGCCCTCATCAAGCTTGCCTACGGCATCATGAACGATGACGATACCGAAAAAATTGAAGCCATGGCGTATTATGCCATATGCTACCTGCCGCTTGGATATATACAGGAAAGCACCCCGGATTATGCCGGTCCTGAAGATGCCCTGCTTTCTGTGAAAAATAATACCCGTTGGAAGGATAAAACCGCTGAAGGCAGGAATATTGATGAAAAAATATACAGGGTAATATCGGATCCTGATTTTAACAGGTATCTCCATGTGCCCGGTGATGCCCCCGTGAAATACCTGGCAGAAACGGCCCCGCTTATGCGGAACATATTTATTAACAGTTTCAATTTTACTTCACTGCACATGGTCACGGGTACACATGCCCTCAGGATAGTACTCCCTTATATCAAGGAAGAGGACAGGGGGAAAGCAGTAAAACAGTTCTGGAAAACCGCCGCTGCCGCATATCTCAGTATAGGTGCCCCGGAAGTAGATCTGAACAAGGATAAGGACTTTACTTCACAAGCAGAATGGGAAGACATTTTCAGCGCGGCAATCAAGTCCGGGGATGCCCATGTGATAAAGCTGATATTTACATGCCACGAAGAAGAGAAAGAATACAATGATCCCCTGTACAGGTACCTTGCAGAGCGCGAGATGAAGGCTTTTAAATGATCTCAAATCCGATAATGACTATATCATCCTCGAATGGAACGTTTCCCTTGTACTGGTTAACCCGGGACATGAATTCTTCAACTGTATCATGAATCGATGATCGCATGGATTCGCCCATAAGCTCCATAAGGAGATCATATCCCAGTATCTTCTTGCTGCTGTTTACTGTCTCGGGTATCCCGTCTGTATAGAGAAATAACCGGTCACCTTCTTCAAGAAATATATCGGTTTCACCGTATTTAAGGTCATTGAACATGCCAAGTATGGTTCCCTTTGAATTGATAAATTCCAGTGTACCCGAATCAGCCCTCCAGAGAATGGGGTGGGGATGGCCCGCGGATGCGAAGGAAAACCTTGTCTCACCATGACCTGTTTTTTCAAACACGCCGTATATGGCCGTAAGAAAGCTCATAGGCATATTGCCTATCAACTCGGTATTCAGTGACGTGACATAGTTCCCGGGTTCAAGGGCGTACTTACGGCATTTCCGGTCGGTAGTAGCCTTCAGCAGGGACAGGTAAATAGCTGCTGAAACACCGTGACCGGTCACATCTCCAATAAAAACCCCGGTTCCACCTTCGGCCAGTGGAGTAATTGAATAGTAATCCCCCCCAATCGTATCAAGTGGAATATATTTTATCGCCATATCGAAACCATCCAGGTCCATGTTATCACTCTGTATAAGCGAATGCTGTATCAATTGGGCGGCCTTCAGGTCCTTTTCGATGATCTCGTTCCTTTCGCGCAAGCGCTCCTGGCTTTCGATAAGCGCCTCCCTGGTCTTTTGCATCTCGGTTATGTCCAAAAAGTTTTCAACTATCAGGTCGCCGGCAGCCTTTGACATTCGCCGCGCGCTTTTCAACACCGGTACCAGGTGACCGTCACGGTGACGGACAGCCGTTTCATCATTGTTGATACGTTCTTTTCCAACGTCAAAGATGGGACACTCATGGGGGCCTTTTGGACAGATGATGGAACACTTCTCTCCAACAAGTTCTTCGTACGTATACCCTGTTAACACACAGGTAAGCTCGTTTACGTCCTGAATAATATAATCACGGTCCACTACAAAACTACCGCCGGGAAGATTGCCATAAAGGCCTCTCCATTTTGATTCACTTTCTTTCAGTTCATTTTCAATTATTTTTCTGCGGGTAATGTCGCGGACCACTCCCATTCTCCCGATAGGCTCATTATTCTCGTTGTACAGTGGTTTCACATGAAGTTCGGTTTGTGCTACCCTTCCGGGAAGGGGAAACTCAATTTCGTAAATACTGTTTTTACCTTTTTGCAGATTCTCATCAAAATAATGCCTGGCCCGGGCAACCTGTTCATCACTGAGAAATTCTGAATAATGACGGCCTACGACATCTTGTATCGATATCCCGGTATATTCTTCAAAGCGGGAGCTCATGTAGGTAAAGTAACCATCGTTATCCAATACATAAATAACATCAGGGGTGGTCTCAATAAGCAAACGCTCCCAATTCTCCTGTTCATGCAGGCGCTGTTCGGCCCCTTTCCGTTCATCAATGTCCCTGGTAACCCCGAGGATCCCTATGGCCCTGCCCTCTTCCCGGATCAGTGACATCTTTACTTCTGTCCAGTAGGTGTACCCGTCTTTATGATAATACTCAATCTCAACAGTCCTGGAACGTCCCGGATCGGCGGCACCCTTCTTTTCCAGCTCCATTTCTTCCATGTAGAGTGCCATCATGCGTTCAAGGCTCTCCGCTGTTATCATCTCGGCAACGGGGGTATTCAACGATTCCTCAACGGTGTAACCGCTCATCCTCTCCCGGGAGGGACTGATGTACACGGGGTTGAGGTCCATGTCCAGCACCCATATGACATCAGATATGTTCTCGGCCAGCAACTGGTAGAGGTTCTCGATGTCACTCAGTTTATTAATTATTTCTGAATTGCCTGAATTCAATAGTGACCTTTTTCTTTACCTTTTTACCATACTATATCAGTATAGCATATTTATGCAATATTTTTTGATTTACATGTAAATGGATATAAAATTATTGTAAATTTTTGCAGATTCATTAATAAAGGTATACTGATACCATCATGGTGGAATTTTTAATATGATCGATTGCAAAGATTTTACATTTACACCCATCGCCGACAGGGACCTGGAAGTTGATCTGTACAGCTACCTGGAATACGGATACAGCGCCAGTGCCCCGTCCGCCGTACGCAAGAGCATACACAGGGCAATAGTAGATTTTACCAGTTTGACCCGTCCTGCCTATACCTGCAGGACAACAGAAATAACAACTATAACTGAAGACCATATACAGACCCTGGATGACCTGGATATTCACAGTCAGCGACTCTGTGCCATGGCATCACGTACATCCAAACCCGCATATTTAACGGCATATGCCATAACACTGGGTTCTGAAATAGATGATCTTATCACGGAAAGGCAGAAAGAATCCATGCTCGACGCGTATATCACCGATGCTGCGGGGTCAGTGGTAATAGAACAGTACATAGACCAGCTGCACGGTCATCTCGGAAAAGAATACGATAAAAAGGGATGGGCCATTACCGAGCGGTTCAGCCCGGGTTACTGTGACTGGGACATACGGGAAGGTCAGAAAGAGTTATTTCGTTTCCTTGAGCCGAACGAGATGGGAATACACATGCTGCCGTCATCGGCCATGATGCCGCAAAAATCTGTAACAGCTATTATCATAGGCGCGGAAAATATCCCCCATAAAACACCCTGCCCTTTCTGCAACTATACCGGGTGCTCACACAGGAAGATAGTGGACTAACCCGCATCAGCCTCCAGTTTCACTGCCTTCGGGGCCCTGGTCCAGGGTTCGTTCTTTTTCCATTCTTCCAGCCATTCTCCGGGCATTACAAGGCTCAGTCCCGCCATGTCGCCAAGATATCCTTCAAGCTCTG
>CAYFSO010000063.1:0-17235 GCA_964345775.1 uncultured Leptospiraceae bacterium | reverse complement strand
CGGTATACGCTATTTAAACAGGTACCTGAGCAGCAAGATATTTCAGAACCCGGGCGAGTGGAACCAGAAACTTTTCAATTTCATCCGCATGCACAGCCATAATGGACAGCAACTGCTGGTTAACAACTCCATCATCTCCGATTTCGCCGTATTCTATGAAGAGCTCAGCAACATGATCGAGATGCTTTCGGGTCTTCCGCAGGATGACCCGTACTCATCGATAGAAAGGACCATGAAACAGTCCGGGTTTGAACCTGGATGGGGTAACACTGTGGGCCGGATATTACAGTCAATGCAGATGCTGTATGACCTTGTTAACGAACCGGACGATTCACTGCTGGAGGAGTTCATCTCACTTGTACCCATGCCCCTCATATCAAAAATAGCCATACTCTCTCCCCATGGGTGGTTTGGCCAGGAGAACGTACTTGGCAAGCCCGATACCGGCGGCCAGGTCATTTACATTTTGGACCAGGTGCGGGCTCTTGAAAAGCATCTAAAGGAAAGTATACGACAGACGGGACTGGACGTAACTCCACAGATCATTGTGATCACAAGGCTCATTCCCGATGCAGATGATACCACCTGCAACCAGCAGCATGAAAAGATCCACCAGACCGAAAACGGCTGGATCCTCAGAATACCATTCAAGGACAGCAATCAAAACGTAATTCCAGACTGGATATCCCGTTTTCATGTTTGGCCATACCTGGAACAATTCACAGAAGACGCCACGGCAGCATTGCTGAGTGAATTCCAGGGACGACCGGATCTCATAATCGGTAATTACTCAGATGGCAACCTGGTTGCCACCCTGATGTCCAACAAGCTGGACGTAATCCAGTGCACCATTGCCCATGCCCTCGAGAAGACCAAGTACCTGTTCTCTGATCTTTACTGGCATGACATGGAAGAACATTACAATTTTTCCCTGCAGTTCACGGCAGACATGCTCTCAATGAACAAGTCGGATTTCATTATCGCCAGTACGTACCAGGAGATCGCCGGAACCGAATTCGAGATGGGCCAGTACGAATCATACCAGTACTATACCATGCCGGGACTTTTCCAGGTATTGAACGGGGTAAACCTTTTTGCACCCAAGTTCAACGTGATACCTCCGGGTGTTGATGAAAATATTTATTCTCCCTATTACGAGGAAGAGAAACGGTTGCAACAGAAAATAAGATACTGGGAGGAACGACTCTTCGGCAACGAGGCTGAAGGTATATTTGGTAAGCTCCATGAACCACAAAAGCCGCCAATTTTCACCATGGCCAGGTTTGACAAAATAAAAAACATTACCGGCCTTATCGAGGCTTTCGGGATGAGCGAGAAACTGCGGGAAAAGTGCAACCTGATATTCGCCGCCGCTACCATTAGTATCGATGATTCCAGGGATGAAGAAGAACGCGAACAGATACAACTGGCATATGAACTGATGGATAAATATGACCTGCATGGGAAGGTACGGTGGCTGCCCAGTATCAATAAGCTGGATACTGGAGAGGTATACAGGATCATTGCCGACAGGAGAGGAGTTTTCGTGCAGCCAGCACTATTCGAGGCATTCGGACTTACCATCCTCGAAGCTATGCTGTCAGGTCTTCCAACATTCGGTCCAAAGTTTGGCGGCCCGGTTGAGATCATTCAGCATGAATTCAGCGGTTTTCTCATGAACACAAGTCATCCCGAATTGATAGCAGAGGCTCTTGAAACGTTCTTCCGGGAGTGCGAAAGCGACTCTACACACTGGAACACCATTTCCGAGAACGGGGTCAACCGGGTACGGCAGTATTTTACATGGAAAAGGTACAGCACACGGTTAATCAACCTCGCCAAGTTGTACGGTTTCTGGAGATTTTCAGAGTCGGCCGAGGGAAAGAAAAAGTTGAACCGTTATGCCGACATGATGTACCACTTCCTTTTCAGGGAACGCGCACAAAGACTGGTTGAGTAGCTGAGGGTTTATCACTTATCCCGCAACCGCCCTTTCGTACTGACGCTTGTCCTCTTCCGCGTGGGGCCTGTATACAATGAGCACGTTACCCACAAGTCCCACCATAATACTCTTTGTCTGTTTCACGATAGCACTGGACAGGTCTTTTTTCTCGTCCTTGCAGTCAATGAACTTTATCTTTATAAGCTCATGGCTGTTCAGGACGTCATCAATGGCCCCGATGACACCGGCAGAAAGTCCATTCTTGCCGATAAGTACCACAGGCTTCATCGAATGGGCACACCCCTTCAGGTATTGAATGGTGTTGCGGGAAAGACTTTTCATTCTTCAGTACCCCCGTATGAATAAAAAAATAAGTTCACGCAATAGGGGAGATCATCCCTGAAGGTAACATACAGAAAAAAGAAATAATAGCATAAATAATTGTTGTGAACATGTTCGCAAATGCACTATAATCTGCAAGCATAAAAACGAAATTTCTTTTTGAAAAAAATAATACGACACGCAGTAATCACAAGGAGTTTCCATATGTCAGACGAGAACATACTAAGTTCGGCACAGGGCTTTCACTATTTCGAGGAAGCGCCTGAAATTGATGCCGGGGAGTTTCAAAAGGTGATCGACTCCCGGAGATCGGTACGTATTTACACTGATGAAAAGATCCCTGGAGACATACTTCACAGGTGCATGGAAAACGCCCTGCTGGCACCCAATTCATCCAACCTGCAGCCCTGGGAGATATACTGCATCCAGGATCCTGAAAAGCGCAGGGCCATCAATTACGCGTGCCTGTCACAGGTAGCAGCGAAAAGCGCGGCTGCCCTCTTTGTCATGGTAGCACGCATCGATACATGGCGCCATCATGCAGGAGAAATGATCGAACTTTTTAACAGGCAGGAGGAGAAGATCCCGAAGGCCGCATTCAGCTATTATAAAAAGATCGTCCCTTTTGTCTACACGCAGGGCCCGTTCAGTATCCTGGGCTTTCTGAAAAGGTTGCTGTATTTCTTCCGCGGTCTCTCAGCACCAATAATACGTGAGCCTGTTTCAAAAAAGGACATGAAACTGTGGTCCTCAAAAACTACTGCACTTGCAGCCGAAAACCTCATGCTATCACTGCGTGCATACGGTTATGACTCCTGTCCAATGGAGGGATTTGATTCGAAACGGATCAAAAAAATACTGTCGTTACCGCGTGGCGCTTTCGTTGTAATGGTTGTATCGGCTGGAAAGCGGGCAAGGGGAGGAATTTACGGTAAACGGATACGCTATGATTCAAAACGTTTTATTAAGATGATCTAAAGCTATCATCTTTCATGAAAAGCGAAATTTCAAACAAAAGCGGGATGAAACGCATTTGTCAGTCACGCGCCATGTCTGTCTTCCAGGTCTCCCATACTTTACCTACAAGGTCAGGACCCGGTTTCAGGGTAAGTTTACCCGGTTTCCAACCGGAAGGCATTGCTTCTCCACCCTTTGTTTTCCTGACATGCTGGAAGGCCTGGATCTGTCGAATGGATTCGTTTACATTTCGTCCTACAGGAGGTGTAAGAACTTCAAAACCCTGTACAATACCGTCAGGGTCAATAATAAAGCGTCCACGTGTTTCAACACCGGCATCCCCGTCATAGATACCGTACACGGTTCCAACCCTGCCTCCGCCATCTGAAAGCATGGGAAAGGGTATACCGCCTTTTACCATCTTTGATAATTCGTGTTCATCCCACATCTTGTGAACAAAAACGCTGTCCACGCTCATGGATAATACTTCAACTCCCAAATCCTGAAACTCAGGATACCTGTCGGCAACTGCCGACACCTCGGTCGCTCAGACAAAAGTGAAATCACCTGGATAAAAGCAAAGCACCACCCATTTTCCAAGGTAATCTGATAGCTTTACATTAATGAATTTACCCTGCTGATATGCCGGAGCAGTAAAATCAGGGGCCTTCTTGCCCACCATTATCATACTCTGTTTACCTCCTTTCGTGGATTCCTCCTGCGTTGACGATGATGTATCTTGTTCTTCTGGTTCGGTTCCCACCGGGCCACCTGTTGGCCTGGCGCAACCTGGCTTAAATTCTTCGGCCATACTGTTCTCCTTATGTACAGCGTGACTGTGAACTATACGTCCATCCCGCGATGTATCATATATGCTACTACGCCCGGAAATGAAATGCAAGTACTTTTGTAATGATTTCACATTAGACACTAATACCAGCCGCCCCACCATTTCCATCGTGGTTTATTCGGCACAGGTGAAAAGGTGCCTGTAAACAGGCCATCCCCTGAAACATCAATCTTTTGCTCACCCCTTAATTCTCCAGCCAGTTTAAACAATCTTTCCCGTCTTTTCTCTGTATGTGGATGTGTCCGAAGAAGCGAAGGATCAGGATTTTTGCGTCCCGGCAACAGGATATTGATAAGTTTTTTCTGGTACACGTCCAGCTTCTCAAGGGCAGACGCAAGACCATCCGGGTCACCTGTGATCTGCAACGCACCCAGGTCAGCATCGTACTCGCGTGTCCTGGAAAGTGCCATCTGTAACAGGGTACTGAGCATTGGTGCCAGTATCAGCACAAGAATAATTATCCATGGAATGCCTGTACCGGTAACAAGGTAAAAGGGGAGAAAGAATACAAGCATCAACTGCCCTGCAAGTGACATGGCATGGGTAACACGGCTCATGTTATCAGCCATCTGCATGATCCACAGATCATTGTGCCGGATATGGTTAAGCTCATGTGCCAGTATACCGGCTATTTCACGCCTGCCCATGGAACGCAGCAGCCCGTCACTCAGGGCTATTGAAGCATCATCCCGCGTCCCAACACTGAAAGCGTTCAGTACCCGGCTGGGTATGTAGAAAAGATCCGGGACCCTTTGAAGTCCCGCTTTTTTTGACAACTCTCCTGCCAGGTGATGCAGCCCCGGCAGTTCCTTTTCCCGGATGGGACTGGCGTTATACATTCGCAGCACCATACCCGGCGTGACCTTTGGAGTAGAGATAAAAAGTATCATGCCGATAACAGCCGTCCACAACAGCCCGCTCATTCCCCCGATAAGCCAGCCAATACCCGCCAGCAGGACCGCCATTAGCAACAGTATACTCATGGATTGCAGCAGGTTACGCCAGCTGGTTCTTTTCTGTAATTGCGAGGCCATTCAATTCTCCATGATTTTTTACTATACAATGATCAAAAGTAGTATACCATGAAGTCCTGTTAATTGCAAAGGCCTGGAGGTTGATGATGGACGTGAAAACTGAGAAACGCCACTCTATATTCATAGTTACTATAAACAGGCCCCAACTGCGAAACGCGGTGGACGGCCCAACTGCACTGGAATTATTTCGTGCCTTTGAAGAGTTCGACTCCAACCCGAACCTGTCCGTGGCAATACTAACCGGTGAAGGAGAACATTTCTGTGCAGGTGCAGACCTGAAAGCATTGTCAGAAGGACCGGAACGGGCCAACCCGTTGAACAATAACATGGAGGATCCCGCACCCATGGGACCAACCCGGCTGATGCTTCGCAAGCCGGTAATAGCTGCCATATCAGGATACGCTGTTGCAGGGGGGCTTGAACTTGCCTGCTGGTGCGATCTTCGTGTTGCCGATCACAGCGCCCGGTTAGGTGTATTCAGCCGCCGTTTCGGCGTTCCATACATTGACGGCGGCACCCAGAGACTGCCCCGCCTTATCGGCCTCAGCAGGGCCCTCGATCTTATGCTCACGGGCAGGGAACTTGACGCAGAAGAGGCCCATGAATTTGGCCTGGTAAACAGGCTCGTTGAAAAAGATGCGCTTCCTTATGCAGTTGAGCTTGCCCACAGGATGGCATCCTTCCCGCAGGAATGCCTTCAGAATGACCGTATGGCCATGTACAGGGGGCTCACCATGAAACTTGAAGATGGCTTGAGAATGGAATTTGAAACCGGCATGAAAACCATTGAAAGCGGCGAGACAGTTCAGGGTGCCCGGCGTTTTACCGGTGGTGAGGGAAAACACGGCAGCTTTTCATAAGCTGCCGCGCAAGCATACATTAATCCTGGTCAACGAGAATGCCGTTAACAAACTTCCCGGTTACCGTTCGCCCGTCAGGATAGGTAAGCTCTCCCTGTCCTTCCATCCGGTTGTCAACGAACTCGCCCTCGTATTTAGTTCCATCAGACCATGTCAGAACACCTTCACCGTTGGCTTTTCCGTCCTTAAATTCACCCTTGTAGACCTTGCCGTCTGAATAGATAAAGGTACCTTCACCCTGTATCTGGTCATCCCTGAACTCACCCTTGTACTTATTCTCATTGGGCCAGGTCATCACCCCATAGCCATGTCTTTTCCCAAGTACAAAGGAACCCACGTACATACGGCCATCAGGCCAGACATACTTGCCCTGGCCATGAAATTTCCCGTCCTTAAAATTCCCAACATACTTTGCGCCGTCTTCCCACTGGTAGGTACCATAGCCGTCCTTGCAGTCCCCTTCTATACATCCGGTGGTCTTGGGAGTGGTAGCGCATGAAATTGAAATAATTGCAGCCATGCTGATAAGCATCACCATGAATGATCGCATACATTCCTCCAGGTTTACTTGAAATTATAATGTTTCCGTATTGGTTTTTTCACTTTCCAGGTACATGATATACCCTCTGGAAAAGTGACAAAGTCCCCTTCGCTGAATGATACAGTTTCACCGTTTTCCAGTGCAACCTCTACTTCCCCTTCAATGACATAAAATTCCTCCGTGGAATCATAGTGCCAGTCGAACTCGGAAGATTCTTTCTCCCAGACCGGCCATGATCTCACATTCATCCGCTTCAACTTTTCATCATCAAGCTTCTCAACAGTTACTTTCACAACGCCTCCAGCGTAAATCATTTTTACATATGTATGTACCTGAAATGGTAAGATCGTTTCAATGACCAGTCAAATATTTATTTACCGGTTATCTTTTTTTCACATGTTCTCACCTATAAAATCTCATTTTTTTTTCAAAAGGGTTGACGCATGTTTAGCAATTTAGTATTTTATTAATATCAATAATTTGAAACAGTTTCAGGAGGAACAGACATGGCTGCAACTACTACACTGGTGGAATTAACAGAATCTAACTTCCAGGAAGAAGTATTGAACGCTGAAGGTAAGGTATTGGTGGATTTCTGGGCACCGTGGTGCGGTCCCTGTAAAATGCAGACCCCCATACTTGAGAGACTTTCACAGAATGGAATTAATGCGAAGATAGCCAAGGTAAACACCGACATGAACCAGTCCATTGCCAGGAAATACGGCATCAGTTCAATACCAACGCTTATTCTTTTTGAGAATGGTGAAGAGATTGACAGGATGATCGGTGTTCAGCCAGAAGAATCACTCAGATCAAAGCTGCAGTAATAACATACAACTGTTCCGCTTTTCAACGTTTCCACGAGCCGGCTGTATTGCAGTCGGCTCATTTTATTTATACCGGCCTGTACAGGGAAAAGTACCTGCCCTGCTCCTTTACCAGGTGCATTGAGTAGCCCAGGCCGCTGTCAAGTATATGCTCATGCAACACGTTTTCTTTTTTGTCACACTCCATGACCTGTCCGTTTTTCAGTAGCAGCACGTGGGTCATAAACGGCATGATCTCGTCCACGTGATGAGTAACGTACACTATATGCTTCCCTCCTGATACAAGGCCGGAAAGCATTTCCAGGAAGTATTCCCGCGAAGGGATATCAAGCCCGTTACACGGTTCATCAAGTATTAAAAGCTCCGGATCAAATACAAGCGCACGTGCGATCAAAACACGTTTCTGCTCCCCGTGGGATAACTTCCAGAAAGGCCTGTGGACAAAATCAGCCATGTGCAGACTTTCAAGAACCTGCATGGCCTTTGCATCCATCCAGTCTTCTTGTTCAACGTACAATCCCACGCTTGAAAAAAAACCTGAGCAGACAACGTCGAGAACCTTCACACTCCCTGTATACGCTGCCTGCAGGCTGTCACTCACTACGCCGATTTTTTCCCGGAGGTTCCAGACATTTACTTTTCCCAGTTCATACCCCAACAGGAACACCTTCCCGTCAGAGGGATGGAGGTACGAAGAGACTATATTCATTAAAAATGACTTCCCTGAACCATTAGCGCCCAGTACTACCCATTGCTGCCCGTGATGTACCTCCCAGTTAATACCATCCAGGATACGCGTGTCTTCCCTGAATACGTTCACTCCCTCAAGACTTATCAGCAGGTCTTGCACCTTACTTATCGGGTGTCTCGTTTCTCAGGATAAAAAGGCCAAGCAGGGTGAAAACAACGGCCACAACAGGCATCAGGAGGTTGAAAAAGGCATACGGAAGATATGCGATGGTGGGGACACCCAGGGCTGCACTCATGAAAGCACCGCAGGAGTTCCATGGCACCAGTGGAGAGGTGACGGTCCCACCGTCCTCAAGAGATCTCGAAAGCATTCTCGATTCCAGCCCCCTGTTCTCAAATGCGTCCTTGTATATCCTCCCCGTCACCACGATTGACAGGTACTGTTCAGCCATAAGTATGTTTGACATGGTTGCAGTCATCACCGTGGTGATGACAAGCCCCTTTTCCGACCTGATTTTCTGCAGCAGGTTGTCATGCAGTGACATGATAAATCCACCGCTTTCCCATATGCCGCTAAGGCCCGTGGCACATAAA
Source organism: uncultured Leptospiraceae bacterium (assembly GCA_964345775.1). Lineage (GTDB taxonomy): Bacteria > Spirochaetota > UBA4802 > UBA4802 > UB4802 > M55B154. Next base: position 8,598 of record CAYFSO010000063.1, on the reverse strand, counting down.
ATGATGAGAATGGTTTCAAGAAAGCTCAGAATGCCACCCCTGTTCAAGAGTTTATCAAGGACCTGGTCACCTGAATCCATGTGAAAACCTGAATATGATGCATGCAACGTTTCAATGACGCCTGCACCCTGCAGAAACACGGCCCCGGCAACCCCCGTTAACCATCCAGTGGTCAGGATAACAACTGCCGGGAATCTCATAACAGCAAGAACAATGACAACCAGCAGGGGTACAAATACGAATGGCGAAACCGAGAAGGATGATGCGATTGAAACCTGGAGCGAGTTAACCTGGGCAGGATCAAATGACCCCTTCCGTATCACCCCATAGCCTATGTATATAAAGATGCCCATGGTTATGAACCAGGCCGGGATAGTTGTTGTCAGCATTGTACGTATATGTAAAAAAAGATCTGTTCCCGACACTCCCGGGGCAAGGTTGGTGGTATCGGAAAGGGGGGAAAGCTTGTCACCAAAATAGGCGCCGGATATCACCGAACCCGCGCTCAATGCGGGAGACACCCCAAGCGCAATCCCGATACCCACCAGGGCAATACCCACAGTTGCAGCAGTGGTCCATGAGCTGCCAATTGATACCCCGACGATACTGCATACCACGAAGGTGGCTATGAGAAACCAGGAGGGGGAGATAAGCTCAAGCCCGTAGTATATCATTGCGGGAATTGTGCCAGAAGCTATCCAGCTTCCCGACAGGGTCCCCACCATCAACAGGATCAACACGGCGGGAAGCGTTCCTGAAATACCTTTTATTATTCCTGCCTCGATCTCTGACCAGGTATGCCCCATGTGCCATGTCTTTACACCGGCAATAATGGCAGAGCCGATAAGCAAAATGGTAATCGGCAGCTGCAGCACAACCGTACCGGTGAACAGCAGCACTATTGTAATACTGAACAGGAGCGCGCAATCTCCCAGGGTTGGGATCTTTACTTCTTTCTTTTCTGCCATGATGACGACAGGGTATGATCGTACCCACGGGTGGTCAAGAGTAATAATAACAAAAAATGATTGTTACTTTGATAATAACAGAGTAGAAACTGAAAAACATACTTTTATCCCTGATAATAATAATGAATGTGATACAGTAGTATAGTAAGAGAAGGCCCCTTCGTTCTGATTGAGCTGAATTCAGAAATCATAATTAATAAACGCAAATCTGAGAATACATATTATCAACGATACAGGGAGAGATATATATGATCACAAATGATGACACCAGGGTTGACAACCTGGGATCATGCGAATACACCAGTCCGCTGCGTACGAACAACTTTGTGGAAGACGGCAAGAGGGTGCTGGTTGATATCGAACATGATATCGTGACCGATCAATACAGGTCCGGCAATGACATACCATCCATAGAGAATGCCGGTCCCCGCAAAAAGCTTTTTTTTGACCCCGCAACCACCAGTGCAGCCATCGTTACCTGTGGCGGTCTCTGTCCCGGGATAAATAACGTGATACAGGGAATAGCCCGTATGCTGCAGTTCCAGTACGGTGTAAAAAGGGTGCTGGGCATTCGGTACGGGTTTGAAGGACTTATACCCGAGTACAGGCATGATTTCGTTGAACTGACCCTCGATCACGTGCAGGATCTCCACGAAAAAGGAGGTACCGTTCTGGGCTCTTCCAGGGGATACCAGGAAGAAGGGACCATAGTTGAAACCCTGGTTCGTGAGAAGATCGATATACTTTTCGTTATAGGGGGGGACGGGTCCCTGCGGGGTGCCCATGACATTTACAGGGAGATAAAGAAAAGGGGCTTGCCCATTTCAGTTGTTGGCATCCCCAAGACAATTGACAATGACATCTGGTTCATGGACAAGACATTCGGCTTTTCCACCGCAGTATCTACTGCCACCCAGTCCATATACGCCGCGCATACCGAGGCCATTGGCGCAAAGAACGGTATCGGGCTGGTGAAGGTAATGGGACGGGATTCCGGTTATATCGCCTCTTACGTCACACTTGCAGCAAATGACGTGAACTACGTCTTTGTCCCGGAGATCCCATTCAAGCTGCACGGCAAAGGGGGTTTCCTTGAAAACCTGCATTTCCGCCTCAAGCGGCGTGGACACGCGGTGATCGTTGTGGCCGAAGGGGCCGGCCAGGAATACTTTGAGGGACCTGAAGGCAGGGATGCCTCGGGGAACCCAAAATACGGTGACATTGGCCAGTTCATGAAGGGAACCATCCAACAGCACTTTAGTTCCATGGATGTGCCGGTAACAATAAAGTACATCGATAACAGCTATACCATCCGAAGCGTACCGGCATCAGCGGATGACGCGGTATACTGCATGATGCTTGCCCAGAACGCGGTACACGGTGCCATGGCCGGCAAAACCGGCTTTGTTGTGGGCAGCTGGCATTCTTATTTCACCTATATCCCGCTTCCACTGGTAACCAGGAACCGCAAACGGATGAACCCGGAAGGGTATCTCTGGTCCATGGTTACCCAGAGCACCTGCCAGCCCGACTTCTCCTGAATCCCGTAATTACAATTGTCAAACAAAAAAGGAAGGGCCGAATAACCCTTCCTTTTTTGTTAAGATTCCTTATCGCTATGGCTTAATGTAAGCCTGTTCAGATCCTACCACCATGAATTGACAAGAACCTTGTGATCTTCATACCACGTCTTTGCCGCAGCTTCGGGACTATCGCCTTCTTCTACTGCACTCATAAGGTCATACAACTGGGTTTCTTTCAGGTTGAAATTGCTCATGAATTCTGCCACTTTCGGGAATTCATCTTTGAATCCCTTTCGGGCAAGAATGGCCATGACGTCTTTTGGATACACACCCTTCGGATCTTCAAGGTACTTGAGATCATACCGTGCCCACATGAAATGCGGCTTCCAGCCGGTGATAACCACGGGCTCTTTCTTGTCATATGCCTTCTTCAGGCTGGCCATCATCGCAGGTCCACTTGAAGTAACCTGTTTCACTGGCAGGTCGTATTTCTTAATGGCCTTTTCAGTGTTGCCATGTATACCTGCACCGCTGCCTATGCCGATGATCTTTTTGTCAAATTTTTTGGCAACTTCCGGATCCTTCAGGTCTTCTATTGAATCGACATCCACGTACTGGGGAACAACAAGTCCGGTTGTACCATTGCTGAAAGATTCACCAAGCTTATCGATCTTGTCCCCAAACTTTTCCCAGTAATGCTTGTGAGTGTGCGGCAACCATGCATCAAGGAAAAGCTCGGTATCTCCCTTTGCAAGTGAAGCATAGATTGGACCCGGCTCAATGGGTTTTACCGTTACATCGTACCCCTTGTCTTCAAGGGCAGCAAGCGCCAGGTGTGTAACTGCGATACCTTCCGCCCAGTTAGGATACAGGATGGTCATTTCTCCCTTATCCTTTCCCAGGTCTTTTTCTTCCTTTTTGCACCCGATGACTGCCACGGAAACTGCCAGCACCAGTACAAAAAGTACATACATCGATCTTTTAAACATTATATACCTCCTTAAATTATATATATGTTTCCAACGTTTTTTATGAAAAACCTATTCTAACACAGTACTACCCGGTGGTCAAGGGTGAACACCCTTTCCCGCTACTTATTTTGCTCGGGTTGACCAAATGACTGCGAAATACGGTCAAGAAATATTGCAATGATAACAATACCAAGCCCGGCTTCAAAACCAAGCCCTATCTTTGCCTGGAGAATACCGGTATATACCTTCTGACCCAGGCCTGCTGCACCAACCATTGAAGCGATAACAACCATTGAAAGCGACAGCATGATCACCTGGTTCATACCCGCCATGATGGTGGGCATTGCAAGTGGTATCTGCACCTTGTACAATAACTGCTTATCGGTACAGCCAAAGGCGTGTGCCGCCTCAACCACGTCTTCCGGCACCTCCCGTATTCCCAGGTTGGTAAGGCGCACACCAGGCGGCAACGCAAACACGACGGTGGCTACAACACCGGGCACATTACCCACCTGGAAGAACAGGATGGCTGGTATCAGGTACACGAAAGCCGGCATTGTCTGCATAAAGTCCAGGATTGGTCGAACAGCTTGTGCAAATCCATCGCTTCGTGAGGCATATATCCCCATGGGAATACCAATGACCAGCGAGATAATGGCCGAAGTGATAACAAGTGCCAGCGTTTCCATGGTTTCCACCCAGAAACCCATACCGTATAATAAGAACATGCCGATCAGGGTAAATATCAGCATGCCCCCCCCTGCTTGCCATCCTTCTTTTGTAAAAGTACCCTGCTTCCGGGAAATAACCCAGTATGCAATAATGGCAAGAACCACCATCATGGCAAAGGGATGGAGCAACAGTAACACATCCTGAAAAGCAGTAACCGCGGTATCAATACCAACCGTAATTGCATCGAATACCGGCTCACCTTTCATGGCGATCCAGTCTATTATGATCTCAACGTATTCACCTACAGGTATATCAATCATTGTTTCCTCCTCTCTCGGTTAATCCAGCAAGGATAGACCCCCGCACAATCATGCCCAGGAATTTATCATTTTCACCTACCACCGCGATGGGAAACCTGAGATCCACCATCTTCGGCATCACTTCAAGCAGGGGCATGTCAGGTGATATCTTGTATTGCTTGTACCGTTGAATAATATTGTCCAGTTTCTCTTCTCCCTGCTTTACAGCATTCTCCGCGTCCTCGGCCATAACGATCCCTTCCAGCTTCCTTGACTTGTCAACCACGAATATACTGGAAATACCGTGTTCTTTCATGGCATGAAGGGCGGTACGAGGGCCGTCTTTTGGGTGGGTTATTGTATGGGCCTTCACCATCACATCCCCTGCAGAGAGTATCTTGGTCATATCCACGTTTTCCACGAAACGCTCAACGTACTCGGTTGCCGGTTCACGCAGGATCTCTTCAGGTGTCCCTATCTGTACTATGCGGGCATCTTTCATCATGACGATACGGTCGCCCAGCTTCAGCGCTTCATCAAGGTCATGGGTAATAAAGAGGATGGTCTTCTGTACCTCGCTTTCAAGGGCGATCAATTCATCCTGCATTTCGGCCCTGATAAGTGGATCAAGGGCGCTGAATGCCTCGTCCATCAGCAATATGTCCGTTTCAACCGCAAGGGCCCTGGCAAGGCCAACCCGCTGCTGCATACCACCGCTGAGCTGACTGGGAAACACATCGGCCCATCCCTTTAATCCTACCTGTTCCAGGGCACGCATTGCCCTGTCATTTCTCGCATTCTCATCCATTCCCTGCAGTTCAAGTCCAAAGGCCGCGTTATCAAGAACGGTCTTGTGGGGAAGAAGGGCAAAGCGCTGGAACACCATGCCGAAATTCTGCTGCCGGAATTTTCGCAGATCATCAGGCTTCAGGGCGGTCACTTCCACGTCGTTAACAAACACCTTCCCGGCTGTTGGTTCATGCAGCCTGTTGATGCAGCGCAGCAGGGTGGACTTTCCGCTCCCGGACAGTCCCATAACAACAAGGGTCTCTCCTTCGTATACCTCGAAAGTGGCGTCATTCACACCTATGGCACATCCCGTTTTTTCAAGGATCTGGTTATTGGGTATTCCATTTTCCAGGTGTTTACGGGCCTCTTCGACGTTATCACCAAATATCTTTTCTATGTTCTCAACTCTGATCTTGGCCATCGTATACCTTCCTGTATATAAATCATAAAATCAATAAGTACAAATATATAAGACGGAGCGGTATTGCATATCATCATCTATCCGGGAATTCGTAAACTGCTCCATCAGGGTTTTCCCACACGCAAACCTCTATTCTTTTCTTTAAACTGCCTTGTAACTTTTCACTACTTTACAACTCTTAAAAATTGAAAACAGTACCAGAGCGGACGCTTGTGGCATCCGCCCCGGCTTCTGTTTGGTATTTTCTTTAATCTAAGACTACAATTCAACTTCCATTATATTGACTGAGATACACCAAAGGTTACCCAATGATGATACCTGTCATTGTAAGTATTTGCCTCAGCAAAATCCGTATCAGGATTGTATGCAAAGTTATATGAAGAATAGATTGTTGTCCCAGCATCGGATGTAACCGAGATCTTGCCTGTAACACCAACATCGCTAAAACCTTTCCTTACTGTTCCGTGCTTTCCATCCTCGTAATCGGTTGGGAATGATGGATAATAGAAATAGGCACCCCAGCCGCCAAGATAGAATGTTGACTTTTCGGTAAACTGGAAGGTATGCCCGAATGAAAGCTTGTAATAAAGGTCTTTAGCATTTTCCTGTTCATAATCTGGTAAGCTTTCATACTCCTGCTTATCAGGTCGGTAATAATATGATACAAGAAATTTGGGTGACAGTGGCAATCCGCTGAAAGTAATGGAAGGGGCCACTTCGGCAAAATCATTTGCACATTCATTTCCAAGGTTTCTTGATCTTGGATAGTAGAAATATGACATTTTCAAACCAAGGGTAATATTGTCATCCATTATACCCTTTGAATAGGTAAGTATAAAATCAATACCTTCCCATTCTCGTTCCATTGCTTTTACATCATCACCGGCCATAAGTGATTCTGCGATCTCTCCACCAATGTAGAGATAAAAATCACTGAATCCATAGCCTACCCATGGAAAGAATACACCACGGGTCGCATCACCAGCATCATCACCATACCCATAAAATGAAAATCCTCTCCAGAAGTAGTCACTGTTATACTGCATTCCAAAATCTACTCCCAGTGGTTCTGCCTTTACGGCCATTGGCATAAAACATGCGACTGCCAGAAGAATTACGAGCGTACTTTTCAGTAGCTTCATTTGAAACCTCCTAATATATTGATTATTTGTTGTGAGCGATTTGAGCTAATTGCCCCATTCGGGGCAGACGGGATTGTATGATATGTATTCAATTTGTGATCGCATGGTACAATGCACTGTATTTTTTCCAAAATAGTCAAGGGATTTTTTTTAAAATTTATATATTGATCACCACAATAACAATATATGTTCACATACATAGCAATTATATGCGAAATCTCGTTTATTTTGCTCATCATTTTAGTATTATCGTTTACTATCATTTTTTTAGTCACAGCGCCCATATAGTTTTTTCCAATTGACGGGTACGGCCTCTTGCGGACTCCAGTAACAGTATTACGCCTGCGTTACCTGTGATCCATTCTACCTGAATCTATACAACAACAAGATCAATATTTAAGATTTAATGGAAATAACACAGGCTGAAACGTAATGACTACTTTAATGATATACCATTCCCGGGCACAAGTCCACTCAAAAAAAGCATTTTTTGTAATAGTGCTCCCCGGCCGTTTTGAAGCTGTTCATCATTTTTTATTTGACAGAAGTCCCCCTTTATTTACATTCGTTCTCGGAGGGTTGTCTGAGTGGTCGATAGAGGCGGTCTTGAAAACCGTTGGGTTAACAGCCCCGAGGGTTCGAATCCCTCACCCTCCGCATTTTCCCGGAGAGATGCCCGAGAGGCCGAAGGGGGCTGCCTGCTAAGCAGCTGTACCACTTACGGTACCGAGGGTTCGAATCCCTCTCTCTCCGAAGCTACCAAGGTTGACAGGCGGTTAATCCCCTTGAATTCACTGAACATGATCAATGACAAAATAAAAGGCATCTTATCAGGACATACCTTTTATTACTATATGGCATATTTTCCGTTTATTGGCTGGCTTATCCCCCTGTATGTTCGTGAAAATGACCAGCTGGCCCAGTATCACGGGAAAACAGGCCTTGTACTGTCGGTGAGCTGTATTCTGCCGGCACTTTTCCTGTTCCTGTTAAACTTTATATCTCCCCTTGACTGGAGAATTTTCAGGTTCATACTGGTAGTGATGATATACTGCATATATGCCGTGTACGCGGCAATACTCACAGCAGGTATTTATTCTGTGTATAATGAAAAGACCCTGCAGCCTGGTGTCTTGAAAAAAATTATTGATAAACTGCCTGTGTAAGGTATTCTTAATGCAACCTGCGTCCATAGCTCAGCTGGATAGAGCGTCGGACTACGAATCCGAAGGCCAGAGGTTCGAATCCTCTTGGACGCACATCTAACCAATGACTCCCCACGAAACATTCATGCACAAGGCCCTGCTCCTGGCACGAGAAGCCGCCCGGTACGGTGAAATACCCGTTGGGGCGGTCATCGTGCGTAACATGGATATCATTGCCACCGGAAGGAACACGAACCGGGTAAAGAAAGACCCCACCCTTCACGCCGAGATGACAGCTATCAGGGAAGCCTGCCGGGTTACCGGGAATGAACGCCTGAATGACTGCATCCTTTACGTCACCAAGGAACCCTGTGCCATGTGCGCCGGTGCCATTGTCCATGCCCGGATAGAAGAAGTATATATCGGTACTGCCGACCCCCGTTACGGCGCCTGCGGCAGCGCCCTTGATGTATGCGGAAACCCTGCATTGAACCATGTCCCAAAAATTACTATCGGTATTCTACAACAGGAATCGGCTTCTTTACTTTCCTCTTTTTTTAAAGAACTGAGAAAAGGATAACGCTGTTTTCCGCATTCTTGAGTATTTTAATAATTTTCACTCTTTCCGGATTCTTGGGAATGGAAAACAGTTCTTTATAACAATAATA
>CAYFSO010000062.1:0-17506 GCA_964345775.1 uncultured Leptospiraceae bacterium | reverse complement strand
ACCGTGACATGCAGGTAGAGCTTATCGAGCGGGCAGAGTATGGTATTTGATTGTGTTACGTGCTATAATTATTTACAATTGCAGCCACGGAGACTCCAAGCCACAGAGTTTAATTATTATTTATTTCTGTGTCTCTGTGACTCTGTGGCATGGATAAAAAAACGGAGGATTAAGGAATGAAGATATTTATCGACAGTGCTGATGTTGAAGAGATACAGCAGGCCTACAGGTGGGGAGTGGTTGACGGGGTGACCACCAACCCGTCACTTTTGAAGAAGGCGGTTGACCGCCGGGTCAGCGAAGGAACGAAGCTGGACATGAAAGGATATGTTGCGCAGATCCTGGAGACCTCGAAGGGTAACCCGGTAAGCCTGGAGGTTACCGAGCGCAGTGCCGAGGGGATGATCGCGCAGGGGAAAAAGCTTTATGAAATGTTCAATCCCATCGCGGGAAACGTCAATATCAAGATACCGGTGAACCCAACCCTTACCGATGACGAGGAAGGGCATTTTGACGGTATCAAGGCCATACGGGCACTATCCTCTGAGGATATACCGGTAAACTGCACCCTGGTTTTCACGCCGGAGCAGGCATTACTTGCGGCCAAGGCGGGCGCCACCTACGTGAGCCCCTTCGCAGGGCGGATCGATGATCTGCTGCGTAAGAATGCCGGCATGAAATTCGAAAAAGCAGACTATTTTGCCGCCGAAGGACATGAGAAGGACGGGAAGGTGCTCAGTGATGACGGGATCGTTTCAGGGATTGACCTGGTGCGCCAGTGCGTTGACGTGCTCGATTACTACGGCTTTGAAACTGAAGTACTTGCCGCCTCACTTAGAAATCCGAGGCAGGTGCGTGAGGCTGCCCTGGTAGGAGCAGATATTTCCACACTGCCGTTTGCCGTCATACAGGACATGCTGAAGCATACGAAGACCTTCGAGGGGATGAAGAACTTCATGAACGACATCGTGCAGGAATATGCTGATCTGTAAGAAAAATTGCTGGATGTAAAAAAAAATTGTATATACAGATTGTCGGGACAATATGAGACCTATATATTTAATAATGAACACCCGCGGAGTTGGAACATATGTCAGAAAAATATGGTAACAATTTCGGATCAGGAATTCAAATAGAAGAGAGCACCAGGGTAAAGAAGCCGAAGATGTACCGGGTGATGCTGCACAACGATCACTATACCACAATGGATTTCGTGGTGGAGGTTCTGATAGCGGTGTTCAGTAAACAGCCCGCGGAAGCAACACGCATCATGCTGGAAGTGCATAACAGGGGTAAGGGTATGTGCGGCGTGTTTACATACGATATCGCCGCAACCAAGGCTTCACAGGTGCACAAGATGGCGCGGGCACGAGAATTCCCGCTGAAATGCAGCGTGGAAGAAGCTTAACGATGACAGGAAGCAGTAATGGAAATAAGTGAAGACCTTAACCAGATATTAATGTCCGCCTTCAACGAGGCCAAGAGCAGGAAACACGAGTACATGACACCCGAGCATGTACTGTACGCCTCGTTGTTCTACAACGAGGGGCGGGAGATCATAGAGGGGTGCGGGGGTAACCTGCAGCAGTTAAAGAAGAACCTGGAAACCCATTTCACCGATCATATACCCGAGGTTACAGGAACCGAGCCGGTACAGTCGCTGGGGTTCCAGAACGTGCTGGAGCGGGCCATATGGCATACCAACTCTGCCCAGAAGAACGTGCTGGATTTCGGTGATATCCTGGTCTCAATTTTCGACGAGAAGGACTCCTTTGCCTCGTACTACCTTGCCAGGGAGGGTATTACCAGGCTTGACCTGTTAAACTTTATATCCCACGAAATATCCGTGCTGGACAGCGAGTATGATGAGCTGGCCGGGGACGAGTTTGACGATGACGAGCTCTACGACGAGGAGTTCGACGTGGACCGCAGCAAGGTGCTTGAGTCCTTCACCATGGAACTGACGCATCGGGCGTCCGAGGGGCTGATGGACCCCCTCATCGGCCGTGATGACGTGCTTGAACGGACGGTGCAGGTACTCTCAAGGCGGTTGAAAAACAACCCGGTACTTGTTGGTGATCCCGGCGTGGGGAAAACAGCCATCACCGAGGGCCTTGCCCAGCGGGTGGTTGATGGGAACGTACCCGTCCGTCTGAAGGACGTGAAGATATACTCCCTGGACATGGGTGCCCTGCTTGCGGGGACACGCTTCAGGGGTGACTTCGAGGAGCGGTTGAAGCGGGTGATCGCCGAGCTGAACAAGCAGGAGAACGTGATACTCTTTATCGACGAGATCCACACCATCGTGGGCGCGGGCGCGGTATCGGGGGGCTCCATGGACGCCTCCAACATATTGAAGCCGGCACTGGCATCGGGCACCATCAGGTGCATCGGTACCACAACCTACGATGAGTACAGAAAATTTTTCGAGAAGGACGGGGCCCTGACCCGGCGCTTCCAGAAAATAGAGATATCAGAACCCACCTATGACGATACCGTGGAGATCCTCAAGGGGCTGCGACAGCGGTACGAGGAGTTTCACAACGTGCATTACACCGACGAGGCACTTGAAACGGCGGTGGAACTTTCGGACAGGTTCATCAATGACAGGCACCTGCCGGACAAGGCAATAGACGTGCTGGACGAATCGGGGGCATACGCCCGCATGCTGGCACCGGAGGATGACGAGACAGTACTGGAAATAACAGAGCATGACATAGAACGGGTGATCTCGCGGATCGCCAAGATACCCGAGCGGACAGTATCCTCTACCGAGGTGGAAAGGCTTCGTGAACTTGGCGATGACCTGAGGGAAAAGTTATACGGCCAGGAAAAGGCGGTGGACATGGTGGTGGATGCCATCAAGCGGTCGCGGGCCGGTTTCAGGGAAGCTGACAAGCCCATCGCTTCCTTCCTCTTCGTGGGGCCCACCGGCGTGGGGAAAACGGAGCTTGCCAGGCAGCTCTCCTCCCACCTTGGTGTTGAGCTTATCCGCTTTGACATGAGTGAATACCAGGAGAAACACACGGTGGCACGGCTGATCGGTGCGCCCCCGGGATACGTGGGCTACGAGGAAGGTGGCCAGATGACAGAGGCGGTGCGCAAGCATCCCTACGCGGTGCTGCTGCTTGACGAGATCGAGAAGGCACACCAGGATATATTCAACACCCTGCTGCAGGTGATGGACTATGCCACCCTCACCGATAACACCGGCAGGAAGACCGACTTCAGGAACGTCATTCTCATTATGACCTCCAATGCCGGCGCCAGGGACATAGGCAAGCGCAAGCCCGGTTTCGAGGGTACCACCATGAAACAGGACGCGGTTGATACAGAGGTTGAACGGCTCTTCTCTCCCGAGTTTCGCAACAGGCTGGACAGCGTGGTCTACTTCAACAACCTTGACGAAGACATCATGGTACAGATCGTGAAGAAGACCATCGGAGAATTCCAGGCGGTGCTTGAAGATAAGAACGTGCAGCTGGAGATAACCGATGAATGTTACCGCTGGCTGGCCAGCAAAGGCTACTCGCCTGATTTTGGCGCCCGGCAGGTGGCCCGGCTTGTACAGGAGAAGATCAAGTCCTACTTCGTTGACGAGGTGCTGTTCGGCAGCCTGAAGGAAGGCGGCAAGGCGGTGGCCGATATCGAGAACGATGACGTGGTGGTACACATCGTACAGTGAAACGCTGATATGCCCGTATTTCGACTCAACCAGGAACCCTTGTTCCCGCCGGTAGAACTTGCATCACCGGAAGGAATAATAGCGGTTGGTGGAGACCTTTCTCCTGAAAGGCTCCTTGCAGCCTACGGCAGCGGTATATTCCCCTGGTATTCTGACGGGCAGCCCATTCTCTGGTGGTCCCCCGATCCACGTTTCGTGCTTTTCCCCGACGAGATACACGTATCACGCTCACTGAAAAAATTCATGCGGAAGGATCCTTTCCAGGTTACCTTTGACAGCGCCTTCCACCAGGTGATCCACGCCTGCAGCAGGCCGCGGCGAAACAGCTTTGGGACGTGGATCACCGGCGAAATGCGTGATGCATACGTACGTCTGCATGAACTGGGGTTTGCACATTCGGTTGAAACATGGCAGGACGGGAAACTGGTGGGAGGCATGTACGGCGTGTCACTGGGTGGCCTGTTCTTTGGTGAATCCATGTTTACCACGGTGGACAATGCCTCCAAGGTTGCGCTGGTGAGCCTGGTTCACAGGCTCAGGGAACATGGCTTTCTTCTGCTGGACTGCCAGGTGTACACGGAGAACCTTGACCGTTTCGGCGCGGTGGATGTCCCCCGTACCAGGTTCATGGAGATACTGGAAAAAGGACTGAACGCACCCACACTGCAGGGAAACTGGGAAGAACTGCTTAACCGCTGAAAATACCGGTATCAAGCATCTGGTATTCGGTGAAGGCGGTTCTCATGCTCATGTAGAGGTTGAGAATGGCAGTGAGTACCGTTGCGGTGAAGATGGATATCATTATGGCCACCTGGTACTTGATGGCCACGGTGGGGTCAGAGCCTCCAAGGATCTGCCCGGTCATCATACCCGGCAGGGACACAAGGCCAACGGTGGCCATGGTCGAAAGGGTGGGTGCCAGCGCCGGTTTCACCGATTCCTGCACGAATGGGCGGGTAGCTTCGTGCAGTGAAGCCCCCATGAGGAGATAGGTGAGGTACTCCTTCTCGTTTTTTCTCAGGCCCGAGTAGAACCTTTCAAGTGATATGACATTGGCCCTGAGGCAGTTACCCAGTATCATGCCGCTTATGGGGATGAGATACCTGGCATCGTAAACCGGTTCGGGCCTTATGGCAAGGAAGACGAAGAATCCTATGATGAGGGAACCCCCCATGAGAAGTCCCGCAAACACCGGCATGAAGAACCGTTTTACTTTAAGGCCCGAGCCGGTGAGTATATTCACGTTTGCCGCCACCATCATCACCAGTATCCACAGGAGGTTCAGCCAGATGCTGTTGAGGCTGAAGATAACCTCAAGGTATACCGCAACGAAGCCAAGTTGCAGTGTCATTCGCAAAGCAGCGATGAATATGGTACGTGTCAGGCCGGTATTCAGGTAATAGAGTATAACTACCGGTATTATCAGCAGCAGGTAAAATGCACCCATCCATATGAAACTTATATCAATGGTCTGCATGGTCGATACCCCCTTTCAAGCTGTATCATGTCATCTCTCCCATAAAAGGACGGAAATCATGTACCTTCTCAACGGTCCCGCCGTCTACATGATAGTAAGTATCACATACAGCCATCCAGTCGGGATCATGTGATACGGAGAGCACGGTAAATCCACTGTTCCTGAAAAGCCGCATTACTGCACTTTTACTTTCCCTGTCCAGTGCCGAAGTGACTTCGTCGAGAATAAAAATATCCTTTTTTTGCAGCAGTTCGCGGGCAATGGCAATACGCTGTTTTTCACCGCCTGATATCACCGACACTTCACTGTCAAGTATGGAGATGGGAAGCTGCAGTTTTTCAAGTATTTCAGTTACCTCTTCATCTGAGGGACAGGGTGCCGTCCGGGCCCTGAAGGTAAAAGGTAATAGCAATGCCTCTCGTACCAGTTGTGTACCAAGCACCGGTTCCTGTGATATGTAGGAAACCTTTTGCCGCACTTCCCTGATGGTTGAGGGACTTACAACAAGACCATTCAGTCTAATGGTTCCCGATACTGGTGGCCGTGCCCCCATTAAGGACAGCAGTATGGTGGATTTCCCTGACCCGGATTTCCCGAATAGAGCTGCCTTTTGTCCGGCATCAACAGACAGGGAGACGTTTTGTATGATGGTCTTGTCCCCGGTTGCAATGGTTACGTTTTCAAGCTGTATCATTTATTCTCCCCTATCCGGTTACCGGTAGAATACCCGAGGAGGGGACGGGAATATTCAATCCCGGTGTGCATTTTTCCTGTATAACGGGTATACTGTATCTTCGGGTACATGGAAAGTGCCGCATGGATAATATCAAACATGATGGCTGTTGAGAAAGATGCAACCAGCACAATGACCGTGCTGATGCCCCCGGTTGCAATGAGAGACTTCCAGGTAAGTGCCTGTTCTGAAATAAAACGGTACATCCATGATATGGCAATCCACCCATAGGTACCAAGCATGATAATCGTGGCTGTATAGCTGCAGAAGATCATCCACTTCCCTTTTGCCATGGGAATTCCCTTCAGGGGACGGGTAATGGCCCCGGCAAGTTGCGGTACCATCCACACCGAGAAGGTTTGCAGGCGTTCATGCAGTCTTCGAATGAAAAGAATGGTGATCACCACACCTGCCAGTGCGGACGACGAGGCGTAAGAGACAAAAAAAAGAACCGAGGCGGAAAGGGTGACCACCAGGAAAAGGAAAACAAGCAGCGATGTAAACACACCGGCAGTTACCAGGCCGCTTATCATTGCAGCCAGCATGGATGAGGTGAACAGTTTAATGGTGGCTTCGAACATGCTGAGATACTCATTCGGATCACGGACAAAAAATTCCCACTCGTCATGGTAGGCTCCACTGCGTGGATCACCGAAATCCCTGAAAACTGTATCAAAATAATCTTCATCATCTCTGGCGGTGGTGTGGGTATGATATCGTTTCCAGAGCGTATCGTATTGTTCTCTTTTCGCGGGGTCGGTGAGTATGTCGAAGGCTTCACGGATCAATACAAAAGACGCGTAATTGGATGGATCGTCGCTGACGTCCGGATGTGTTTTCTTGGCAAGGTTCCTGAAGGCGCTCTTGATGGTATGGGTATCTGCATCGGCAGGTATCTCAAGTATCCTGTAATAATCCTTGAAAAGGATGTCACCTGGCATTGTCATTATGATTTCCCGCTAAAGTGGTCTTGGAGTATTTTCATCCCGGTGGCCTGATTTGTCAACATACTTGCAGTAACACCGGTGGCACCTGGTCAATCCAGTATTTTACGGCACTTGACCTGAAGTCCTGTCGGTGTATATAATAAAGTAGATTGATATTGTAGATACTGATAAGGAGGTTATCATGGCTGTAACAGCAATAGTTCTTGGATTGATTGGACTGGGATTCACCTTGTTGACCCCGCTCTCAATAGCATATCCCGCAACCGGTTTCGGGATAGCAATAGTTGGTCTACTGTTTGGGGTTGGGGCGCTCCCAAAAGAGACAGGTGCAAATGCCGACTGGAAAACAAGGGCCGGCATCTCCCTGACCGGGATCGTCACCGTTGTAGCCGTTATCCTGGTACTTGCGTAATTGTACCAGGAAAGAAGGCCGGGGCAGTTCTCCTATGTGCCTGAAAGGGCTGCAGATAAGGCCCTGTTGACCATCAGGTAATGGAGCGCGGCCCCGATCAAAATGAAGATATGAAATAGTTCATGAAAGCTGAATACACCCGGCTTTATGACAGGTCTTTTTATGGCATAGATGATTGCTCCCACGGTAAAGGCGATCCCGCCGGAGAAGAGATAGAACAGGTTCAATGGCGACATGGTGTTCATTATTTCTTTAATGAGTATAATCGCCATCCACCCCATTACCAGGTACAGAATGGTGTACAATATACGTGGTGCTTTCGGGTAGATGACCGTCAAGAAAAATCCCAGTATGGCGATTCCCCACTGGGCCATGATAATTCCTGTCTGCCAGTACCCGTCCAGGTATACAATGCATATGGGTGTATATGTCCCGGCGATCATAACGAAAATGGCAACATGATCAATTTTTCGCCATATTGAGTTTTCATTCTCGGCCCGCTTGTGGGCGTGATACAGCGAGCTGGCCGTAAAAAGAAATGTTATGGAAATACCGTAGATGATGGCCGTTGTTACATATGTTGGGTCAGTAGCAGTTTTAAAAATCAGAACTACTGTTCCTGCCAGTGCTGCGATGGCACCGAAAAAATGTGAATAAAAGGAGAACTTCTCGCCTGGTAATACCGTCATTATATAACCTTTCCCTGAATAATATTAATGAATATGCGTTTACTGTGATGACAGTGGTTATAGCATACCCTGTCACATGTTAAGACAATGCCGGGGGATAATTGGTTGCAAAAATTATGAATCAGGGTTAAAAAAAGAATGATGGAGGTAACATGGAAGCGAAAAGGGTCAGGGACAGCAGTGTAACAGTTGTTCAGCAGATGATGCATTATGATGCAAATATTTACGGTAATGTTCATGGCGGGAGCATCATGAAGCTTGTGGATAACACCGCAGGGATCGTGGGAGCACGGCATTCGGGCTATCAGATGGTGACCGCATCGATTGACCGGCTGGATTTTCACAACCCGGTTTTCGTTGGCGATCTTCTCAGGATAACAGCCAGTGCAAACTACGTGGGTAAAACATCAATGGAAATTGGTGTTCGAATAGAGGCCGAGGATTTTAAAACTGGCAAGGTTCGCCATACTGCATCAGCCTACATGACTTTTGTAGCCCTGGATGAAAACGGCAGGTCAATAGAGATACCGCAGCTTATAATTGAAACCGACGAAGAGAAAAGACGTAACCGGGAAGCTGCACAGAGAAGAAAGAACAGGTTTGAAGAAAAGGGGAAGGAGAATAATCAATAGTGTCAATAGAGGAAAAGAGTATGACAGAATATTGTGTTATCTACTGTACGGTGTCATCAACGGAAGAGGGAAAGCAGTTATCCGATGCACTGGTACAAAAGGACCTGGCGGCATGTGTGAACATGGTTGGTCCGGTACGGTCATTGTACAAGTGGGAGGGAAAAACATGTGACGATGAAGAATACCTGCTTATAATCAAGAGCAGGACAACTCTTTTTGAAAGAATACGAAAAGAAGTTCGGTCACTGCATTCATACGATGTGCCGGAGATCATAGGTCTGCCTGTTATAAATGGCGATAAAGAGTATGTTAACTGGATGAACGAGGTACTTGTATAATAACATGCTGATATTAATAAAAAATTCCGTACTTGTGGTACGGAATTTATATGTAATTGCCCCGGCGAGGTCATCCCCGGAACATTCTATATATTCTATTATAGCAACTGCTGCAACAGGTCAACAAAAAAATGCCGCGAATATAGTTAATATTTTATAATCCGAAAAATATTTTCTTTTTTCGTTGTTTCCCGGATGTTTCATCCGGTTTATCATCCTCGATAACACGTAATTTCGAAGGACTTTCCATGGCGTCTATCTTTGCCAGTAATACCCTGATAATATGTACCAGGTATTCTTCTCTTTTATTCATCTCGTGCAATATTTCATTCTTGCTGTCTTCGATCTCTACCTTCAGATCTTTTTCCATGTCCCTTAGCCTTGCATAGAGACCCATGTCTACAACCGGTGATTCATGATCGTGCATAATGGTTCCTTCTATCGATCGGTATTTTTAAATTCACTTTCTGCTATTAGTATAGCAGGGATTGATCATTAATCATGAAAAATAGTATTTGCAGATATTCGTGCTGTAGTTCTGAAAAAATGTTTGCTATTGAAGGCATAAGGATATAACAATGAAACTATACGGATAGTGCGTACGCGGGTAATAAATGCAAATTATAAAGGGGGTCTTATTATGAAGTCATACATGGGGTTTGCTGTATCTTTTCTCCTGGTGTTCTTTTGTGGATGTTCCATGGGACAACCAAAAAACTGTGTTGATGGTGATTGTATAGACGGATCAGGGCAGATGGAATTTGAGAATGGTGAATATTCAGGGTCTTTCAAAGAAAAACAGAGAACAGGTGAAGGTGTTTACAAGTTTGAATCAGGTGATGTGTACAAGGGTAACTATGAAGACGGTGAGCGAGAAGGGCAGGGTGAATATATTTGGAAAAGCACAGCCCGCTATACCGGTACATGGAAAGACGGGAAACGCGATGGCAAGGGAACTTACGTATGGCCCGATGGTGCACGGTATACCGGTGAATGGAAGGACAATGAGCCTCACGGACAGGGTGTATACACGTTCCCCGATGGAAAGACGATCGAAGGGCAATGGGAAAATGGGAAGTACAAGGGGGAAGCGTCGTGACCAAACGAACAGGAATTATTTTTGTGGTTATTCTCCTCTCTGTACCCATGGTGCTGTTTGCCGCGGGAATAGTTAAGGTTAATAAATCAAGCAGTTCACCTAAGATGGGGCAGGTGACTTTTAATCACATGATTCACCAGAAAAACGGGGTGGTGAAATGTATTACTTGTCATCACACTGGAAAAGCTGGACAATCATGTTCAATGGAAGAGTGCCATTTCGATTCCGCCAATGGCGGGTATAACACGATCCATGCCAAGTGCCATGGATGTCACAGGACAAAACAGGGAAAGGCGCCACTGAAATGCAACGAATGTCATAAGTAGGGTAACCTTAAAGTTATAAGGGGATATCAGAAACGCCATATCCCCATTCTCGCTTTGCCGGGATATAAACGTATATACAAGGGGAACGGTGCAGCCATATGCCGGGAATAGTTACACATCACAGGATAATGCATGAAATGATAGAGTTCCTTCCTAAAAAGAAATACAGGAATTTCCTCACCCGCATGCTTATCGTTCGGTTCTCGGATCCCCGTTTCCGGAATGCAGCATTGTTTGGTACAACCGGGCCTGATATATTCGATTACATTCCGTGTAACAGGGAAAATGTGTTCAAGGGCAGCAGAATATCCTTTCTTCTACATGGAAGAGGTGGTCGTGATGTGGTGACTGTAATGGCAAGATCACTGAAAGACAATAATAACAGGGAGACAAGCTTGTATAATCTTCAAAGGGCATACCTGTACGGATATCTCGCCCATGTTGTCTCTGATGCGTTTTTCCATCCCTACGTGTATTACTGGGCAGGTTTCCCTTCCAATGGGAATAACAGTGAAAAGCGGTTTTACCGCGAGCAGTACCTGTTGCACCAGTATAACATTGACCAGTACTTCGAATATTATTATGAGACGGATAATTATTTGTTCCGCCTGGAGGACCTTCTTCCGCCGGTATCCGGTGCTGAGAAGGAAGAAATGATGCGATCTGCTAAAGCTCTTTTGCTGGGTGCTATAAAAGAAATATATCCTGTTCAGTATAAAAAGTTGATCTGGAAGATGGGAAGTGAAGACAAAAATCCTGTTGCAGACAGCAGGGGAGTAATGGATATTGTTCCCGGTGCCATGCGCACTGTGTACAGGTTAAAACAGAGCAGGCGGCCGTGGATAGTAAAGTTGCTGAAAAATATACGAAGAAACCTGCCGTGGTATAGCGATTTCATTGTGCAATACCCTGACCCCAGGAGGGTAAACAAGCATCTGCTGAACCTGCACAGGGAACGCTGGTTTTATCCAGCTGGTGATGGCGGCCTGCATCATGAATCAGTTGAAGATCTGTTGAAAAAATGCAGAGACGGCGTGATTGAATACCTTGAAAGGCTTGAACATTACCTAATGCCTGACGTAAAAGAGTCTTTTGCAAGTATAGTTGGAGAGATACCGGACGGTTATACCGGTAATCCTGAAAGCTCATTTGAGGATATGAAGCAAATGAACCCGCACCGGATAAGATACTGATATTGACGTGACGTATTGTACATGTATCACTTGAGCTTTTTCAGTGTTGTATGAAAATGCTGTCGCGCGATATTTTTTATCTCATCGGCTGAAAGATCTTTTACCAGGGATGGGTCCTTTGTATACCTGTTATTGTTCATATGTTGACTAATGTATTTAATAAAGTTTGTGGCGGCTATGCGATGTGGGTTTATCGCGTTATAATCAAGATAGCTGTACATTACTGCCAACCCAAGGTAGGGATTATAGTATACTGTACTTGAAAGTGCCATCTCCTCTCCAGTTACCTGGTCATAAATATCGTAATGGTTATTCAGTATCTTGTGAGTAAGCTCATGGATCTCAAAAAGTCTCCTTATCTCGCTTTTAATATCATTCTTCCCGTTGAATGCGTTTTTAAGGCAGTACACTATATCATCGGAAACATGTGCACCCACAAAGAACATGGAATTCACTGATTTGTTCTGCATTATTTTACTGGCAATAATGTAATCGTTGTGCACTTCTTCAGGGTTGATGTATATCATGTCAAAGTAAAAGGTAGAATTGCTGGTAGAGAATTCATCATAGTAGATGAAGGGTTTAATATTGTAAATACGTTCACTTATGTTGAAAAGTGGATGGGCAATATTTACAGGCCTTTTTTTCCCAAAGATGCAGTAATCAAGGACCATCTTATCAACCCTTTCCATCCTGTACCTTGAAAACCTTAGAATAATGTTCCTTTTGCCCAGTTGGGATTCTATTTTTTCTATTTCGGCCGATTTGAACTTGCCTGGATGTGTATAGAGTTCCAGTACCCGGCGTGCCAGTTTTCGAAGCGACTTGTCCTTGACCCTGTTCAGGTATTGCTTGTACTGTTTTATATGGAACTGGTCATTCTGCATGAGCTCCAGTGGAATGCTGTCTTCCTGTATCAGGTTTACAAAATGGGGGTTCTCGTTGAAAAGCAGCACTATATACGCATACAGCTTGCCGTTGGTGCTTCTGATATTAATAAGCCCGGAACGATAGTTGTAGGATTTTGTTGTCTCAGAAATTCCCAGGTCAGAATATACGGGAGTGACGCTGGTGCTGAATATACACCCGATTATGACAGTGACAATTGAAAGTATAACCAGTCTCCTGGTCAATTTCGTGTTGTTACGAATTTGCACGCTCTATTATACTCCTTTTACAGAATTACATACTATATAAATAATAGCATGTTGTCCACATCTTTTGATATTATTGATAAAATGAACGGGTAAAATACGATTGACGTCAATTGGTGAGGCATTTAAATAAAGCAAGTTGCAAGATGGAGGAATATTGTGAAACGGTATGCGCAGGGAACAATAGCTGGAGATATTCATGTAATAGGGCCAGTTAGTTACCCGTTATATGTGATTAAGGACAATGCTTCACTGATGGTAGACGCGGGCATAAACCTTCTTGGTCCGCGGTATTACAGGGAGATGGGTCAGCTGTTTGGGCAACCGGATGCGTTACAATACCTGGTAGCCACTCATTCTCATTATGATCATATAGGGGCTATGCCGTACCTGAAAAGGAAAATTCCCCACCTTTCGCTTGGCGGTGCGGAAAAGATTGAGCAGCTGCTGGCTAAACAGAAGGTGGTTGATTACATGACAAACCTGAGCGATATACAGCGTCCCATGTTTTCAGATGTGACCGGAGAGGAGGATGTTCGTATCGAAGAGGTTTTTCTTGACCTGAAGTTGAAAGATGGTGATTCCATTGATACAGGAAAACATGTCCTCGAAGTGTACGAAGTACCCGGTCATACACGTGATTCACTGGCGTATTTCATGCCCGAAGAGAAAATACTGTTCCCGGGAGAAGCGATAGGTATTCCAGAGGGAGAAGACGGCTCCACCGTACAGGCGGAGTTTCTTACTTCATATTATGATTATTTGCATTCAATAGAAAGAATGGCGGAATTGCAACCTGAAATTATTTGCATGGGTCATGGATGGGTGTTCTCGGGTGATGATGTGAAGGTTTTCTTTGAAAACAGCTTGAATGCTACCGAAGAATACAGGAAGTGCATAGAGACGTACCTGGATAAAGCAGGTGGTGACACGGAAAAGGCTCTGAACAATATGGTTCGTGTTGAATACGACGAAAAAGGAACTATCTACCAGGAGAGGAACGCTTATATTGAAAACCTCCGGGCACAGATAAGACTGATCGCGGGTATGAAGGAATACTGTTAGGCGGGAACCATCCTGATCATGACAAACAGGATGAACATGATAATTATTAGCATTCCCCACAGGGCAACTATCGCCATTGCCAGTCCGGGATGATTGTGAACCCAACGAAACAGCCTGGAGTTCCTATACTGTATTATGATGTCGAATACGTGATCAAACGTTGTCTTTTTTCGTGATCTTCTGCCTGCAGATGAGCTGTTACGTGCAGTATCCTGATGCTGGTTTTCCGGTGGCAATGTCTGTTTCATATTTCTTTTCCTGTTAAAGAATATATGGTACGGCAAGTGTTTGGACTGCGAAGAAAAAACGTTTGCGTCCCTGCTGTGAATGGGTATACCCTATATGGCGCAGTTCAGCATGTCAATCAATTAAACATTATATATATTTAAAAATATAAATATACAATATTGGAGTAATAAATGCAGAACATAATCAGGTTTGGTGTTTCAATTGATGAAAAACTTCTTGATCGATTTGATTCCATTATCACTGAAAAGGGATATGTCAACAGGTCCGAGGCAATACGGGACCTTATCAGGGATATGCTGATCAAAGATGAAATTTCCGATCCCGAATCGGAAGTCATGGGTACGCTTACACTGGTGTACAGTCATGATGTGCACGAGATATCGGACAAGTTAAATGATGTACAGCATGAACACTTCGGCAATATCATATCAACAGTTCACGTGCATATGGATGAACACAACTGTCTTGAGGTGCTGCTCCTCAGGGGTACTGCTTCAGAGGTAAAACGCATAGCCGATAACCTGCTTGCTATTAAGAACGTGCGGCATGGAAAGCTGACTATAACCTCTACCGGTCATTACCAGGAATAAAATTCTAAACTTCAGCCTGTCATCCTCCGATTATAAAGATAAGGGGATATATTTCATAAATAACCGGTAAATGTGCAACTGTTAGAGTGCCGGGAACATAAGGAGATGTTCCATGTACCCATCACGGAAGATATACCTGTTGCCTGTGTGCAGCATGGTACTGGTCTGGCTGTTCGTATCCTGTGTGCCGCCTCAAAACATGGTGAGAAGGAATAAAACGGCTGGATACGGAGAAAAGAATTATCAGCGTTCATCATCTAAAGAACAGCATTTTTCATGGAATGAGGATGATTCTTTCTTTGAAGAATACAACAGGGATGACTCGGGAAAACGTGAAAGGAGTAAACAGAGGAAAGCCGTACCTGGGAACAGGTATATGCGCCCCACCGCGTACAAGGACAACAGCTCAACAGGAGTTCCCCGGAAAAGAACAGTTGGAACGGTTAAAACCGGCAAACCAGGTAAAGCCGCCACAAATAAGAAAGTGATTACTCACAGGGTGAAAAAGGGTGATACCCTTTACAGCATTTCAAGGAAGTACGGAACCTCTGTTGAGAGCTTATGTGCAATTAATAATATTTCCAATAAGAACAATCTTTATGTTGGCACTGTATTGAAAGTCCCTTCTGCCGGCAGATTTTCGAAAAATACTCCTGGAAAAAGTAACAGCGGCAAACCCAGGTTCAGTTGGCCTGTTTCACCGGTAATTAAATACATGAAAGACGGGGGAGACGGGGTTAAGTCCATAGGTGTGTATATACAGAGCAGGGGCCGCGCGGAGGTGAGGTCAAGCGCGTCAGGGGTTGTTGAGAAAACAGGTAACATGAGAGGATTTGGTAATTACGTTGTTATTCGTCACGGCAACAGGTACCTTACCGTGTACTCAAACCTTGATGACGTGTTCGTGCGGAAAGGGCAACGCCTTCCCGCCGGGAAAGTGCTGGGGAGGGTAGATGCACGCGACTGCAGGTTGCATTTCCAGATAAACCATGCGGGTAAAGCCGAAGACCCCCTTAAGTACCTGAAAAAAGGGTAATACACTGGTATGTTATACCCTGCCGGCATTCACCAGCCGGGAGAAATGTTCAAATGCGGGAACATGGTTCGTATGTACAATTACAAGCTGCAAGGTTCTTATCCTATTTGCATTCCATATGCTACTCCTTTTCTGTTGATGAGTGTAAAATACCGAAATGGGTGCCGCCAAGGTGGTGTATCAGGTGTACCCTGTTGATGTCAATAACCCCATCCTCGTTAAACAGGTTTTCATCGGCAAAAGCTTTTTTCACCTCACCTGTGACGATCCGGTGATCACCGGTTTCGGTTATGGAATGCACAGAGCATTCCATATGCGCGATACACTCGTTAAGGAAAAATGAATCAACAGAACCGCATTGCACGGGAGTATATCCTGCCTCCCGAAGCTTGTTCACATTCCTCCCCGAATATGTTCCACAAAATGTAACCTGCTTCAACTGGGAATATACGGGGATGTTCACTGTAAAAGCCATGGATTTTTCGATCAATTCAAGGGTGTATCTTTTCAGTGCAAGAGATACGGCAATGATCTTTGGCCAGCTGCTTACCGGCATGTGCCAGGCAACCGTTGAGATGGTTGCCTCCTGTCCGTGTTGTGCGCCAACAAGGACAACGGGGCCGGGATTTATCAGCCTGTGCGCGTCTTTTACCTGTATTTCGATCTTACCACTCATGCGGATCCCCGGTATTGTTGGCAATACCCTTTATGGTGATAAACATGTTAAAAATGTTATCGCTTAAGAACTTGAAATTGATGGTATCGAAGGTGTCATTTTCTGTATGATAATTCTTGTTGCGGTAGAATGCGGTATCAGTCAACATTATTGCCGGGTAACCGTTCTTATTAAATGAATAGTGATCTGAAAGGTTTATGCCCGGTATGGACGCAGGCCCTATGAGCTCATAGATGTTTCTTTTCGCGAACTTGTTATATATACGTTTCCAGGCATACGCATAGGGGGCATAGGTCGGCAGGGCCACCACTGTAAGAAAATTCCCATATGGCGGGTACTCGCCTTTCATTTTTCCTACGGGGTAATCCTGGGGATATCGTTTTCCACCATATCCGATCATTTCAAGGCATATCATCAGGTCGATGTCTTCATTGTTTTCACTGCATGATTTGGCATGTACCATGCTCCCCATTTGAGGTCCTGAAAAAAAAGGTGGTTCTTCAAGTGTAAACGCAACGAACCGAATGGTTTTTTTAAAGGTAAACCGGGAGAGCAGCCTGTGCAATTCAAGAAGGCCTGCAACCGCTGTCCCGTTATCATCTGCCCCGGGGGTATCTTCGATGGTGTCATAGTGGGCCCCGATAAGCACAATTTTTTCGGGCGCTTCATATCCCCTGATCTCTGATATAATATTAGCTACTTCATGCCCGTCCACGTCATAGGGCTGTTCCTTGACGGTTTCGCTGTAACCGGACATTGTCTCGTGTATATATGAACGGGCTGATTGCAGGTTATCATAGGATCGAAGCGTCCTCTCCCCAAGGTTTTCGGCGAGCACCCATACAATTTCCCGTGCGTTTTTTAAGATCTGGCGTTTTTCACGTATATCATCTAGCATTAACGATCCCAGCATTGTGTTTATCCCATGTTTCACTGATGCGTATTTATTTATCAAAACATGCAGTGTATACATGTAGTATTAAAACACATATTCGCATTAAATGACATTTTGTCAATAACTCAAATAAAGTAAAACCATACTTTTTTAAAAAAATATAATTGACTTTAAATTAATTTTTATATATATGTTAATCAATTAATTTCATTGCTTCCAGTTGAGTCGTACCGGGATCTCTGACCATTTCCTTCTTTTAAAAAACGTGGGGGAGAAAAATCGGTAATATGAATTATAATTCTGATGTGAA
>CAYFSO010000061.1:5039-17718 GCA_964345775.1 uncultured Leptospiraceae bacterium | reverse complement strand
TGAGCTGGGAAAATCCTGGTACACAACAATTTCCTTCCAAAGTATTCCGCTATGCTTACTTTGAAGAGGTATTCGCCTGAATACCTCATTTTTTTGTCTTAATTTTCCGTTACAATTCAATTAGTATAAGCAAGTGCAGCAGGATGTAATGTCATTAGTGGCTTATTTCAAGTGTATCCGGAATTTTGTAGGAGGATATGTTCTCAATACACCATTTACGTATTTCTTCCTCTGTAATCCGGGAGTTGCCGGAGCTAATAACGGTTGCGTGCAGTGATTCCACCGAAGATGCATCCCCGGATATTTCGTAGTGTCCTGATACCCGGACACTTTCGATCCCCGGTGATAATGACAGGATACGTTCAACTTCAGCAGGGTATACGTTGAATCCATTTTTCAGGATCATGTTTTTCTTCCGGCCTGTTAGAAAAAAGTATCCATCACTGTCCATGCAGCCGATGTCCCCTGTATGCAGCCAGTCGTCCTTAATAAACTGAGATGTTTTGCCGGGATTATTGTAATACCCCCTGGTAACATTCAGGCCTTTTACAAGCAGTTCTCCTTCCTTTCCCGGTTCACAGTCAAGTCCATTGTGTACTATTTTTACCGAGTTGTAAGGCATTGCCCTCCCGATTGATCCCGGCCTGGGATCCCGATCAGGGATGTTCCAGGTTACAATGGGTGATGCCTCTGTAAGGCCATATCCCTGCCTGATAATGATACCGCAGGTATCCTGGAACCATTGCTGTAACGATACAGGCAAAAAATCACCCCCGCTTACCCATACGGTGATGTGTGAATAATCCGTACCGGGTGAAAGGAGGTTTTTCAGTATGCGGTAAATGGCGGGAACGGCTGTAATGAAACCTGTATCGGGCCTGGCCAGTACCTGTATCAGTTTTTTCGGGGAAAAACGGGGGATAAGAATTATTTCCCGGGTATTCAATAACGGCATGATCAGTGAAGTGGTAAGCCCGAATGCGTGAAAAAAAGGTAAAATGGCAACGAACCTGCCGCCGTTATCCTTGAACAGGCTCGATGTTATGGCCGCACTCCTGGTAAGATTGTTATGGGACAGGGTGGCACCCAGGGCATAGCCATCCATGGCAGAAGTGAATATTATTACCGCCGGATCATCCAGCCTGGTTTCATTCCATATGTTCAGCTCCCTTTCCCCGGAGAGGATGGACTCTATGGATTCGAAGCCGGGAGCAGGGGAAAGTGTTATAAATGTTGCACCGGGGAATTTTTCTACCTGTTTTGAGAACTGCGTTGCCAGGCTGCCGTCGGTGATGATCATGGACGCCTGGCCGGTTGTATAGTAATAGGACATTTCATGTACGCGGGCTGCAGGGTTGACAAGTATGGCGGTGGCGCCAAGCTGCATGATCCCAAAAAAGGCAAAAATGAAATAAGGGTTGTTGCCGCATTGCAAAACTACCCGCTGCCCCTTGTTAACTCCAAGTCGTGCAAAAGCGTGGGCGCAGGACTGTGCTGCTGACATTACCTGCCCGTAGCTGTACTCCCGGTCGTTAAAAGAAAAAAATATTTTGTTCGGGTGTACATCAGCGACGTTGGCCAGAAGCGTAAATAGGTGGATACCATTTTTATCTATGTCCATGTGAACCTTCCAGTCACGTATTCCCGGGCATGGGTTCCCAGCCGACGTAGTATACATTAAGTGCCCTTTTTGTTCAATAAAAATTGGGTTCTAATTTTTATCTTTTTTATTGACTTACTAATGTTCACTCTGATACAGTTTGATTGCCTTTAACCCAGATACCACAGGATGATTCCCGGAAAATTATTGTACAATGATTGTCCTCACGTTCATCATTATCCTCCAGATATCCTTTATCGTTCATGTCTATTATATTGGTAGTTTTATTGCCAGCAAGCAGGATAAGGATTTCAAGGGGTTCCTTGTAACCACCATAATCAATGTTTTTCTTGGCATGTTCATGTCGGTCTTCATCCTCATTTTCCCTAAAGAAATGAAGGAACTGAACCTTGAACGGATGATCTTTATAGAATCCGGGCTCATATTCGCCATTATGCTGCTTGTTAAGATCAGGATAGCCGTTCGTATATACAGGAGAACACAGGATCCGGAGCATTTTCACTATTCCTATTTCGGTAAAAAGGTAATACATGCCTCGGCGGTGAAGATGTCAGAAGTGTTCACCTGGTTTCTCACCCTGCCCCTTACCCTCTTCTGCGGTGCGTACTTCCTGGTTAAGCTGTTCCGCATGTTTTGACGGTTGTTGGTGGATGGTTTATTGCGGTTAACTTTCTACCGCGTTCCGTATGATTGAAAGGGTAAGCTGTGCTATTCGCTCCAGGTCTTTTATCATGATGTACTCGTCGGTGGTATGCACTTTCTGCATGCCGGCGGACAGGTTGACTGCCTTGATGCCGGCGGCATTAATGATGTTGGTGTCACTGCCGCCGCCGGAAATGCCGAAAGAAGGCTTGATCTTCACCTCTTTCATGGATGATGTGACCAGGTCTATTATGGGATCATCTTCGTCCAGGGAGAAGCCGGAGTATTCAAGGTTGCCCTTTATGTTTACCCTGCCGCCCGCTTCTGCGGCCGCCTCTTTGCTTATGGTCTGGATCTGCTTTTCAATATTCGAGAGCTTCTTTTTATCAAGGGAGCGCACTTCAAGCTTGCAGTAGGCATTCTCGGCAACGATGTTGGTGGCGCGTCCCCCGGTGATGATACCGGCATTCACGGTTGTTTCTTCGTCAATGCGGCCGTGCGGGATGACACTGAGTATATCTGAAAGTATGCGTATGGCACTGACCCCTTTTTCAGGTTCCATGCCCGCATGTGCGGCTTTCCCTTTTACGTTCAATTCCATGGTGCTGTGATAGGGCGCCTTGAGTATGATATTGCCCACCTTGCCGTCGCTGTCGAATATAAAGGCGTACCTGGATTTAACCCTGCTGAGATCAAAACCCTTCATGCCATACAGCCCCACCTCTTCGGCGCAGCTGAAAAGGAACTCAACGGGACCATGGGTAATATCGTTTTCCCTGAGCACGTCGATGGTCTCGAGGAAACCGGCAAGTGCTCCCTTGTCGTCAGATCCCAGGATGGTGGTGCCGTCAGAGGTTATCTTCTTGTCGGTCACAACAGGCTTTACGTTTTCACAGGGGGTAACCGTGTCCATGTGGCACGAGAAAAGTACCGGGATGGCATGGCTGTCCCCCTTCATGCGGGCAAGCAGGTTATAGGAATCGCCGCATGAATACTTTTCAAGCGCGATGTCACGCTTTTTCATGAAAGATTCAATGTAGCGTATGACGTCATCTTCTTTCCATGAAGGAGATGGTATTTTCACAAGGTCGGTAAAGGTTTGTACAAGACGGTCTTTGTTTACGTCAAACATGGGGGTTCTCTCCTGTCATGATACGCTTGATCTGAATTTTTTTATTCTCAGTGTATATTCCTCGATGATCTCATCCCTGCGTTCAACAGTGTCTGCCTCCGCGTAAAGGTGGATAAGCGGCTGGGTGGCATCAGGCAGTATGAGTATCCATCCATCATCGTGAATGATACGGATACCGTCAATCATTTCAATGGTTCCTCTTTCCGTTGACGAGGTGAATGAACGCATGATGGAAGCCTTCTCCTCATGGGTACAGGGTATGGAAACCCGGTACAGGTTGGTCGAAGGGAGTTCTTCACGGAGCTGGTGCAATGCCCGTCCTTCACGTGCTGCGAATTCAAGGACTATCAGGAAGGTGATCATGGGATCGTAATCCTGTTCCAGGTATGGATACCTTCCAGACCGGGTTTCCATGAATATGTCATCTGCATCTTCAGGAGACCGCAGCTTGGAGCTGGTGCGTACAACCGTGCCACCGTAGTTGCCGGCGATCATATCCATGCGTATGGAGGATGTGACGGGAATGTTGATGAGCTTTTCCCCCCTGTACTTCAGGTAATATATACACAGCAGCGCGCTCACGTCATCGGTGGAGAGTATGTTTCCCCGTTCGTCCACGATGGTAAGCTGTTCGCCGTGTGGCCCGATGATAACCGCGATCTCCCGGTTGGCTTTCGCCATTTTTACGATGTTATCAATGGATTTCCGGGTCTCGTCGCGTATTTCCTCCTCGCTGACAAACTCCTTCATCTGCCCACGCAGCACGGTGGTGGTACATCCGAAACTGGACAGGAGATCGGGAAAGACATACGATGCCGCACCGTGAAAACAATCAACGATGATGTTCCAGCGGGTCTGGTTCAGCAGTTGGTAGTCCACGTATTTGCGGGCGTTGGTGATGTATGACTCTATGTGATGGGTTGGGTAGTATAGCTTTCCAACCTCGTAGGCGTTTTTCCTGGGATAGTCGCCCCTGAAAAATATATTCTCTATTTTCTTTTCCTGGCCGGTGGGCAGCTGGAAGCCGTGTTTGTCAAAGAGCTGGATCTGTATGAACTGCAGACCGGTAAGCGGTGAGATCTGCACGTAGATACCCATGTCGGCGTTCACGAAACGGGTTGAGTACCTGTTAATGGGGATGGACTCTATTTCCATGTCGTACACGTCATTACCCATGGACAAAAGCCCGGCGGTAAGCGCCCTCTTTATAAGACGGGAGGCTGATGTGGTATCCCGGCTTATGATGATCTTTGAGAACTGGCCGGCCCACGCGCCTATGGCGGATCCAAGCTTGGAGGCGAACTCGGGGGTGACCCGAACGTTGAATGTACCGGCGATCCCCTCGGTGCCGAAAAGCCCCTTCTTCTCGGTCTGCCCCCAGATGAGGTCGGTGGTAAGCCGGGTGCCCTGTTCGATAAGCTTGTCGGGCCATACACGTATGTTGGACGGGATCTCCGCTCCCTGCCCGATCTGGCAGTCATCGCTTATGACGGCCCCCTCGTATACCGATACCCCTTCTTCCAGCACGGTACGTTTGCCTATGATGGCTCCCCTTAGCTCGGACTTGGGTCCTACCACGGTATTGTGCAGTACCACCGTTCGGCGCAATGAGGCATTTTCCTCGATAACGGTGTTCTCGCCGATGACACAGAACTCTGATACCTCTGCCCCCGCCTTGATCTTTACGAAGTTACCAATAACAACGGGGCCTTCCACCCTGGCGGTGGAGTCGATCTCAACCCTGTTGCCCGCCCATATATTCTCACCTATCTTTTTCCCGGGAAACTGCATGCGAACCATGCCATCCAGGATGTCATGATGAGCCTCGCGGTATGCTTCGAGGGTGCCGATATCGCACCAGTACCCTTCGGCGATATACCCGTACAGGGGAATTTCCTCTTTCTGCAGCATGGGGAACAGGTCGAAAGAGAAATCAAATTTTACATTACGGGGGATGAAATCCCTGACAATACCCGGTTCAATAACGTACATCCCGGTATTCACGGTATCACTGAACACCTCGCTCCAGGCGGGTTTTTCAAGGAACTTCTCTATCCTCCCGTCTTCTCGGGTGATGACGATGCCGTAATCGGTGGGGTTGCTGACCCTGTTCAATACGATGGTAAAGGGTGATTCTTTTTCACGGTGAAATGCCAGTATGCCGGTTATATCAAAATCGATCACACCGTCGCCGCTGAGTACCACGAAGGTGTCATCGTGGTTGCCTATGGCCTTGCGGACACCACCGGCGGTGCCAAGCGGTGATTCCTCCACGGAGTAAGAGATATTGACGTCCCACTCGGTACCGTCGCCAAAGTAATTCTGCACGTTTTCGGGTAAATAGAAAAGGCTTATAACGATATCCGTTATGCCATGTGTTTTCAAAAGGTTAATGGCATGCTCTATAACAGGCTTGTTCAGTATGGGGATCATGGGTTTTGGCCTGTTACAGGTGAGGGGACGCAGCCTGGTGCCCTCTCCGCCGGCCATGATGACGGCTTTCAGCATACGCGTTCTCCTGTGTGATATTGGAATGTAATGTCCCGTATATGTATATTGCCCATAGATATGCTGCCGGTCAAGAAAATATATAGTATTTTACTTGCAATTATGAAGTGGGATACTACAGAATAGGGGACATGTTTGATATTATAATACTAATGACGATACCGGAGTGATTAATGAGACCATTTTGTATCTTGATAATATGCCTGGTTGTAACCTCCACGGCGGGGGCCGCGGACTATTTTCACTGGTTGAAACACGGATCGTGGGAACAACGGGTACACGCCATGTATCACCTGGGCTATTCAGGATATAAGCCTTCCTTCTGGCTGCTGGTTGAGTACCTGAACAAGGAGTTCGAAGAACCCAATGACAGCAGGCTGGGTGTGCGGGTGCGGCAGGCAGCCGCAACAGCGCTGGGAAAATTGAAGGATGACAGGGCGGTTCAACACCTGGTTGAACGCTACAAGAAAGAGAAAAAACCCAGGGTGCGCAAGGCTATTCTCTTCTCCCTGGGGTTTTATGATAAGCAGCAGATAGCGGAAATAGTGCAGTCCGGCCTCAAGGATGATTCACCGGAGGTGCAGTGGGAAGCCCTGCAGACGGCCTCTTCCCTGGGAGACAAGGCGCCGGTTGGAGCCGTTCAACAGTTTGCCTCCAGCAACGATGATCCAGGTGTTGAGATCATTGCCTCGTATGTGCTCTATGAATCGGGCCAGGAAAAGGAAAAGAACCGTGACGTGATGCTTAACGGTCTCAAGAATAAAGATCCCGAAGTGCGATACTGGGCGACCCATTATGCAGCGAAGGCCCTTGGAGTGGAGGCGCTTGACCCCATAATCAGGGCCTCGGAAATTGAATCGGTATACTGGGTGATGAAGGAAATGGATGACAGCATCTATCGTCTTTCCCGGGAGAGAAAAAGGCAGCGTGAACAGGAACAGCTGGATACCGTGAAGAATCTTTTCAGGGAAGGGTCTGAAAAAACTGCTGAAAAAAGTGATGATACATCAAGTAAGTAAATTCATCACCTGAACAATAAAGTGCCTTCAACGAGTTCCCTGTCAACCGGTCCGAACGAGCGGCTGTCCATGCTGAAGTCCAGGTTGTCTGATATGATGAAGTAACTTCTCATGGGTACCTTCATGGCAGGCATTGAGTCTCTCTGGCTGAATTTCATGGGGAACTTTCTTTCATCTTCCCAGGTCACCTTCCAGTCGCCTTTCAGCGGCTTGCCGTTTATGAGGATGGTCTTGTCCCTCACTTCAACCATATCCTCGGCAAGGGCTGCTATCCTTCCGGCCATGTAATGGCCCGGCTGAAGGGGGCTCTGGTACAGCACTATCTCACCTTTTTCGGGTGTTCCCACTTTCAAAAACCAGGCCAGTTCGCCTTTCTGTATGGTGGGCTGCATGGTGATATCCGGCACCCGGTAGGGCGTTACGAAGATCCTTGTCAGTATAATGCCGGCCAGTATCCCGGCCAGTACCATGAGGATCAGTGAAAGTTTTCTGTAGGGGTTTTCCCTGGACGAGTAAAGTTCCACCTGTTCACCCCCTTATTTCAATGCCTTCATGGCCTCCTGGAAAGCGGGCAGGGAACGCCTGATCACGTCCTCTGACACGCAATACGAGAGCCTGAAATATCCCGGTGCCCCAAATCCTGACCCCGGGACCGCCAGTATGTTGAATTTCGACAAGTGCTGAACAAAAGCAACGTCATCCTCCATGGGTGACTTGCAGAACATGTAAAATGCACCTTCCGGTTCTATGAAAGTATAGCCGGCATTAGACAGCCCTTCGGTTAATATGTCCTTCCTGAGCTGGTAGGCGTCAATGTTCACCGTCTCTTCAGTAAGGCGTGCCACAACCCGCTGCATAAATGCGGGAGCGTTCACGTATCCCAGTATACGGTTGCTGAGAATGCAGCCTGATACGAGGGTGTCAATACCCGGAATGCCAGGGTTGAGGGCAACGTAGCCAATACGCTCACCGGGGAGTGAGAGTGACTTTGAATAGGAAGTTACCACCATGGAATTAGTGTAGTTTTTAAGTATGCTGGGCACCTCTATGCCCTTGTATACTATTTCCCTGTACGGCTCGTCGGATATGAGATATATTACTCGGCCGGACTGCTTTTTTATATCAGAAAGCATTTTGCCCAGTTCCCGTATGGTGCTTTCAGGATATACCCGTCCCGTGGGATTATTGGGTGAATTTATGAGTATGGCACGGGTTTTATCGGTTATTGCCTCTTTAATGGTATCAAGGTCGAGGGAAAAATCTTCTTTTGTATCTGCCAGCACCATCTTCCCCCCGTGATTGGCGATATAAAAACCATATTCCACGAAGTAGGGCTTCGGGACGATTACCTGGTCGCCGCTGTTCAAAATGGCTTTCAATACCACGTTCATGCCACCTGCCGCGCCGCAGGTCATAATGATGTGATCTCCCTGCAGGTTAACATCATGTTCACGGTTGACCTTGTCGGCGATTGCATCCCGTACATGCGGATACCCGGCGTTTGGCATGTACCCGTGAATACCGGCTTCATGCTCCCCTGCCAGCTCTTTCATTACCCGGTAGAATTCCTCTGGCGGTTCCACGTCGGGGTTCCCGAGGCTGAAATCGTATACGTTCTCTTCACCGTGTTTCGCCTTCAGTTTTGCCCCTTCTTCGAACATCTTGCGGATCCAGGAGGATCTTTCCATTGAATTCATGATATATGTTGATACGCTCATTTCAGTCTCCGTCTGTATATTGTAGTATCATTAGTTTGCAGTTACAATAGATAAAACTATTATGGGAATTTCATGGATATATGAAGTTCCTGTTAATACTATGTGAAATGTGTTTGAGTCTCACAGGTGCCCGTCCATAAATCAAGTATTTTTCTTCACTTAATTTAGTTGACAATAGCAGGGGTATGATTACTTTCTGAATACCACGCCAACCATATCAATAAAAGGAGATACGCAACAATGGCAGATGAAGTACAGGCAAATGAGAATGCCGAAGAAGTGAAGGAAGAAAAGGCAACTGAAGAAAAAGCAGCGGAAGAAAAACCTGCTGAAGAAACAGCTGCAGCAGAAACTGCCGCTGAAGAAAAACCCGCCGGTGAAGAAGCACCGGTAAGCGCGCCCGAGCCTGAAAAGAAGAAAAAGATCAACAGGCTCACCATGGAAGAACTGAATAAGAAGATCAAGAAGATGGAAGATGCAGACCAGATGAAATCCAGGTATTACAAGGACCTGATCCGCAGAAAGAACGAAATGGAAAAGACTTCTTAATACGTTTTATTTCAGGCTTTCGCCAAGAATGGTGTCGAGGCTGATCGATTTGAACATCCTCATTAGTTCTGCCGGGATATTGCTTACGGTATAGTTCTTTCCCAGTTTTTCAACGTTTTTCTTCAACTCGATGAGTAATCCTATCCCGGCGGAATCGATATAATGCACCTGTGAAAGGTCCACGTGCATATGGTCCGGGTTAGGAATAAACTCTTTTTTTATTTCGTCCTTGATGGCATACGAGGTATAAAGGTCCAGGTCTCCCTCTATCTGTATACGGTATCCTGTTTGCTCTTTGCTGATGGTATAATTCATCTGAATTTCCTGTCGTTCTTTCTGTTTGTGTAATGTATTAAATTATGCCTGAATTACAAGCATTTAATTATTACAATTACATTATCCCGCGGTTTTTCAATAATATTTAAAATAGTGTTACAAACCAGTTATTATCAAAACAACGATAATTTTCTCTATAATGAAACGCAATAGGGATAGTTCCCCCGCCTGCGGCGGGGAGAATCATCATATGAGTAATTACAACATAGATTATGACAACTGATGTGTGCAATGGTTACATTTTTGTACAGAGAATATACTCGTACTTGAACACGTCTTCAATGAACTGGCGAATAATTTCGTGTGTGTCACTGCTGCTTGCACCTGATGTCATAATAAAGCGTACAAGGGAGGTCTTCTGGCAATGCAGTATGTTGTTGAAATTGCCCCTTTCAACAACATAGCCGTTCCCTGTTGCTATCCTCTCAAGGTCTGAAAAACGGATGGTATATTCATCATGCCCGTGCAGTCGTATCCTTTCCGGGTTGGGTGAAGGGGTGTGCTGTACAAGGTCACTCCAGTTTTCGGGGACGCTGGCCTGGCAGCTGTGTTCACTCATGAAAATGTAAGGTATTTTCGACCGGCACAGCTTTTCAAGGGCCATGGCCGCGCCAAGGTTGAACGATACCGGCCCCTCGTGGGGGAGGTCAAGTGAATACCTGTTATAAAAACCCCGTGCAGCAGAAAGATGGGGATCGTCTGCCGGTTCCGGGTCATGGAAAAATGACAGGGGGATGTCACACAGGGTAGGGAAGTCGCCTGTGTTCTCATTCATTATGGCAAGCTGATGTCCTTCGATCTGCAGCGGGTCTACCTGTAAAAAATCAGATTCAATGAAACGGGCATTCACGTCCTGCAGTGTTTGACGCTGCTTTTGAAGCAGTGCCGGTGATATGTCTATCAAGGTTGCTTCCATGCCGGGACGGTTTTGCAGAAGATCACGCATGAGGTTGCCGTAGCCTCCACCGATCTCGAGCACGCGTTGTACACTGTCCATGGCTATTCGGCTTTCAAGAAACCGGCAGAGCAGGTTGCCGTAGGAATCTGGATGTTCGAGTACAGTTCTGCAGGGGCTCTGCGGTGACTGGAGCATGTTGCATACCGTAACTTCCCAGCCCAGGGTCTCGAGGCTGCCCATGTGGTATTCACCTGTATTATTCAAGTAAGCGGTCATGGTCATAGTCCTGCGGGGGCATGGGCGTATACGCGGGATAGCTACATATCCATAAACCAAGTAAAATTATAAGGGCAAGGATCAGCAGTCCTGCCGTTACAATGCGTTTCTGCTGCGCGGTGGGAAGAACCTTGAAATTCTGCAGGGTGTATTTTATTGAAAGCAGGTAGTTGATAACCGCGGCTTTTCGTTTGGCAAATGTGCGGGCTTCTTTCTGTCTTTTTTGCTTTTTTTTCCCGGTTGCGCCCCTGGTTTTTTTCTCGTAGGAAAGATCGAAGGATGCATCATCGTACAGCCGGGGATCGTCAGGGTCTGCGGTAAAAGTGTTGCCACACGTACAACGGACCTTGATGGTTCCCCTGTCAAGGGGGAATCTCAATGGCCGGCCACACGCGGGGCATTTTTTTATGAGATACATATCGTGTTTCTGTACCACCTGAAGATCCTATCGGCTACAGGATGTCTCCTGCCTGCTGCATCACCTCGGGAATGCCGGCAAAGACCTCTTCCAGTTCATCCTCTGAGAGCCCCGATGCTTTTACAGCCTCGGGTTTCAACTCGTGGAAGAGCCCGTCCGCCCCGATACCTATCCCCGCCATCAGGCATAACGTATTGGCAACATGAACAATGGAAACGGCCGCCATGTGCTCCTTCGGTGCCTGTTCGGGCTCATGGTGGTACCTGACAATGGACTTCAGGATTGGAGGGAACTGCCATTTTTCCAGCACCCTTTCGCCGATCTCCTGGTGATCGAATCCCATGGTCTCTTTCTCTGCTTCCTGGAAGGTGATCTCCTTTTCTTGGACGGTACCCATGATGTCCTGGAATACGTTCTGCACGTAGAGAGCCAGTACCGTTTTCCCCACGTCATGGATTATGCCGCCGGTGAATGCTTCATCGGCGATGTCCTTGCGTTTTTTCATGAGAGCTATCTTCTTGGCTACCATGGCAACCGCAACCCCGTGTTTCCAGAGCTCACCCCTTGCCAGGTCGTAGCCGATGATCATCTTGTTGAGTACCGCCCTGGTGGTTGCCAGCACTACCAGGTCTTTCACTTCACGCATCCCCAGGATAACAATGGCACGGTCAATTGAAGCTATCTCCTTACCCTTGCTGAAATACGCCGAGTTGCAGAGTTTCAATATATTTGCAGTAATGGCCTGGTCTTTGGATATCTCGTCGGCCACGTTCTTGAAGTCCACGTTGGGGTCGTTGACCATGTTGATGATCTTGCTTACCACGTCTGGAAGAGAAGGCAGCTGGTCAAGATTTTCTATTACGCTTTCTAACCGTTGTTTTATATGCGAATGCATTGAAGTATCTCCATTAAATAGTTATCTTATACCTTGTAAAATAATTGTTCCTTGCCGGCAGCTTTTACTTTCATTCTGCCGTCTTCCAGGAAAAAATCGATAACCCGTCCCACGTTACCGCCGATATCTTCGGCAACCACCTGTATGCCGTTGTTCTGTAATACCTCTTTGGTGGTTGTCACGTTGTTGTCCCCTATATTTGAAAGTGACGCTGAGGAGTTGAACTTGAACATGGACGCCCCGCCCGCTATCTTGGCGGACATGAATTCTTTTTTACATCCCTGTTTTATCATTTTCTGTACCAGCATGGGGATGGCGGTATCGGCATACTTCTCGTCGCTGCCCTTGCCGTTGTTTTTGGGAAGCAGTATATGGGCAAGCCCGCCGATTTTCTTGGAACGATCATAGATACAGATTCCCACGCAACTCCCCAGGATGGTGCGCAACACCGCCGGATTTTCCGCGGTCCCAATCTGGGCTACTCCAATATTGATCAAGTTGTTCATCCCGGTTTTCTCTACTTTAAATTTTTTACGCCATAAATAGTGTAATGATACAAGTATGTATATAATGTAGTCACATGGGTTGTTTTTTGTCAAGGTAATATGTGTTGGTTAATGGATATTGGTGGATAGTGGTTAGGTAGTTAGTTGATAGTGTATGGAAA
>CAYFSO010000061.1:0-4939 GCA_964345775.1 uncultured Leptospiraceae bacterium | reverse complement strand
ACCATCAACCATACACCATACACCATACACTAATTTCAGTTGACTTTCTGTGGGAAGGCAATATGTTTCGTGTTCCTGCTTAAAAATGCGTGATGGGACGGGTTGATGGGTGCGGTAGAGAAAATCAACAGCATTATCAGTAACATAGACAGTAATAGTAAAAACAGGACTGATACTATTTACCTGAACAGGGTAAAAGAAGAATTTATTACCTTTGATGATATTATTACCATACCGCAGATACCGGTGAAAGAGCTTTCGTATGAGCTTGCTGCGGGGATAGTAGAGGATGTATCCGGTGTTATACCCGGGTTTCTCCACGGCCACAGGATGCTGGAGAAAAGGCAGCCCCCTTCAGAAGTGCACAGCCTGCATTTTATGCGGGTACTGGAGGGAAAGATCCTGGATTTTGCGCATATGCTGCGTATCCATCTGAAATTTGGCGGGGATACCTCTGCCATAGTTCGTCGCGGCACTTCTGACGTGTATCCCTCGTTCATTACCAACAGGCTGTACTATACCTCGAGG
This sequence comes from uncultured Leptospiraceae bacterium, assembly GCA_964345775.1. Classification (GTDB taxonomy): domain Bacteria; phylum Spirochaetota; class UBA4802; order UBA4802; family UB4802; genus M55B154. The sequence goes on along the minus strand of CAYFSO010000061.1, from coordinate 4,411 downwards.
CTTGTGCCCAGGAAGAAAGAAGCTGCAGAAGGTGCGGGGGTGGACTCGCTGCGTCTGAAGGATCGCCTTGTTACCGAGTCTGACCAGTATTTTCACACCTTTGCCATATTCGAGGACATGGATACCAGCGATATGACACAGAAACTGCTGGAAAATATTCCGGCGGACGTGTTCAGCGTTTCTACCGGCTTGTACCCCTTCCTGGTGTTCGATTATTTTACCGCGTGTATGAATATACTGTACCCTTCTGCCGATGGTATCGAAAGCGCGGTAGACATATTCGAGCCGCTTTTCTTCATCGTTGCAGGTGGTTTTCTTCCACCGGAAGATCTTGCCCCGGGGATTGACCTGGAAGAGGCCTTTGCCGGCAGGCTCGAAGTAACCGATAACAGTGTTGCCCCCACCGGCACCTTTGCAGATGAGCTCAGGCGATATTTCTCAGGTGTGCGGGTGGAAAAGGACGATGAACTGGCATTAAAAGGCTGGTGGAGGTTCGTCTTTGAGAAGTAGAATAGCGGGTTTGCTGCTGTGTGCTTTTGTGTATGCGGGCGGGTGTGTTCCCGGTGAACCGGAAATTGTGAATACTTCAACCGGCCAGGGCCTGGATCCATCGGGGGAGATCCTCAAAACATCGAAAGTATACCGTTTTCCTGTCCCGTCCAAAAAGGGAACCGTGCGTGACCTTTTCAACCATATCTACTTTGAAGGCGACACTCTCTGTTTCAACGTTACCCTGAACAGGGACGTGACGAATTCACCCGTATCGGTCCACATGAGAAATCCGAGATCCGGTGTTGCCACAGAGGTAGAACGGCTTGAGGTGCTGGACAACAGGGTGTACGGGTTTTCCCTGGTGGGGTCTATACTTGAAGATTTCTTTGCCCTCCGGCTGAATGAAAATGCGGACATTTCACAGTGGGACGGGAAACAGGTGCCCTGTGATATCTATGTACATATAAAAATGGGGGACGTGAATATCCACGAGAAGATCAGTACTTCCTTCCAGTTGACCTTCAGTCAATCACACCATTAAGTACTCACAAATATGTCACATTATGCCGAATATTTGTAATAAGACTCACTGCAGATATCTCTGCATAGCAGCAGACGAGAAGGTAAATCTTTATTCCGGCATCCGCGGGAATGGCAAAATGGGATCCCCTGCGGCTGCAAATACACGGAGAGGACATTGCAGGCTGGTGACACTGACAAAATGATGGTGCGTTTCTGGGGAGTAAGGGGTTCAATCCCCACACCCGGGAAAAAATTCGTGAAATACGGCGGGAATACATCCTGTACCGAGGTGCGGTGCGGCAATACCATAATCATATTCGACGCGGGGACGGGGATCCGTGAACTTGGCCTTGCCCTGAACGAGGAATTTGCCGATACCCCTGTAACCGTGCACCTGTTTATAGGCCATACCCACTGGGACCATATACAGGGGTTCCCCTTCTTTGCGCTGGCATACCGGCCCGATGTCACCCTGTACCTGTACGGGGGGCACAGCGTGTCCACCCTTGAGAAGCTCATTCTTGGCCAGATGGACAGGGAGTACTTCCCGGTAACCCTGCTGGAGATGTCGGCCCGGGTCCATTTCGTTGAAATGAAGCGTACACCAATCACCATCGATGATGTTACCATACACTACACATACCTCTTCCATCCGGGTCTATCCCTGGGGTTCCGTGTAGAATACGGGGGCAGGACATTCGTGTACGCCACCGACAACGAGGTGCTGAACGATCCCGACCTGGGAGAATACAACACCGAGAACCTGGGCAACCTGATACACGATGCCCACATGCTTGTTACCGACTGCCAGTACTCGGACAACGAGTACGAGAAGAAGGTGGGATGGGGACATTCTTCAATACTGCAGGTTGCAAAGCTTGCCGAACGGTTCAGGGTGAAAAAGCTCTATACCTTTCACCATGACCCCCTGCACACCGACAGGGACGTGCGAAAGATGGTACGGAGAGCCCGCAGGTTTGCAAAGGGCCCCATGAAGATCTACGGGGCACGCGAAGGGGAGACGGTGAAGCTGATTTAGCGTTTTCCAATCCATGAAGCTCAACGGGGGGTTCACGCAACGGCGCAAAGGACGCGAAGAGTTGGTCAATACAGGCAGGTTTCGCTTTTTATTCATACAAGCGGTTGTTGTGGAGTTTGTTTTTATATATTGTTTTTTCAGGCCGGGAAATACAAATATACAACCATATAGTCCAATATGAATCCTTTTCTTGTAAAAACCTGAAATGATTGCACTGGTGTAAAACCTGACAAAACGATAACAAAGAAAGCGAATCTTCGCGTTCTTAGCGCCTTTGCGTGAAACTCTTTTTTTAATTGACCGGCGGGGGGATAGCTGGTATCGATTTACTAACCAGTCTAACCGAACCTGAAAAGTGACCATGAAAAGAACATTGAATAACCGGTACCTGCTGATGCGGCACGCGCGGAGCAGGGCCAACGCTGAGCACAAGATAGTGAGTAATCCTGCAACCGGGATAAACGGGTACGGACTTACCGATACCGGGCGCCGGCAGGTGGAAAAGGCCACCCAGTCTTATCCTGAACTTGCAGAGGTTGATATCATATATACCTCGGATTTCCTCAGGGCCAGGCAGACGGCCGAGATAGTGGCATCGTACGCGGATGATGCCTACATGCTGACAACGCCCCTTTTGCGGGAACGCTTCTTCGGTGACTTCGATGGTATGGCCCATGCCAATTACGAGAAGATATGGGACATGGACTGCCGGGAGGAGGATACCTCATGCTACAACGTGGAGCCCATCTGGAAGCTGAGGGACCGGGTGTTCCGGTTGTTGGAACTCTGCGAAAAACGCTATTCCGGCAGGAATATACTGCTGGTGGCCCACGGTGACACCCTGCAGGTGCTGTACGCCGTTGCCAGCGGGTTCCAAACCCCGCAGTTCAGAAAGCCGAAGGAGTTCTCCAACGCCGAGGTGCGGGTGCTGCCCCATGAGATTCACTTCCCCGAAACCGGGGGCGGCGTTGAGTGAGAAAAGTTCCCATTATTTCAACTGGTGCAAAAACCGTAAATTCGGCACGGTAGCCCCGCCCGAAGAAGCAGGTGACCTGTACCGGCAGCTGAACGGCCAGGTGATGAAGCTGGTGCGTACCCTGCCCGAACCGCTGCAGACGGATGCCATGCTGTTCATGATGCGGTATGCCGGAATTGACATGGGAGAGGGGCTTGACCTCTTCCGCAACTACTACGTTCCCGCCTGGACAACCATGTACTGGACCATGAATGCTCCCTCCGCGTCGGTAGAGCTGCCCGAAGAAGAGTTGCAGCTGCTGCTCTGTGCCCATGCCATGGCCATGCACCTGCATTCCCTTGACGATCACCTGGTGGACGGTGACCTGGCGGTAAGCCACCTGCTGCTTGCCCTGCGCAGCCAGGGGTGGCTGCTTTTGCGGATGTCACTTGAGGATGCCACTGCAGGTGACCAGGAGCAGCACGAGATGGCCCGCACTCTTACAGAAGAATACTATGCAACCATAACCGGGGATGACGCCACGGATACCCTGGATGAATACTGTGCTCTTTTCAGGGGGCAGATGGCAACCTGGACGGTGGTTCCCGTGCTCACCGCCATGAAGGTGTCAGAGAACAGAAAGGTATGGGTGGACATGCGCAGTGCCTACGAGTCATTCGGTATCGCCTGGCGGCTGCTTGACGACGTGCAGGACGTGGAAGAGGACATCAACTCCGGTGCCCGCACCGCCATGTACCTGGCACTTGGAGAAGAAGGCCGGCACCTGTGGGACCTTGCATCCACCGACGACCGTGCCATGGACCGGCTGGTGAATACCATGATCGAGGAGGCAGTCGCCGAGACGGTGCTTGCCCGGGCGGTGAAGGAGCTCATGATGGCGGAATCCCTTGCCGGTGGGCACGGCATGGATGGGCTTGCAGGTGAGTTTTGGCTTTTAGCGGAGCCCCTTGTTGGCGGGTAGCATTTTGCTGAAGGGGTATTTCGGCTTCGCTCAATAACCCTCACGGAGACACTAAGGAGCGTAAAAAAATGTGTTGCCATTGTGGTATAAAAAAGGTATAATATTTATATCATGGAATTTGATTTTGATCCTGGTAAAAGTTCAGTAAACAAGAAAAAGCACGGTATCGATCTTGTTGAAGCCCAGAGATTATGGGATGATCCTGATCGGATTGAAATTCCTGCAAAAAATGTTGATGAAGAACGGTTCCTGGTTATTGGCAAGATATAGGATAAATACTGGTCAGGAGTTATTACATTTCGTGATGGTAAAACGAGAATAATATCTGTTAGAAGATCACGAAAGGAGGAGGTTGCAATCTATGAAAGCACATGATTTCGATAAAAAATTTGATGAAGGTAAAGATATTACTGATTATCTT
>CAYFSO010000060.1:0-17784 GCA_964345775.1 uncultured Leptospiraceae bacterium | reverse complement strand
TCACCAATTTCACCTACGAAGTATCTGATGGCGGTCAGAAGATGACTTTGAGAATTGTGCATGCGGGCATAGAGGTGAAGGAAGTCTACAGGAGAAAAGAATAAAATATTTTACTTGACGCATATGTATGAAATATGCATATTTATGCATATGAGAACAACATTGAACATAGATGATGAATTACTAAAGAAAGCATCAAGTCTTACTGGTATTGATGAGAAGACCGCCCTGGTAAGAAAAGGATTAGAGACATTGATTGCCGTTGAGAGCGCCAAGAGACTTGCCAGGCTGGGTGGTACTGAAAAAGATCTCAGCCAGGTGCCCAGGAGACGTTAATACTAAATGGTTCTTGTTGATACGTCCATCTGGATTCAGCACCTGCGATATGGATCAAAAGATCTTGAATACCTGTTAGATGAGAGCATAGTGGTTTGTCACCCTTTTGTAATTGGAGAGCTTTCCTGCGGTTCAATTGGCAACAGGGATGAAATATTAACTTTAATGCAGGCACTTCCTCGTGTAACAGCACTGGATGACAGGGAGATCCTTTATTTTATTGATGAAAATTTGTTGATGGGCAGGGGAATAGGGTTAATAGATGTTCATATGCTAGCATCCTGTCGAATTGCACAATGCCTCTTGTGGACGGCTGATAAGAAGCTTTTTACTGTTGCTTCTGAGATGTCCTTAGCTTTTACCTCTCCAGGAAACGCCTGATAATTTTGGCTGACGTGTACCATGGCTTGAATCCCAGACGATAGTGGTACGAACTTGATCGCGTGTGTTCATCCCAACCTCCCGGATGGAATATGTGTATACCCTATAAGCTTATACTTGCAATGGAAAAGATAATGAACACTATAACGATGAAGGTTATGGCATATTGCATTCGCAGGCGATTCCTGTCAGGGTCATAATCTTCACTTTCACCAGTAAATGGCCTGAACGGGTTTGCCGTGAAGGAAGCCAGGGCGGAAACCACTTTCAGGGCAAGTTCTTCGATGTAATCAAAGAGTGCCCAGGTACCGTCAACAAAAACGCGCCTGGCTGCCGTGGCTGGACGCCTGTAAAACCAGTCGGTGTCAACGGGGAGCAGGGCTTCACCGGCAAGCTTTCCGCGAAGCAGCCAGAATGCAATAAAGGTAAAGGTGAGGATCTGTACCGTCTCAGTCAGGTGATAGAGCGTATATGGCTCATAGTTAACGGGAAATGGCAGGTAATTATACAGCAATGCGGGGTATATTCCAAAAAGTGTACACAGAAACGCTGCCGCTCCCATGGCAATGTGCATGTTAACCGGTGTCCGTGCCGGTGCTATTGGCTCACTGGACTTGCTCCACCAGGTAAAATAGGGGAGTTTAAGACCGGTATGTAGAAAAGTTCCCACGGATGCCAGGAGGAGTAAAAGCATGGCAGCATCAAGGTGGGCTTCGCCTGCTGATGCTATAACCATGGATTTGCTTATAAACCCATTAAAAAGGGGGAAACCGGAAATGGAAAACGCACCTATCATGTACAGCCATAGTGTAACAGGCATGGCCTTTGCAAGTCCACCCAGTTCCGTAAGCTTGCTTCTGCCGGTTGTGTGCAGTACAACACCGGCTCCCATGAAGAGCAGGGCCTTGTACAGTATATGCGAGAAAGCGTGCGCTGTAGTTCCATTGATGGCCAATTCAGTACCGATACCCACACCGGTAACCATGTATCCTACCTGGCTGATTATGTGATATGCCAGGATGGAACGGATATCGTTGGCCAGTACCGCGTACACGACACCGTACAGGGCCATTATAACGCCAAGATATATGAGTATATCCCATCCGGGGAATATCTTGATGAGAATGAGTACGGCCGACTTGGTGGTAAAGGCACTTAAAAAGACTGCGCCGGTTACCGTTGCCCTGGGATACGCGTCGGCAAGCCACGCGTGAAGCGGGGGTATGGCGGTATTAAGGGCAACACCTGCAAGTATCAGCCATGAAGAGATTGTCCCGTCAGACGGCAGGGAGGTTATTCGAATAGAATCGGCACCGGATATATGCAACAGTATGCCCAGCATAAGCAGGCTGCCACCGAAAAGGTGAACCAGCAGGTACCGCGTCCCGGCATTTTCAGCTTCACGGGTTCTTCGTGCCCAAACAAGATATGTTGATGCAACGGCCATCAATTCCCAGAATACGAAAAGCGTAAAATAATCTCCCGCGAATGTTACACCAAGTGCTCCGCCGGCATACAGCAGGGCGGCGGACTGATGGCCGGTTTCCCTGTTGTGATACGAGTAAATGCCACCGATTATGGCGATAAGGGAAAAAATTGTACCGAATATCCTGGTCAATCGTGTAACTTCACATATTATGAGGTCATATCCGAGAAACGGTAACTGCAGCATAAAGCCGCCAGGCAGGTACCAGGTCATGGCAAGCGCTGCCAGCGGGAACACCATGAACGCCCCGGATCGAATGTTCTTTGGCAGTAGTGGCAGGATGAGTGCTCCTGCTACCATGAAAAGTACGGGAGGTATCAACATATCATACGGCATCGTAATAATCCTCTTTCTTCTGAATGAACAATTTACCAAGCCACTTCGATACAAAAATAATACATACGCATCCTAAAAAACCCCAGAGAATGTAGAAACCTGGTATGTGGCTCCACCAGTGCTCAGAGTGGTGATCGGCAAGGAACACGAATTCTGACACAAGTGAGGCAATTATGATAATACCTGTAAATATCCAGTGGATCGTTTTCATATCAGTCCCCCGGTGGTAATACTTTTTGTTATTGCAACGGCCAGGTTGAAGAATTCAAAGAACTGGTTTGGGAAAATACCCAGCAACACCGACAGTACTGCGGTAACAATGATGGGTACCACCATTAACGGTGAAGCTTCACCGTGTCCTTCAAGCCCGGTACCTTTTCTGAAAAACGCGCGATGAACGATGGGGAAGAAATACCCGGCATTAAGCAGGCCGCTGAGCAACAGCACAACCAGCGCAATACTGATATCAGCCTGGAGGGTGCCAACACCGATGAACCACTTGCTGATGAACCCGTTTATGGGAGGTACCCCCGCAAGCCCCATTGAACCGATGGTAAAGGCGGCCATGGTCCAGGGCATAACTTTACCAATACCGTCCAGTTCACTTATGTTAGACCTGTGCAGGTTCACGTAGATGGCCCCGGCGCAGAAAAACAATGTAATCTTCATGGTAGCGTGTGTGGCAATATGGAAAATGCCGCCTGTAAAACCCGAAGGTGACAACAGGGCCACTCCAAGCACGATGTACGAGAGGTGTCCCACCGTTGAATATGCCAGCCGTTTTTTAAGGTTATCCTGTTTCAGGGCCAGCAGGGAGGCCAGTATTATGGTTGTTCCAGCGAAGATCAACAGGATGTCATTGAGTCCGAAATTACTCATCATGGCTGGCCCGAATATGAAACCAACCACGCGAACAACGCCGAATACGCCGGATTTAACAACTGCTACAGCATGCAGAAGTGCGCTTACCGGGGTGGGGGCGGCCATTGCTGTCGGCAGCCAGCTGTGCAGCGGCATGATCCCCGCCTTGACCCCCACGCCGGAAAGGAAAAGTATGAACAGGACAATAGCGGTATTTTTACTAACTGGAATATTGTTGAATATGCCTCCTGCCTGAAAATCCAGTGTCCCGGTAATAGAATACGTATAGCCCGCCGCGGCAATAAGGAGGACACCGGCGGTAAGTGTATAGAGAAGGTATTTTCTGCCCGCCGATATGGCTTCCTGGTTTTCCTTGTGTATCACAAGCGGGTATGTTGCAATGGTAAGAATTTCATAGAAAATGATAAATGTTAACAGGTTCGCTGAAAAGGCGATGCCAATAGTTGCCGAGAGACAAACGGCGAAACTGGCAAAATAACGGGTCTGTTTATGCTCATTGTTGCCGCGTACGTATCCAATTGAATAGAAGGACGTGAATATCCATAAGCCGGATGCGATCAAGGCGAAGAAAACACCAAGCTGGTCTGCCTTCAGTGCCAGGTCTATACCCGGAGATATCTCAACTATGTTGAACGTGGCCACTTTGCCGGCCACAGCGCCAGGCAGCAACGACATCACCAGAACGAATTTTATAATGGCCGCCAGTATGGTCCAGGATTCCCTCAGGTTGGGAAACCTTCCGCTCCAAATGATGAACGGCACCGCGGCCATGGATACCATTACTGCCAGGAAAGGGACAATTGATGTGTATGTTTCCAGATTTGTCATTATATCGAGCCCGGTATCATTTTATTGATCTGTGTTACTATAAGAACGTTCAATAAGCCAAATAGTATCAAGCCTGCAGCCAGTGTGATTGTAGGTATAAGCATGGATGGACTGACTTCATTCCTTTCAACCGGAACTTCAGTTTCATCCCCGGCGGCAGGTGCTTTCATGTATATTTTTTCGATAACCCTGAAAAAGTATACTGCGTTAAGGAGACTGCTCAGGAGTATAACCCCCAGGTATATCCACTTGCTGTCGTCAATGGTACCCAGTACCAGGTACCACTTGCTGAAAAACCCCGCCAGCGGGGGTAGTCCCACCATTGAAAGTGCTGCAACAGTGAAGGCGGCCATGGTCCATGGGTATTTTTTCCTGTATGAATCATCAAAGAGGGTAATGGTAGAATGTCCTTCTTTGGTGATTATATTCCCTGCCGTAATGAACAGGCAGGCCTTCATGAATGCGTGGTTGAGCAGGTGAAGTATGGCGCCGATAAAACCCAGGGGGTTGGCAAGGCCGATACCCAGTCCAATGTACCCGATCTGGGCAACACTGCTGTAGGCAAGCATTCTTTTCATGTCCTTCTGGGCCATGGCCATGACAGAACCGAGAATGATACCCGCGCAGGAGAATATTGCGATTAACTCCCCAACCGGTAACTCGCGGCTGAAATATTCTGCGCCAAACACAAAAAAGAGTAATCGTATCATCACGTAGGCGCTCACCTTGGTGCCGATTGGCGCGATGAGTGACGATGAGGGCGAGGGAGCGGTTGTATACGCGTCGGGTAACCATCCATGCATGGGGAAGATGGCCATCTTTATTCCAATACCAACAACCATCAGGATCATGGCCACCAGGATAGTATGATTATATTTGAGAACGTCTATCATCCCCGCAAGGTCTTTCATGTTCAGGGTTCCGCTTACAAAATAAACGAATCCAACACCAAGCAGGAAAAAAGAGGCACCGATAGTGCCGATGATCAGGTATTTAAACGCGGCGTACGGGGATTTTTTCCCACCTGCTGCGATAAGACCATACATTGAAAGAGAAGATATCTCGATGAAAACGAAAAGGTTGAAAAGGTCACCGGTCAGTATAATCCCGTTAAAACCTAAAAGCAGCAGCATAACTGTTGTATAATATGGCATTTGCCTGCCGCTGAGTTCGTTCTCCACCACGCGGTTGGAATTCCATATGACCAGCAGTGCAACAACATTTATGACAAGTGAAACAAAGGATGAAAGAGGATCGTACACGTACTCAATGCCAACAGGGGGAAACCATCCGCCAAATTGATATGAGATGGTCCCGTGAAAGATGACATAGACAAAACCGTAAATTGATATGAACGTTGCGGAAACAGCGGCTATGAGAGCCAGGACGTACGCCGTACCTCTTTTCCATAAACCGAATAAAGGAACAAGCAACGCTGTTGCAAGGTATATCAATGGCAATAGTGCTGGAAGGTTATTCACCATCATTTCATCTTTCCTAGTATTTCGTTTTCTTCAAGGGTATTATAGTTTCTATTTATTATGGTCAAAATAGCAAAGGCTACCCCAAGGGTGGCCACGCCCACAACGATGGCCGTGAGCATCAGTGTGGGTGGAAGCGGATTGAGATAATTAGCCACTTCATGGGTAGGTATGCTTTCACTTTTTACAGGTACGGTGGCGGAATGTTTTACCGAGCCGGATATAAAAAAAAGTATTATTGACGTTTGAAAAATGGTCATGCCGATCAATTTTTTTACCAGGTTGTTTTTAAGGATCATACCATACAACCCGAGTACCAGCAGGAATATTATGGCCCAGTAATCAATGTGTCCCGCAATGAAATCAAGCATTGTTGCCCTCCAGCAGGTTATCGTAAATGGAGACAAGAACCGCCATAACCGCAATGCCAACGCCAATCTCGATGCCAAGTATACCCATGGCTCTTATATTCGCAGCATCCATGCCGGGAAGGGGAAGGTAGCCATAATCAAGAAAATTACCACCAAGGAACAGGGGTACCAGTCCAATCACGAAATAGATCAGTACACCCACGGATGCCAGTGGTATTCCCAGCGATTTCTTAAATTGCAACTGGTGAATAGTATCGTTTGCGGCAATGCGTATCAGCAGAATTGACGCGGCCATCATCGCACCCCCCTGGAATCCACCACCGGGACTATAATGTCCATGAAACACCACGTACATGCCAAACAGCATGATGTACGGGGACACTGTTTTACTGAGAAGCGTAACTATGGGACTGGTGCTGGCTTTATACACTTTCCTTGTTCCTCCATAATAGAAGATAACAGATGATCCCTGCCGCGAAGATCACAACCTCCTCGCCAAGTGTATCAAAACTCCTGTAATCACCCAGGACGGCTGTGACAATATTCGGTGTATGGGTTTGCCTGTACGCGTTCTTGATATAGTATGACGATGGAACAACGGTTCCAAACTGGTTTACTTCTTTATTAACCACTGCCCCGGGGTCACCCCTGTTGGGAAGTCCGAAAGAGGCATATACCAGTAATCCGGCGAACGCGGCTATGAAAAGGATCTGGAAAATTTTCAATCCTTACTCCTCCTTTTGGTTTTATACAGCAGAACAATGTACAATACCGATGTGACACCGGCACCAACCGTGGCCTCGGTAAATCCAACGTCAATTGCGCCCTGTGAAACAAAGAGTATGGCACACATGAAGCTGAACACGGTAAGTGACACTATGGCAGCAAGCAGATCCCTTAAATACAGGGCAAGAACTGCCGTCACGGCCAGGAAAAAATAAATTAATAGCTGTATATTGAGATGCATTTATTGCTTCTCCTTCTCGTCCTTCCTGAACCAGGGTTTTACGCCGGAATTAAAAGCAGCCCTTGTGAGGGCATGTGAACTGACCGGGTTGGTCAGCGCCACAAGTATGAATATAATTAAAAGCTTAAGACTGTTTATGTCCAGGCCATTGTATATCATCATACCTGCTGTGAAGAGAATAATCCCAAGCGTGTCACTTTTACTGCCGGCATGTATCCTGTTGAAAAAGCCTGGAAGCCTGACAATTCCAATACTCCCCACCATCATGAAGAAAGTGCCCGCAACCAGGAATATCACGGTTAATATGTTTTGTATATCCATCATTCCCTTGACTTATCCGTAGAAAAATAATGAGCGATGATCAACACGCCGATGAAGTTCAATATGGCATATGCAAGCGATATGTCGATGAACATGTCTACCCTGCCAAAAATGAACCCGAAAAGAAGTATAAACACAACGGTTTTTGTTCCAACAGCTCCCGCGCCAAGTATCCGGTCAAAGACCGTGGGGCCAACCACGGTTCGGTAAAGGGGGATCACGATGATGATCCCTACCCATATGGTGATTATCTTTATAAAAAGTTCCATGATTACAACCTGTCCGCTGAATTGATTATCTCTTCGCTTTCTATAACACGTTCCGGATCAACACTGTATAGTTTTGCTACTTCCCGGGCCAGTACATAATCCATCCAGGCGGCAGTGTTGGCGTTTGTGAAGGAGTGAACAATGAACATGTTGTCTTCTTTAATATCTATGGAAACGGTACCGGGTGTCAGTGTAATGGAATTGGCCAGAAGTACTTTTGCGTTCATGTTGGGAAGGTTGACCCTGAATTTTACGATACATGCTTTTATGGGCATTTTGGGATGTAAAACCAGGTATGATACTTTCAGTGCCGAAATGATGATCTCTTTTAATAGAAAAATCAGGTAATAGGGAAGGCGGAGATATTTGAATCCACTTTCGCTGTTTTCAGTTTCATTGAAATAATTATAGTTCAATATTTTGTAATTGATAAGCATTACGGTAATAACAGAAAAAACTCCAAGTGACACGTGGAACAGATCATACATCCCGCTCATGATCAGCCAGAATATCATGAGTAACGTTGCATGCAGTGCAGTTTTTCGGATATTCAGTTTTATCATCGGTTTATCTATATAACCAGGTTTTAAATTCAGTAATGGCATGCTGTGATGTTCAGCATTACGTGAATCAGTTTCGGCAAAATATAAAGCAATTGTATTTCAGTCAAGGTTTTTTTAATGAACAGGTAGAACTTATTGATGATATATACAAATTAATATATATGCTGTTCGTGAAGTTGAGCATTTTGTTACCTGGCCCATAGAGCAGGAGCTGCGTTCGGTGAACGGGATCGTTGAAATTCGCAGTACCAGCAGTGAAGGCGTGTGTTCCATTGTGGTAGACCTGGAGAAGGATGAAAGCGAGCGGGCTTCCGTGGTGACGGATATTCGAAACGCGGTGTTGAGCGTAGACCTTCCCGACGAGATACGGGAGACACCCCGGATACGGGAGTTCAAGAGTTCCATGAAAGCAATAATCAATATCGCCATGTACCTGGAGGACAAAGAATTTCTGCGTGACGTGGACAGGAAAAAATTGCAGAACTATGTCCATTCTCTCGAAAACAGGCTGCTTGCGCTGGCCGAGGTGAACAGCGTGGACAAGACCGGCTATCTCAAGGAGGAACTGCAGGTACTGCTTGACCCGGAAAAACTTTCCCGTAACCGGTTACCGGTTCATCGTATCAATGCTTCTCATCTTTCTCAATTTCAGAACGGGTTTCTGGGTGGCTATGGGGATCCCCTTTACTTTCGGGTTCACACTTATAGTGGCGGGGACACTTGGCTACGCTGTCAACAACATGACACTGGCCGCGGTTATCATTGTCATGGGTATGATCGTTGACGACGCCATCATCGTGGCGGAGAATATCATGCGCCTTGTGCACCAGGGCACACCTGTACGGGAAGCACTGGTGGAGGGTACCTCGTACGTGATGCTTCCCATAACTGCAAGCGTGTTGACAACATGCGCGGCATTTCTGCCGCTGCTGGCGTTCGAAGGCAGGCTTTCCATGATGACCGACGTGATCCCGCCGGTGGTATCCCTTATGCTGCTTGCAAGCCTTGTGGAATCGGTGATAGTGCTTCCGGCACATGTGGGCATGCACGTCCCCCGCCCGGTTCGTATTGTCTTTTCACTGGGTACGGTTTTGCTGGTTGAGAAGTACTATGCCAGGCGGGCACAAAGCCATCGCGAACATCCATAACCAGAATTTTTTTCCTTTCTGGCGGAACCCCGTCTCATCCGCGTAAACCGCTTCGGTGCTTCCTCTGATTTTTGCATGAATTTTCAGGGTTTTACGAATTTTTGAAATGCTCATCCCAAGACAATAATGCTGATATGCTGTATATACAATAGTTTTAAGACCCGTATTAAATCCCGGCAACGCATCTGTTACTATTTTTTCTTTCATTTCTTTGCAGACAGGACACCAGTATTGATGTATTGTATGCGCTGCCACATCCAGGTCATCTGATAATTTAATATCAATCGTTACTCTTGTTCTTGTCGATGATGATTCATTATTAGGCTAAAGAGTTACAAAACAACTAATACATTCCACTATCCCAAACTAATACATTCTTAGCATTCCAAACAAAGCAACATCTCTCTATAATGTATATGATATCTTTATATGTATTCTATTTAAGTCTTAAAGAGAGGTAATAACGTGAGCCAGATATATGAAATACGATTTCACGGCAGGGGAGGCCAGGGAGCCAAGACCGCCGCCCAGGTGCTGGGTGAAGGTGCCATGATGGCGGGCAGGTACACCCAGGCATTCCCCGAGTACGGGCCCGAGCGTTCGGGTGCACCCATGCAGGCCTTTGTGCGGATCAGCGATGAGCCCATCAGGCTGCACAGTAACGTCCGCCACCCCGACATGGTTATCGTCATAGACCCGGGCCTTTTGGACAGCGTTGACGTAACCGATGGCCTTGAAGAAGGGAAGATCATTGTGAACAGTTCGGACAGTGCTGATGTCATAAAAGAGAAGCTTCATATGGATAATAAAAACCTTGTGACGGTTTCAGCCCGGTCCATTGCCGAAGAGGTGATGGGGAACAACATGGTGAACATACCCATCCTGGGTGCCGTTGCAGGCATGGTTGATTTCATTGAAATGGAAGACCTGGAGAAAGCCGTCCGGGACAAGCTGGAGGACAAGCTTGGAAAAGACGCGGTGAATGCCAACGTTGAAGCCATGAAAAAAGTATACGAAGAGGTAACGCAGTTATGATGCAGAAGAAAGGATGGAAAGACATTCCCATTGGCGGGATAATCGATAAGCCGGGAACGGCGGTACAATATAAAAGTGGTGACTGGCGCACGCAGCGGCCGGTGGTTGACCGGGAGACGTGCACCGACTGCCTCACCTGCTGGATGTTCTGCCCCGACAGCGCGGTGCGGGTGAAGGACGAGAAGATTGACCATATAGATTATGATCACTGCAAGGGATGCGGTATATGCGCTTCCGTTTGTCCCGTCGAATGTATCACGATGGAAAAGGAGTAAACCATGAGTACAACTGCAATGAAGAATAGAATAGCATTAAGCGGTAACGAGGCTGCCGCCTTTGCCATGAAGCAGATCGAACCTGACGTGGTGGCTGCCTATCCCATAACCCCGCAAACAGATATTGTTATGAACTATTCACAGTACGTGGCGGACGGGGTGGTTGACACCGAGATGATCCCCGTGGAGTCAGAGCACAGTGCCATGAGCGCGTGCGTAGGGTCGTCGGCGGCAGGGGCGCGCACCATGACGGCAACCTCCGCCAACGGCCTGGCCCTCATGTTCGAGGTGGTCTACATCGCCGCGTCAACGCGGCTGCCAATTGTCATGTCGGTGGTGAACAGGGCGTTGAGTGCCCCCATCAACATACACTGTGACCATTCCGATTCCATGGGGCTGCGAGAATCAGGCTGGATGCAGGTCTACTCCGAGAACCCGCAGGAGGTATACCACAACCTTGTCATGAGCATGCGGATGGCCGAGCATCCCGGTATACAGCTTCCCATCATGGTGTGCCAGGACGGGTTCATCACCTCCCATGCCATGGAACCGGTTGAGGTGTTCGAGGATAAGCAGGTAAAGGATTTTATCGGGACCTTCAACCCGGAGATGAGCCTGCTTGATGTGAGAGATCCTAAGACCTACGGGCCCCTTGACCTGCACGATTACTACTTCGAGCATAAACGGCAGCAGTCGCAGGCCATGATACATGCAATGGAAAAACTTCCCGAAGTATTTGATGCATTTAAAGATACCTTCGGAATCGAATACGACTTTATTGAAACATACATGATGGAGGATGCCGATGTGGCCCTGGTCGCGCTGGGATCATCGGCCGGAACCATCAAGCACGTAATTGACCAACTTCGGGAAAAGGGAAAGAAGGTGGGACTGATCAAGCCCCGTTTCATGCGGCCATTCCCCGCAGACATGATCTGCCATGCACTGTCGGACGTGAAAGCCGCGGCCATACTTGACCGCAGCGAGACATTCTCAACCCGGGGAGGTCCCCTCTTTGGAGAGATAAAGGCTGCCATGTACAATTCCCAAAACAGGCCTGTACTCATGAACCACGTCTATGGCCTTGGTGGAAGAGAACTTTCGCCTGAAATGGTACAGAAGGTGTTTGGTGATCTTGAAAATGGAATACGTGAGAACCGGTACAGCGAGGTGCAGTATCTTGGTGTACGATAAAAGGAGACAATAATATGCCCAGTATAAAGAAGCTTTCAAATAAACCTGAACGATTAACGGGAGGACACAGGCTGTGTGCCGGTTGCGGCGCCTCCATTGCGGCACGCCAGGTACTGATGGGAACGGATAAACCCGTTGTTGCTGGCCTGGCAACGGGCTGCCTGGAGGTGGCAACCACCATCTACCCGTATACGGCATGGAACATCCCCGTCATCCACAATGCCTTTGAAAACGTTGCGGCAACCATCAGCGGTGCTGAAACCGCGTACAGGGCATTGAGGAAGAAAGGCAGAATTAAAGACGGGGACATACGTTTCGTTGCCTTTGGTGGTGACGGTGGTACCTATGATATAGGACTGCAGTCCCTTTCGGGGGCCCTTGAGCGCGGCCATAATTTTACCTACGTATGCTATGACAACGAGGCGTACATGAATACCGGTATACAGCGATCGGGAGCAACCCCAAGCGGCGCGTCGACCACCACGGCCCCTTCGGGAGAGGAGAGCCCCGGCAAGCCACAGTTCCGCAAGGACCTTACCGCCATCGTAATTGCGCACGAGATCCCTTATGCCGCACAGAGTACCATCGCATTCTGGAAAGACATGGTGGAGAAATCCGATAAGGCATTGAACTCGCCAGGTCCTGCCTTCCTCAACGTTCTTTCCATGTGTCACAGGGGATGGCGTTTCAACCAGGAAGATACCATCGAAATATCACGGCTTGCGGTTGAGACATGCTTCTGGCCGTTGTACGAGGTGGAAGACGGCGAGTACCGTTTGAACTACAGGCCAAAAGAGAAGCTGCCCATCGAGGAATGGCTGAAACCACAGGGCCGTTTCAAGCACCTGTTCAGGGAAGAGAACAGGCACATGATCGACCGCCTCCAGGAAGAGGTTGACCAGCGATGGGAACATATACTGGCATTATGCGGCGAGGATGGTATATAGTCAGTACGGTATCAGGGATACATTGCTGTAATCACTACGATAAGATACTGCAGCATACATATAATGATCTATGACATCCTTGTCGGTAGAGGGTGAACGTTCTGCACGTGTATAGTAATGCGTATACCCCAGCCTGAAGGATGTGCCGCTCACCGGCTTGAACAAAAGGCCCGTCCAGACCGCGTTACGGTAGAATACCTGCTCGCCCGGGTCACCTGCTGTATGCAGTAAAAACACCTCGTCCCAGAGGTAGAGATCCAGCCAGTTCAGCACGTGGAAGGCGCATCGCAGCATGTGGCGGCTGAAAAACTCGGCGTCACCATGATAGTCCACCTCAACTTTCTTATAGTCATAGGGGAATTTGTGCCAGAATGCCAGCCTGTAGCCAAGGGTGACAGACTTGTGGGTATACGAGAACTGCGTTGGCCAGTATATGGTATGTTTATAGTACGCCTCTGGATCGGCCGTAGACGGGTCGTTTCGCCCTGCCTTCTTCTCATCAAGGTATAAGCCCTGCACCCTGTACCGCGGGCTGGTGGATATTTTCATCTTTCGGGAAGGTTTGAGCACGAACTCGGGTCCAATGAAAAGCTCGTTGAGCCATAACCCCTGCGTGGTCTCATCGGTAACTGTTTTGTCCACCATTTTCTCGTAGGTGAGGTTATAGCGGGCGCTGTACTTGACGTAAAGACCCGAACCGCTGTTATGCATCTGCGCACGGTAAATAAAAGCACCCCATAGCTGGGAGCGAGTGACGTCAACGTCAGTAGCAGCGAACAGGTTTGTGGTAGAAAACAGGATTGCAATATGAATGATTAGAATGAATGATAGTTTTTTCATGGTATACCCGCCTTTTGTGTATAACTGCCTGATACATAGTAGATGACCGGTATATGTGCAAGGATAAAATTAGAAAACAAAGATCCCCTCCGTGATGGAGGGGATGGCTTATTATTTAGTAAAGTCAGTGCTGTAGGTGATTGCAGTATAGATGTAATGGTCGTTTACTGTGACTTCTTTTGCATCAGAGTCTTCCTTGAAAGTGTAATAGTTGGTGTATCCCAGTTTTACACTGAAGGACTTTGAAGGCTTAATGTCAAAGCCTGTCCAGACGGCATTTCGCCAGAAGGTGTTTTCGCCTTCGTCACCCGCGGTATGCAGTATGAATACTTCTTCTGCAAGGTAGAATGAAAGCATTTTGTGCAGGGGGATGTCAACGCCTAGATAATGCCTGGTGAGAAACTCGTTGTCAGTTTCATCTTTAACTCCATCCTGGGTGTATTCATACGGAAACCGGTTCCACAGGATAAGCCTGTACTTTGCGGTAAGAAAACCGAAGTTATAGGCAAGGGTGGTTGGCCAGTGCAGGGTGTGTTCATAATAGGCTTCAGGATCTGCAGGTGTTGCGTCCTTTTTCTTTTCATCAAGATAGAATCCCATAACCCTGTACTGCGGGCTGGTAACCAGTTTCAATTTTGGGGTAAGCTTTGTGGCATAAGAAGGACCGATAAAGAGTTCATTAAGCCATGAACCCTGTGTTTCATCATCGACAACCGTATCATTTTTCTCTTTTTCAAAGTCAAGATTGTTGCGGCTGCTGTACCTGGCAAATATCCCAAGACCGCTTTTAGTGACTTTTCCCTTGAAAATAAGGTTTCCCCAGAACTGTGTCCTGGTGACGTCAATGTCATTTTGTGCCGCGAATGCAGATGATACCGCAAACAAGGCAATTGTAATTGTGAGCAGGGTGCGCTTCATTCACAACCTCCATTTTTTTATTATTATTTTTGGTTAAAATGTAAGAAAAAAATTGGGAAAAATCTGATTATGTTCAGTAATCATGCCAGTTTTTCTGCCTGATTAAATGCCATCCCCGACATTTCGGCCATTTTCGAAATCCTTTCAAGCCCTTCAACATTCCTGTTTTCTATTACCTTGAATTCCCCTGCCAGTGTGGAGGGGAGCATGTCGACAAAAAGCATATTAGCTCCTGCATTTAAGGCATTTAAATTTCCCTGTATGTCACCGAAACCGTTTTTGATGTCATCTCCGGGCTGCTGTGCAGTAATATTAACAGACGGAATCATGAGTCTGAGAATAGCTATTTCCTTCAGAATTATTTCCAGACTCCCCCTGCTGTTCCCTTCAGCAAGAGGGGTGCCTGGTACAGGCATATAGGGGACAACAGGAGCCCAGCTTACTTCAAGTGCTTTCATAAAAATAATGTCATCTGCTATACTTTCCAGGCTCTGCTCTGGCAGGCCGGTAATATTTCCTGAGGCCAGTTCCATCGAACCGTTTTTAATCAGGTTAATAGCATCCATCCTCTTTTTTAAAGAGCTGTCAGGTTTAATTTTTCTAAAAAGTTCATTATCAGTTGTTTCAAACTTAAGTACATATTCATCAAGTCCTGCATTCTCAAGAGACTGGAGCTGTTCATTGTCGAGTTCACCGGCTGCCAGGGTTATGTAAAGATTAAGACTTTTCCCGTACTCAATTATTTTATATAGATCGGGAAAGTTATAGTTCGGGTCATCCCCAGAAATCAGAAAGAACCTTTTAATGCCTGATCGGGCCGCCGCTTTTACAGTTGAGAGAATATCATCCTGAGGAATCCTGTAGCGTTTAATTGATCTGTTGCCCGCGTTCATGCCGCAATAGGCACATCTGTTTCTGCAGATATTACTGTATCCAAGCATGGCCACTGGGACTATGCTATTGCCGCTCTTTCTGTATATTTCCTTTGCCATTGGCCTTATGTTTTTATTAAAGTCTTTAAATGGCATTTCAAGGAATTCCATTATTTCTGATTTTGTGTATATCATATTTATTATTTATTCCCGGTTTTCCCTGATATAGAGGGTACTCACAGAAGGATTTTTTTCACCGAAATTTTCAAGAAGTCCTTCAAGAATTACTGATTTTTCTGTGCCCTTCTTTTCTTCATTTTTTGTGTAATCGAATGCGGCAAAAAGAGGGGAAGGTCCGATCTCGGATGCGAAGTAACCTATACCCTGATTCCATACAAACATTGAGAATAATTCACTGAATTCTTCAATACTTATACCGGAGGCATAACCTTTTATAAACTCACGCGTAGCCTGCCTCATACGTCCTGCACCTACTCCATTTGCAAGTGAAAGCAGAAGTTTTGTCTTCATGTCAATTGCTGGAACTTTTTTATCCCAGATATAGCCCCAGAAGTTGATTCCAATATCGGCAAGTGCGGGATCTATTGTGTTCAGATTCAGAATTGCCGTCGGTTTCAGAGGGAGCATTTCCTTGTCGTTTCCGGTCTTTTTTACCCTGAAAAAATAAGCTTTATACTCATTATCAGCGGTTTTTTCAGTTTCATGTTCAAATCCTAATTCTGCAAGGGTATTATAAAGAGGCACAGGTTCAAAGCTCTGGATAATGCAGATACCTTTGCCCTCATCTGTTTCACGGGCTTTTTTGAGAATAAAGGGAAAAAAATTCCCCTTAAGTTTCCTTGCGTCGATAATCTCAAATTCAGATTTATTCAGAAAATATTTGTTCATGACTGTCTCCTCCATAGATTTATTGATTTTTTTACTGTCTGAATAATTTATAACTCAATATTTAAAGGCCTTTGTCTGTCATCAAGATCAATGAGCCTGTATTTAATACCTGACAGCTCACCCAGGGAATGGCTCACCATTAATACTGTAGTCTGCCTCAATGTCACTGCCTCTTTGACGCAGCCCCGGATTATTTCTATGTTTTCCGAGTCCAGAAATGCGAATGGCTCATCGAGAAATAGTATATCAGGCTCAATGGAGAGGCTCCGGGCAATGTTCAGTCTTCTTCTCATGCCGCCGCTGAGCTGTCCCGGCTTTTTATTTCTGCACTCATAAAGGCCCAGCTTTTTAAGCCAGTATGCTGCTCTTCCGATTGCGGCGTCTTTTTTGTAATATGAAAGAAGTACAAAAAGCAGATTCTCTTCAGCGCTTCTCCATTCCAGGAGCCGGTCATCCTGAAAGGCAAAGCTTATTCTTTTAGATTTAAGTTCAATCCTGCCGGAATCAGACTGGAGTAAACCGGCAAGAATACTGATCAGTGTGGTTTTGCCGCAGCCTGATCTGCCGAAAAAACAGAGCCACTCCCCCTTTTCTGCTTTAAGGCTTACATCCCCGAGAACCTGATGTTTCCCAAAGGCTTTGCTTATCCCCTTTGCTTCTATCATGCCGCGCTCCCCTGAGTGGAATAACCTGTTTTTCTCAAAGGTGTAATAATAAACATTTCAATTGAAAATCCGATTATAATCAGAACCAGAGCCCAGAAGAATAGCTGGTTCATGTCCAGATAGCGGTACGACCAGTATAGGCGCGACCCTATACCTGCCGGGGCTCCGAAAAATTCCGCTGTTGCTGTCACCTTCCAGGCAACGCTGAGAGAATAGGAGAGTGAGGAAAAAATGTATGGCCTTATACCTGGAAGCAGTATGTCTTTTAAAATACGGGTATTGCTGACGCGGTAAATTTTTGCCATGGAAAAAAGCCGTTCCTCAAGTGAAGCCACGCCCTGGGCTATGTTGAAAAAAATTACCGGTACCAGGGAGATGACAATCACAGCAACAGGGACAATTGAACTCATGCCTGCCCATACCATTAAAAGGGATATCCATATAATGGGTGGACATCCCTGTGAAGCCACTACAAGGGGGGAAATCATTGTCATGAAATTTCTGCTCATGCCGCTGGGGAGTCCCAGTATAAAACCTAAGCAGAATGAGATAGCCATGCCTGCCACACCCCGGAAAAGAGTAATAAAAATATCGTACCAGTTCTCTTTAACAGCTAAAAGATTTACCGCTTCAGATCCCACTGAAACTGGGGGGGGTACAAGCTGCTCTCCGTAATGAATAGAAAAAATCTGCCATAAAAGCATGACCACAGAAAGCGGGATAAGGAATTTTAATTTCCCCAAAGAAAATCCCTCCCCAG
>CAYFSO010000059.1:0-17804 GCA_964345775.1 uncultured Leptospiraceae bacterium | reverse complement strand
ATCAAAACAACAACCAATTCTCTATAATTAACAGCAATTGAATTACACACTTTTTCTGGAATTTATGAAATAATACAAGTATTATATATTATCAAAGATAATTTTTCGGTAACAAACCAATAAAAGTTGTTGCAATTTTATACCGCAAGCCCAGATAATGACAACCGATTTTCGAAGTAATGGAGAAATTCATGGCTAAGTGTGAAATATGTGGTAAATCAGTACAGTTTGGCAAAAACGTGAGCCATTCAAACAAGAAAACCAGGAAAATGTGGCGGCCAAACGTGAAACGTATACGTGTGATGGAATCTGGCAGTATAAAGAGGAAACACGTCTGCACACGCTGCATACGTACAGGAAAAGCTGCCAAGGCAGTTTGATCATTTAACGGTAGCAGGTTTGAAAACCGGGTATTCCCGGACGAGAAAAGTGAGGCAAGGGTGAACCTTGCCTTGTTTTGTTTTCAGGCCACGTACCCCATAAGTAGAAATACTATTAAGAGAAAGACAAAGAAAAATATAATTCCCAGCATAACAACGGGAAGCAATGTCAGCACCAGCGCACGGAAAAAATCCATTTTATGCAGCTCGGCAATACATTGTACCGCTATCATCAATGACCATATGGTCAATATCACCGAAAACAATGCATTGAAGAACAGTGGCGCGAAATTGAATGTTTTAAATATGTACACGGAAGGCAGAAGAAGCACCTGCGGGAACAGTGAAATAGACAGTATGGGAACCAGTTTCCTGACCGACCCCTGGTACCCGTAATACTGGAACACCATGTCCAGCAAACCCGCATAAACCAGGATACTGGTCAGAATGATCAGTACCCGCAGTATCCAGCCATATGTTACGGCATAATAGAAAAATCCTGTTTGCGGAACCAGGAGGGCACCGGTTATAATATCGATGACGCTTACCAGCACTATGGAGAAAAAGCCCATCATGAAATGGCGCACGCTTGCAATTTCAAGCAGATGCGTCAACCTTCGCGGCTCAACGAACACGTAGAAATAATAATCAATCCACTGTAATGATCGCAAATACTGCATCATGGCATGTAACGGTATTCAATAATGGAATTTGCGGTAGTACCTTCCGGCAGAAGATCTCCGGCCTTCATGATACTCCCGTACATGGCCTTCATGGTCATAAGGAGCTCTTCAAACGGGGACGCGGTCTTTTCGTACACGGTCGCGTCAGCCGGCAGTCCGGCAAGTTCCCTGGCCTTCTTGAGTGAATCGTTATACGTGCCAACCTGGTCAATAAGCTTGTATTCTACGGCAGTGGCCCCTGTAAATACACGGCCATCCGCGTATTGCTTGAAGTCGGATATGGGAATATTTCGTCCCAGTGACACATCCTTGAGGAATTTACCATAGCTTGTATCCACCAGTTCCTGTATAAGCTGTCGTTCTTCTGAACTCACATTCCTGTAGGAGGCAAGTATGTCCTTGTATTTACCGCTTTTTATGACATTCATCTTGATGCCCAGTTTATCGAAAAGCCCCCTGAGATCGGGACTCATGATGATGACGCCGATGGAACCGGTTATTGTGCCATAGTTGGCGAATATATAATTACACGCCGAAGCGATGTAATATCCGCCCGATGCCGCCATGTCACCCATTGAGGCAACCACTGTTATGTTCTTTTTGCGCATTTCCATGATCTTGTTGAATATCTCCTGTGTTGCTGCAACAGTGCCGCCGGGAGAATTTATCCTGATAACCACCGCACGAATACGGCTGTCCCTTTCAAGTCGGGTTAGCTGCTCAACAATGGCATCGGCCCCGGCATTAATGCCCACCATGCCGGTTCTCTGGCTGGCCATCTGTATCCTGCCATAAATACGAACAACCCCTACTCCCGGACCAAAACCCGGTGTATCAAGGGTATACTGACGCTTTTCTTTCTGCTGCATGGTCATACTGATATCCACTATTGCAAGTACGGCCGATAGGACAACCAGCGACAACAGCGCTACCAGTATCTTCCTGTTTCTATCCATGTTATTTCATTTTCCGTGTAAAAATTTTTTTGCTGCTGTTACATGTATACATCACGGGCAGCGGCCAGATCAACCGTTTTTATGAAAAATAATTGCAAAAATATATAACCTGTTGTGTATTCCTTATAAGATATTCAGGAGGGCAGGTCTTATGAAGAAGCTACTGGCTGCGATCACAGCTGTGTTATTACTTGGTATCGCTTGTGCGGGTGTGTACGCCTTTAAACTCTACAGCAGGCCGGGTATCAGGCATATCCTTAACATGTCAGGATACACAGAACCGGATAATTACGTAAATGAAGAAGTTACCCTGCGGGTAAATGAGAACAATATACCTGTAATGAAATATACACGCCCCGGCCATCATTCAAAAACCTGGTATATACTCATTCATGGTTTTGCGCCTTCCGCCCATAAGCATCCCCGCCTCAACCAGATGGCAGCTTCAATATGCCATGTGACGGGAATGTCAGTGCTGATCCCCCGCATCCCCGCCTTCTTCGAAAAGAATGCCGACGTGCAGCCCATTGTGAAAAATATTCGCAGCATCTACACTGCACTTGTGCGGGAATATCCCGGCAAACACCGTGCTTTTGGAGCCTGCCTTGGAGGCACAATGATCTTACTTGCATTACAGGACGTGCCCCCATCAATATACCCTGGAAAGATACTTCTTTTTGGACCCATGAATGACGGCAGCGGATTACAAAGATCAATGAACGAAAGCGGCCGGCAACTGGATTTTATCGTGAAGCTTGCCATTACTGCAAACATGGATATCTTTTCTAAAGAGGAAAGGGACTTGATCCACAATGCCATGATGTCTACCTCACCAGGAAGAACGGACAGGGCGCGGATGAAACAGATACTTGGTGAATCACTCTACAGGGACATTTCCATACTCAAGGTTGACAGATCTTTTTTCAAAAATTACAGCAAGGCAAACCCGGGGCAGGTGGTATCAAAAGAGGTTGAATGCCAGTATTTCATATTGCATTCCCGTAACGATGATATAATCCCGTTTTCAGAAGGTAAATCACTGTTTGAATCACTTGAAGCAGAAGGTAAAGATGTGCGCTTTTACGGCACGGAGGTTACCGGCCATACCGAGAACAGGGTAACCGTTAACGGTCTGTACCACGAGTTAAAGTATCTTGCAGAGTTCTTCGACAGGCTTTTTGAGGGGGACATGGCAAAGTAGATACCGCACAGAAAGGCATCTACTTTGCCATGATATGAACTGTCTTACCATCTCATGATAACTTCTACGAATGCGCTTGGCACCATTCCCTCGTAGCTGTATGGTGGGTTAAGGTTATCAGTATCTGAATCATCAAATTCATCATCTTTTTCTACTGTCTGTTTAACCAGGTACTGGAACTGGCCTGCAAGGGTGATCTCGATTGGAGATACCATTGGCCCCTTTTTAGGTACTATAAATGTCAAGCCAAGTGAACCTGCGTGAGTATCATTATCCAGATAATTAAATAATGTTTTGTTTGCATCCGGGGTAAGGAATGACATGCGATAGAAATACCCCGCGTTTACTGACATCCATGAGAATACCTGGTAGGATACTCCGAGTTTTGGCACTATGATATCCCTTAATTCTGGTAATTCAATTTTCGAACCTGTTGTATCCTCATTATACTGTTCAACAAATGCTTTTTTCGCATTAGATACTTCGAAACGTGACCACATCTGGTATTCCACATCAAGAGATAACGTGAGATCAGGAAGGACAGGTAAAAATGTATACGCAAACCCAAGAGAGATAATATGCGGCGTATAATAATCATATATTGACAATGCCATATCCATGGTTACACCACCGACTGACAATGTAGCGTTAGTGCTGAAAGGGTCTACTTCCATGTAAATCTCACCACGATAACTTGCACCAACTTCCATACCTTTAACAGTATCCCATAACTTACCAGGACTGAAATAAAGTCCAACAGCAGGAGCATATACCGGTTCAAGGTCCATCATAATCTGTTGCTCCGGTACCTGCTGACTTCCACCAACATCTACCTCTTTAAGCTCAACAGCACCTTTCCCTCCGGTCCAGACATTAGCTCCAAGCCCTACACCGAAAAGGTCATCGAGGAAACCGAATCCCATGCCCGCCAGTATCACCGTTCTCTGGGCTTCCCTGCCATAGCGCATGTAATTGTGGGTTCGCAGGTCAATATCGTTCACCCTCACAAGGGTCCCGTCCTGCATCATACCTATGCCCAGGCCGAACCGGGATGATGAAATGAATTCGGGCATTTTGATGAAATGGTTCAGATCAAGAACAAGGCCCAGTGTTATGGTGCCGAATTCAAGGTTCTGGTCGCCGGTCACGTCCTGCCGTGAAATGTTGATATTCATCATGGGGTATGTATACATGTAGGAAAGACCAAGCTGATCATTGTACTGCATCAAGGATGAAGGGCTGGCGGATGGTGCTGATGATCCTTCTTCACCGTTTGATTTTTTTTTCAGTGCCAGCTTGTTTCCCTTCTTCTCAACCACTGAACCCGGATCATCGGTACCGGCAAGGTTGGTTCCCGCGTAGCCCCGTGTTTTTCCCAGTCCTGCCATGTTGTAATAGACCGATGACCAGTCATGTGCCACGGCGGTCATGGCGTTACCACGCGCCACACCAGCGGCTGAAAACCCGTACGTATCAGCGAAATTAGCAAATGCGGACAGGTTAATACAACATACCATGCATGCCATTATAAAAAGTATTAAAAGCCACCTGTACACCCTGTACATCAAAACCTCCTGCCACGTAATACACTTAATAAAGAACAGAATAATTCACGAATGATTCAGATTAAAGTAATTACCTCTACTGTCAATTAAAAAATCTGGCTCGACGGTTTAAAAATATTATTGTCATAATGTGCGCCCATGAAGCCCCTGTCCCGGAACAGGGGCCGCTGTTATTACTTGCTCAGGATCTCGCCCAGACCTGTATACGGATCCAGGTTGTATGTTTTTTCTGTTGATGCAGTCAGCCCCGGCATGTATACCGTTTCCTCGAAGAGGGAGCGTTCCACATCAAGGTTGTTCTGCTCTATCATCATATCCACGAAGGATATCAACAGCTCGTTAAGATCACACCATAGTTCAGAATCCGGGTTGCATACCAGCTCGTTACCCATGAAGGCATACAGCTGCGTGTACACATCCTCTGCCGGGTACCGTGAATCAAGGTTTGCAAGCAGGTATTCCACGAAACCGTCATCCATCAGCATTGTATTGGCAAAATACACAAGGTTTTCATAATGTCCCTGGTATGCGTCCAGTATCTGCGGCAAATGAATGGTCAATATACGCTTCAGGTCCTGCGGATACACCCACATTTCCTGGTCAGTATCGTAACTGGTGAACACTGACCCGAGGGTATGCCTGAGTCCCCTTAACTGTGCATCCGTGGCATCAAAACTGCTGAGTGCTGAATCAAGAACGTTTACCAGGTTCCCGGTTATGTTGTACTGCCCACTGGTAGAGCCATTATTACTCATCAGTTCGCCTATACCATTCATAAGCCTGTAATAGTTGTCCCAGTTCCTGTCAGGATTAGAATCCGATCGATTATCAACGAATACCGCCAGCCCCTTTCCGTTGTGGTCATTGTTAGGATCATTATCCGAATAGCCGATCAGCTCATCCAGCAGAGCATCCATGTTCACGTCAACATCACGCATGGCATACATCCATTCAGGGTGATATACATCAAAGTATCCCCTGGAAGTAGCGGTACCCTCTGCACATTTCATAGTGGTAAACAGCTGTTCAAGCCCGTAAAACACCTTTCTGCGTGCACCCCATTGTGTATAGTCATCGCTTGTCTTGTTCACATCCTGGTATATTCCCGATGTATCACCGGTGGTCTGCAGAAAAGCCATCAGTTTTGTTACCATGTTCGTCTTTGCCAGTGCGGGTACCAGCCCGTCACAGTTGGCCTCATTACTGGGTCCATTTTCCGTCAACACGCTGATCACTGTTCGCAGGTTTTCCGTTGGCCTGTGGTCAACACCGTAACCGTCAGGGGCGAACTGGGCATAGCGGCCATGTCCATTTTCATTATTAACCACGGGCAACCACCTGCCTCCATGTTCGTCGTAATGACGAATAAGGGGTTGTCCAAGCATGTGTATGAGATCCCGTAACACCTTCAGTGGATACCTGTGGTTACCAACATGATTGTAATCGTGGCCCGATGCAGGCGCATCGTAGTATGATTTCTGGTGCAGGTTCCCTGCCAGGGCTGCCACCAGCGGGAAGAGCTTGTTGCGATTGTACCAGGTATCACTGGAACTACTGCCAATCTCGGGTGAAGACGAAGGGATGTATTCCTCTTCAAGGAACGCCATGCGTGCCATGGGTGCAATATTTGTGCCAACCGCGTCAGGAAGTACGTGGCCACCACCCAGGATGGTATCCCAGATAGTGCTCAGGGTAACTGAATCTCCCTTACCAAGAGCAAATGCAGCATCTTCTTTCACCAGTACAAAAACACGTCCGTCTCCTGGTTCATGTGAATCACCATAATTCACGTTATTCGGATCTGAATCATGATCGATATCTGTTCCCTCGTTCCCTTTAATTACCCAGCTACCATTACCGGGACCTTTCCTGGTATTTGATACACCCACTATGCCATTTGACTCAATAACCGTATATACAGGTGAATCTATTCGAATATCCTGCCCACACACATCAATATCAACAAATGAGCGCATAGGCATGACAAATACGATCTTTTTCTCCAGCATCAGCCACTGGAAGTTACGAAACATAGCCTCTTCCTGGCTGGCACATTGTCGTACTGCTGACTGCTCATCGATCTTTTCATGAAAGGTAAAACTGCCTGCCTGGTTTGTAGCTGCATCCAGATCATCACCGGTCTCTTCTGCATCGTTGATCTTATGCAGCAGGTACTTGTTCTGCCCGGATGTACCAACAACGCTGTCAGGTGCGTAATAACGGGTTGACCCGGAATTGTTTGTGTAATTGGATTTGATCAGGTATTTATCTGTTTGCCATACTTCCCTGTACCTGTTTTCACGTTGACCGTTGTTATCTACAGGATCATTGCCTTCAGCCGGGTAGAAGTATTCCCACGTGGCAGGGTTGCCCTGTTCAGCCTTGTATACGTAAGCATATACCCGGCCATCAGGCCTGTAGTATACACTGCAGGGTTCAGCAGCATCATCATTATTCACATCGAACATTATGGTGTCAGGTGATCCGCCATCTTCTTCAGGTGCATAATAGTATGGACCTTCCCCTTCCCAGCACGCACGGGCTATCCAGCCCATTACCCATCGGCCGGTATTCAGCTCACCAAGACCATTGCCCACCCTGGTAAAGAATGTCCGGTAATCATTATTACTGCCATCTTCACCGGTTTCGGCTGAACCAGGCACAATTCCGGTTTCACCGCCATTAGGAATGCCAGCATCACCGGCACTGAAGCCGCTTAATAATGCCAGCGTGGGATAATCATAACCCATGTAATACTTATGTGAATTAGCCTGTGAGCTGTTAAATGGGTCCGAGCTCCTGAACACATTATTCCCCTGTGCAAGCCTGTTATCCAGGCATAAACCATATACATTAAACCATTTATCAAGAATTGTTATTCCAAGAAACTTTTCCTTTGCATGCTTTGCATGAGACGTCATAGAATAGAGGCTGTCATTCACAGTGATAATGCCGTTTGTTGATTCTCCATGACAACGAGGTGAACCATGACCGTCTGCATCATTGCTGTATGGTTCACCATCAGCATTAAAACGGGTCTTGAACCCAAAATCGTAGGAAGAAGCCAAAGTATATAGTAAATGGTCAAGATATGAGACCGTATATGTGGCTTCATCCCTTCGTTCCCCATATGCATTGTACGTTACCATTCTACGTAACGACCGTTCAAGCTCACCACCACCGTAAGGATTATTCGGATCGCCAATATCGATGTTACAGTTATTCTTTAACATGTAGAGCTGCCTGGACAGGTACTCCATTACCGACTCACCGTTTTCCGGGTCATGAATTACCGCCCAGTCAGGCATATCTTCAGGTTCCCACTCACCCTTTGCCTTTATGAAAAGAGAAACCAGGCTTGGCCACATCTCACGTATCCCGTTTCTCAGCTCGGTATTCACGTATACCCCGCTGCTGTCCTGGTTGTACGCCGGGTTGCTGCTGTAGACTGCCCCACCAATGGTTGCGTAATCCTCCACGTTTACCATGAGATCCCTGAGTACGTCGGCAAAACGCTTGTTTTGAGGACCAACCTGCACCGCAAACAGGTTATTCATTTCACGAATGATGTCAAAAAGCCTCTGTCGGGCGTCTGCGTCATTGTAAGATATATCACGTAACCCGGAAAGTAACGCGTCGACCCCTCTTGTTGCGTTACCAAGTCCCAGGTTGCTTTCTTCATACACAATGCTCTCATTGGCCTGAAGGAACAGTTTTCCGCCCATTTCCTGTAATACATCAAGCAGCGATGCCATATTTGGATCTGTCAGCATTTGGGAAAGATCGTCCATCACGTTCTCAACCTCGTCCACGTGCGCGTATTCAATATACCCCATGGATTTTCTGAGTATGGCCGTGACATCATCAGTCGTTCCGGGACTGAACGCGGAAAGGTCATCAGAAAACGCGTAAAAGTCCTTCGCGTAATAATTATATGCGTCAGAGGGATGGTCATTCTGATCCTGGTAAATCACCCTTCCCAGTATGGACCTGGCATCCCCCAGCATGGCTGTCATTGGATCAACGATATCGGGCGTTATTGGCAATATATCAACAGTACAGTACAGATCTACATT
This sequence comes from uncultured Leptospiraceae bacterium, assembly GCA_964345775.1. Classification (GTDB taxonomy): domain Bacteria; phylum Spirochaetota; class UBA4802; order UBA4802; family UB4802; genus M55B154. The sequence goes on along the minus strand of CAYFSO010000059.1, from coordinate 8,943 downwards.
CACCGCATCTGCCAGGTAGTTGTTGAACGTATGCTGATCTACACCATGAAAGGAGTCATTCAGTGCCGGGTAGTCTTCCAGGAGGCTGAAAAGCTGGTAGTTCGGATCGGGATCATTATTCTGGAATTCCATTTTCCCGGGAGAACAGGATATGACCGTAACAAGCAATGGCAACACGAATATCATTATTGCTTGATTTAATAACTTCATCACAACCCACCTTTTTCAAATGCGATTCACAAAACCGACGAGTCGGTATTGTGAATCGAAAAAAAAATAAATCCAGACGGACTCGAATACAAGTTATATTATATAATAATGTATGTCAACCATAAAAAACCGAACCGTCGGTTTTTTTGCTTTACTTTTTACCAGCATCCATTTATAAAAATTATTATTTACATATAACAATAACCTGGAACATATGAATAATAAAAACAGGGGGAAATTTTTCTTTGCGTTTTTTTCACGCATATAATAGTATACCCGAAATCCTGAGTTTATGTTGATTTTTCAATCACCCACGCTCTGATCAAGTTCGTTGCTGGAGAGCATATGAAAGCAGAAATACGACGCAACCAGATACTTGATTGCGCCAAAAAGATATTTGCCGAGAAGGGATATCACAATTCCCATGTTGAAGACATCATAAAAGAAGCAAAGATCGGCAAGGGAACAATTTATGAATACTTCCGTAACAAGGAAGACATCTTCACAAACGTCCTCATGAGATCTCTCCAGGAATGGAAGGATACCGTTGCCATTAGTCATGATGATATCAAAAATCTCGATCCCTTTAATTATTTCAAGCACAGGATATTAAAAACTCTCAGCCTGTTTGCCAACGACAGGGAACTTGGCAACATACTCTTCCGAACAGGATTCGGATTTGACGAAAAGATATCCAGCCTGGTAGGCCAGTTTGAGAACAATGTAACCGTTCATGTTATTCATGACCTGAAACTGGCCAGGAGGTTCGGATTTGTACGAAAAGACATAGATCTTTCTGTTACTGCGAACATACTGGTGGGCTCACTTTTAATACTGGCGTACAAGTACATTCTTTCCAGAAACGCAATAACCGATGAGTACCTGGATTACATCTCTAATACTTTCGTACAGTCCTTTGTGGTTGGTATATTCGACCAGGGGTACAGCAAGACCGTAAACGTGGTGGGACAAGAACAGTAATTGAATGCCGGGACGCTAACATTTATAGAATTTCTCTGAATACGCAGTAGAATTTTCTTATAACAAGGGTGAAGGAATACGATTCTATCATGAAAAAGTATGAAACAGACGTAATTGTAATTGGCGGGGGCGCCACGGGGACCGGTACCCTGCGTGACTGTGCCCTTCGCGGACTGAAAGGAATTCTTATTGAAAAGAATGATATTGCTTCAGGAACAACCGGCCGTAATCACGGTCTTCTGCACTCCGGCGCACGGTATGCCGTAAAAGACCTTGAATCAGCCTCAGAATGTATTTCCGAAAACAAGATACTCAAAAAGATAGCCTGGCACTGCATCGAGGATACGGGGGGGCTTTTCGTCACCCTGCCCGAAGACGATCCCTCCTATCACAATAAGCTGATGGAAGGATGCAAGTTTGCCGGCATTGACGCCGAAGAGATAAGTACTACGAAAGCCCTGGAGATGGAGCCGCACCTTAATCCCAACATCCTCTATGCCCTAAAGGTCCCGGATGGGACAATTGACCCGTTTCGGCTTGCAGCGGCGAATATACTGGACTCCACCGAGAGAGGGTCACAGGTTTTCACCCATACAGAAGTCACTTCGCTGATCATGGAAAACAGCAAGGTGACCGGTGTTCGCTGCCGGGACAAAACCACCGGAGAAGACTTTGAAGCCTATGCCAGTATAGTTGTCAACGCGGCAGGAGTATGGGGACAGCACCTGTGCGAAACAGCAGGTATCGAGCTGAAGATGTTTCCCTCCAAGGGTTCCATGGTAATTATCGATTATCGTATAAACAACGTGGTGGTCAACCGCTCCCGCATGCCTTCTGATGGTGATATCATTGTACCCGGTGATACGGTATCTCTTATCGGCACCACCTCCCGTAAAATAGAGTATGACCGCATCGAAGAGCTTGTTGTAGACGACGATGAAATAGAAGTACTACTGGAGGACGGGGAAAAGCTCATCCCAAACGTGAAGAAAACCAGGGTGCTGCGGGCATACTGCGGCGTACGTCCGCTTGTCGCAATTTCAGGTGAAATGGACGGACGGGATATCAGCCGAGGTATCGTTCTCATCGACCATCACGAAAGGGACAGTGTTGACGGCCTTATAACCATTGCAGGCGGTAAACTGATGACCTACCGGTTGATGGCACAGATGGCAACCGATCTTATTGCCAAAAAACTGGCTGTTAAGAAAAAATGCACCACCCACAAAGTCCCCCTTCCCGGGTCAGAGAAGAGAATGCCGCATCATAAGAAGGTAAAACACTTCAGCGGCATTTCAAATTCGGTGGTAGGTTCAACACATTACCGTCATGGTGAGAGGGTGCATAACATTTTAAGGAAGGACAAAAAGAATTACGGTCTCATCTGCGAATGCGAGATGGTAACGGCAGGTGAAGTTGAATATGCCATTAAAAATTTGAACGTAAAGGATATCATAGACCTTCGACGAAGAACACGGGTGGGCATGGGCCCCTGCCAGGGGGAACTCTGCTCATATCGTGCCGCCGGCCTTTTCACCGAGTATGGAGACAGGGACGGTTCCGAGGCAACCGGGCTGCTGATGGATTTCCTGGAAGAACGATGGAAAGGTATCAAACCCATTTTCTGGGGCGATACCATGCGCGAGATCGAGTTCACGTACTGGATATACCAGGGATTATTCGGGCTGGGTAATATTGAAAACAACAAGGGAGAGTCAGACAGGTGAATTACGACTGCATAATAACAGGTGGCGGCATCTCGGGTCTGACGGCCGGGATCAAGTGTGTTAACGAGGGACTATCATGCGCCATAATATCCTCGGGTATGAGCGCCCTTCACTTCTCATCGGGCTCTATCGACATGCTTGGCTACATGAACGATGGTGAAGTAGTCTACAGTCCCCATGATGCCATACACGATTTCATACAGGCAAACCAGGACCATCCATACGCACGCTGCGGCGCAGAAATGGTGACAGAGTCACTGGAATTTTTTCAGGAACAGGTAGCCCGTAAAAATGTGAATCTTTACCATAACAATGGTAACAACCATTTTCACGTAACCGCCCTGGGCACGTTAAAGCCAACATATCTTTCGCAGCGAAGTGTATTCAATGAAAATATTCGAAACGGATTCGAGAAGAAGCCGGGGATTGCCATAATAAACTTTGAAGGATTCAGGGACTTCCATCCTGAACTTGCCGCGTCAAACCTGAAAAAGAACCACCTTTTCAGGGATTTTGACATATTCCCAAGAACCATACGGGTGACTGAATTCAACAATACAAGCCGAAACCCACATGAGTACAGGTCCATTGACCTGGCAAGGATACTTGAGAAAGAGGAAAACCTTGAACGTGTAGCCGCGCAAATAAAAGAAGCTGCAGGTGATGCATTGTTTGCGGGAATACCTGCCCTGCTTGGCCTTCATGACGCAGACAAGGTGCACGGTAAACTGGAAGAACTTACCGGCCTGCTCATCTACGAGATCCCCACACTGCCGCCTTCAATACTGGGGATGCGTATTGATGACGCCTTAAAAACAGTTTTCGCTGATGCCGGCGGTATATTCATCGCCGGAGACAAGGTCATCAAGGGAGATATCGACGGGAATACCCTCACCCATATCCACACGCAGAATTACGGGAATTCCCGCTTAAGCGCCAGCCATTACATACTCTCCACCGGAAGCTTTTTCAGCGGTGGCATGGTAAGCGAGTTCGATAATATACGGGAACCCGTATTCGGCCTCAAACTTGATTACAGGGAAGGAAGAAGCAACTGGTACTCGCAGGATTTCTTTGACAAAAAGAGTCATCCATTTCTGCAGTACGGTGTTGATACCGATGAAAACCTGCATCCACGGGATAAAGATGATGCTACCATAAAGAACCTGTACTGTACCGGCGCTATTCTTGCCAACTACAACCCCATCAGGGAAGGGAGTGGCAGCGGTGTGGCTATCAGCACGGCCTACCATGCCGCCAGCCAGGTAATTGATGCATGTAAAAAGTAACGAGAGATATAGATCATGATTAAACTTGAAAATATAAGCTTTGACCATTGTATTAAATGTACGGTTTGTACCGTGTACTGCCCGGTAGCAAGGGTTACTCACCTGTATCCCGGCCCCAAGCAGTCAGGCCCGGACACCGAACGGCTCAGGATAAAGAATCCCGAACTCCTTGATATATCACTCAAGTACTGTTCAAACTGCAAGCGATGCGAGATAGCCTGCCCTTCGGACGTCAAGATCGCGGATATCATACAGAGCGCCAAGTGGAAATATTCCAAGAGATCATTCAGGCTCAGCCGCATAAGGGATTTTCTTTTAAGCAGGACAGACCTGATGGGCGGCGTTGCCACCTGGTTCAGCCCAATTGTCAATTTCTTTACCGGTCTTGGCATTGTAAAGTTTTTTCTCAACACATTCCTGAAGATCCCTAACCAGCGCCGTTTCCCAAAATACGCACAGGGAACATTCGAGAGATGGTTCAAGAAGAACGGCAAAGACCAGGCAGGCTACGATAAAAAAGTACTGTATTTTCATGGGTGCTACGTGAATTACAATTACCATCAGCAGGGGAAGGACGTGATAACCGTCATGAATGCCCTTGGATACGGCGTTGAAATGACCAGCGAAAAGTGCTGCGGCGTCCCCATGATAGCCAACGGCTTTCTCAAGAAGGCGACTAAAAACGGCAAATTCAATATCAAGTCCCTTGGCGATGCCACCAGCAACAGCGACAAGAAGATAATCGCATCATCATCAAGCTGTGCACTTGCCATGAAACACGAATACCCAAACCTGCTTGAACTGGATAATTCACCTATCGCCGACAGGGTTGATTATATCACCCGGTTTATTTACGATGAATTTGAAAAGGGGAATATCCCTGAAATGGGGCCGGTAAATCTCAAGGCAGCATATCATTCACCCTGCCACCTTGAACGCATGGGCGGTGTTGTGTATACCATTGAGGTACTCAGAAAAATTCCGGGACTTGACCTGAAGCTTCTGCATTCCGAGTGCTGCGGGATATCCGGCACATACGGGTTCAAGTCAGAATACTATGACATAGCCCAGGGTGTTGGTAACGAATTGTTCGAAAGGATCGACGCGGTCAAACCGGAGATGGTAGTCACAGACTGCGAGACCTGCAAATGGCAGATCGAGATGAGCACCACCTACCAGGTTACACACCCTGTTTCACTGCTGGCACAGGCTATCCGGGAAGCCGGGAAATAAGACAAGGCATTTTTCACTCGCCGGGGTTACCGGGTTTACCTGGTTTTAACGAGACAAGTTTTACGTGCATTACCAGTGTATTTCTTTCACTAAAATAATTTGCCGCATCACCGTCTCCATAGGAGTAAGGTACCATTACCACCTTTCCCGTGAAGCCTTCATTCATTTTGAACGAGTCAAACGCATATGCCAGTGATTTTTTTGTATAATCCCCTTTTGAAATACCCACAAGATGATCCTCTTCAGTATGGAACCTGAAGACCAGGTGGGGAAAGGCCTGCTTCTGGCCATCTTCGGAAGTGATATATTCACCGCCAGTATAGCTGGATATCATGAACTCGTTTTTATCACAATGATCGTTTTTTATCATGGAACACTCATCCCGGAACACCAGTTCTCTTCCGGGAGGAAAATGCTCGTTGATCATGGAAAAGGCCTGTCTTTTCAGCTTTTTCGCGCATATGGAACATGGATCAATAGTGCTCTCTGCAAGCAGTTTAAGCGAGAGGTACGGCACTTCCACACATGAATGAGACTTTTTTTCTTCCTGTTGAGTGGCACAGGCGCTTATTACCAGTACTGCAAATATGCAAATTGTTTTCCTCATACGTAAATAATCCCCACCCTGACATGTAGTTTTATAATACGGTTGCCTCTAATATTAGAAATAGTACAAAAAGCTTATCATTGCTTCATTTTGCCACGCATCAAAAATATGACGTCCCATGTAATCCATGCGCACATTTACATTGCGGGAAAAATACAGCTGTTGCCCCACTGATACCTCGAACCAGTTATGGGTATGCCCCAGTGCATAATAATGGTTGGACACCTTCAATAATAATTTCCAGAACGAAAAAGGCTGGGTGATCAACCCAAGACTTGCACCCGGCCCCACTGCCACGTTATGATCAAGTGAAGGACCGGCATCGCCTATCATCTCTACCATGCCATACATGGTACCAAGCCAGGAAATGTCGTAGGCATATCCCCCGCCGGTATTCAACCTGTATACCAGGTGACTTCCGTTTTCATGGAAGGTCTTTTTGTACAGACCAGTTTTAACTTTCCAACTCATTGGAGAAAAGAACCTGTCACGGGGAGAGATAGATTCAATACTTACAATATCGAACCTGTCCAGCTCGAAACGGGAATCCTCGTAATAGTACCTTGCTGCCACTTCTCCAAAGATGATCTGTGATCCCGGTATATAGCCGCTGTCATTATCAAGCAGGTCATGAAATGACGGCCTGTACAGCAATTCCTGGAAAAACTGGTCCCCCTTTATACCGGCACCCAAGCCGATCCGGCTGGAATAATGGCCATTCTCAGGATAGTCGGGTTTTGGATATTCATAGGTAACTTCCGGCTCATTTCCCAGCTGGCTTCGCGCGCTTAAAATACCAATAAATACTTTTTGATATTTTTTTAAGGGATACTCCTCTTTTGAATGTTTATACATTGCAAAATCTGAAGCAAGATCAAATATCCTGATCTTTTTAGTATTAGGTATATTCTTATCTAAAAGTTCATACGGTGATATACCACCAAGTGCAATCTGTATAGCCATTTCCTGCTCATCTTTATCAAGAAGAGATGCCATATACATAATTTTAGAAGCACGAGATGGTCTGTATACAATCTTTTTAACAAAACCTGCATTTTTAACTGCTCTGACAGTATCAACAGGTATTACCCATATACCGAATTGGTCGGTAATATCCTTTCCACTTCTTGCTACTTCAAGAAGAAAAAGTAAGTTATAAGAACAGTTTTCATCAAAAAAGAAATAACGGGAATATATTGAATTTAATTCCCAGATATGGTACATGATCATTTTTATTTCATCATTTGACAGATTGAGACGATATTCCCACATGTCTCTTTGATCGATATCACTGTATTCTTGTACTTTCATATAATAAGGCTGAATAGTAAAGAAGCCTTTATATAACCCAAATATTCCCCTAACAGCAAAAAAAGGTCCAAAATCTTCATCAGTCCTTGCAGCATAGTTAATGGCAGTTGATATCAATCCAGGGTTATGTGGTGATTGCAAGGTAATTAACGTATGGCCAAAAATTGAAGCAGGGCTGTTCATAAAACCAACAGGAAAAATTATGGAAGCTGTAAGGTCTTTATCAAGATTCCTTAATTCTACATATTTTTCACAATTTTCTTCTTGAACATATTTTTCATTAATCTTCAATTCCTTCTTTAACCATGCATAACGGGCCATAAACCTGCATATTGGATTTTCCATTGATTCTGATGGCATTATAAAATAGCGAATAGTAGCGTACATTTCTGCTCGAGGATCATATTTACCATTCTGATCTAGAAAAAAGTGCGGGTCATCTATCAAGCTCTTTACACCAAAAAGTGTCTTTTTATAATGTATAAGATTAAGCCAGGTTTCCATGTTATAAAGCTTTTTTTTCTCGGCTAATTCAATGAGGGTCCTTACATAATGTTTCCTTTGTGCTGTGGAAATGTTTTCTGCCTCAACCTGGCTGTCAAGATGCTGAAATTGATTTTCCTCTTCTTTTGCATAGATACCCAAGATGACAAAAGGGACGATAAGAAGGGATATAATAAAATAACTTCTAAGGTTTAGCGGTTTCATCATATTCCTGAAAATATTCTGTTTAAAAAACGAGTGTATAAATAAAAGAGATACGGCATCATGAGAATGCCGTATCTCAAAGAATAAGTAAATGTCAATCTAAAAATTAGCCTTTATCAACAACCTTTGAAATGTTCTGAACTACTTCTTTGGATGTTACACTTTCAGAAGTATAGATATTGTTGAAGTTTGACTGCAGCTTTGTATACAGCTGAGCCCTGTCATTTTCAGGAACATCCATCAGAACAGCAAGAGTGCCCAGGTATTCGCCCTGTCCCTTTGCAATATCAGTTGCAAGGTTGTCCATGTTATCAGCAACATAGTTGTTGATCTTTTCGTTAGAAACAATACCTTTCATGGGAGCGCATCCCAGGGTACCTGATGTCATACCAAAAGTCTGGTTTCCGAGGAAACCGTTTGTACAGGTAGCAAGAAGCTCGAAAAGGAGACCGTCTTTGTCACCAAAAGCCATTGAACCAACACCACAACCTGCGTTCTGTCTGACAACTCCTGCTTCCGAGATGCTTACTGTAGCTACGAACATGCAGAGAGCCATTAATAAAATAGTTTTTTTCATGAAAAAACCTCCAAGATGTAATAAAAATGTGTTATGATTTTTTTTTAGAATCATATATTGTGTTAAGTATATACACCTGTTTTTATAAAAGTCAATCACAAAAAAATGTTCATCTTGCAATTTGTTACATTTTATTTGTATTACCGTATTACTGTTTTTATAAAATATTCTGGAGGTACTCTATGAAATCTCTTACCGAACATCTTACGTTCCAGACCAACTCAAGGCGTGATTACATTAATATCACGTCGAAGGTTGAAGAGCTGGTTGGCAAAAGCGGGATCAAGGAGGGGTTGTGCC
>CAYFSO010000058.1:13748-18604 GCA_964345775.1 uncultured Leptospiraceae bacterium | reverse complement strand
GGTCAGGTAGCTCAGTCGGTAGAGCAGGGGACTGAAAATCCCCGTGTCGGCGGTTCGATTCCGTCCCTGACCATTTTAGTTGCGTTCACTTCCTGTTTACAAGCCTGTTATAAATAATATCGGTAGTATGCCTCTCTGGCCATAATAACATTAACAACATTTAACTAACATCAAACTGGCCTCCAGTTCTTTCTTGACAAAAAACAACAGGGTACATACTCATTAACCGGTATTTACGCATAACCCGAAAAGAATCCCTGAACGAGGTCCCATATGATTGATCCCAGGCTGATACGTGAAAAACTTGATACCGTAAAAGACGTTGTCTCAAAACGAAACATGGACGGGGTGGTCGACTTTTCCCGCCTTGAAGCCATAGATGAAGAAAGACGTTCGGTAATCGCACGATCCGATGAATTGCGTGAAAAACGAAACCGGTTTTCAAAGGAAATAGGCAATAAAAAGCAGCAGGGTGAAGATGCTTCCGCCATGATGGAAGAGGTGCGTGGTATCTCTGACAGCATTAAAGAGCTTGAGGCAGAGCTTACCCGGCTCAATGATGAGTATGGTGACATGGTGCTGTCCATTCCCAATATGCTCAGTGAAGATGTTCCCGCTGGCATGGACGAAAATGACAACGTACAGGTGCGAAGCTGGGGAAAAAAACCTGCTTTTGATTTTGAACCGGTACCCCATTACGACCTGGGAACCGCCCTTGATATCCTCGATTTTGAAAGGGGGGTGAAGATTGCAGGGGCAAGGTTTTACGTGTACAAGGGGCTTGCCGCAAGGTTAGAGAGGGCCATAATCAGTTTTATGCTGGACCTGCATACTGCCGAAAACGGGTACCAGGAGGTATTTGGACCTTTCATAGTGAACGACGAGAGCATGACGGGAACAGGCCAGTATCCCAAGTTCATGGATGAATACTACCGTATAGAGCGGGATGGTCTTTCGCTCATACCTACCGCCGAGGTGACATTGACCAACCTCTACAGGGACGAGATCCTTTCGGCAGATGATCTCCCGGTAAATGTTACCATGCAGTCATCATGTTTCAGAAGGGAAGCGGGTGCTGCCGGCCGCGATACAAGGGGGCTTGTGAGGGTGCACCAGTTTCAGAAAGTTGAGCTTGTGAAATTCGTGGAACCGGAAACATCTTACGATGAACTGGAAAAGCTTGTTGCCAATGCCGAAGAGGTGTTGAAGCGGTTGAACCTGCATTACCGGGTTATGCTCCTTTGCAGTGGTGATACTTCTGCCTCGTCTGCAAGGACCTATGACATAGAAGTATGGATGCCTGGTTTGAACCGGTACCTTGAAATATCTTCCTGTTCCAATTTCCTTGATTACCAGGCACGCAGGGCAAAGATCAGGTATCGTCCCGCAGTTGGTGAGAAACCGGTACTTGTGCACACGTTGAACGGCTCAGGTCTTGCAGCCGGAAGAACAATGGCGGCAGTTATGGAGAATTACCAGAAGCCAGACGGCACCTTTGATATACCCGATGTACTTAAACCGTACATGGCAATGTAAAAAACCAGAAAGCATCGTATGATAGCTGTTGAACTTGAAAATCTTGACTGGACAGCCCTCAGGCAGGCCATGGCCCTGTCTCTTGCCACTGGTACCGGCTGTACTATTGCAGGTGCCGACAGGGTTCTTGATACCTTACACAACAGGCGGACATTTGACGCCATATCAGCCGTATTGAAAGAGTTTCCAGGCTGCATGGTAATGGAAGAAGAAAGCAGCCTTAAAGTGAGAACTGATGGTCTGCAATATGGTAATTTTCATATCAGGGCGCATCAGTACGTGCCTCTTGCCGAGATGGTTCTTGTGCTTGCCCCCGCGTTATCCCGCTGCGAATTCAGGTCAGAGCTGCACCTGGAAGGGGTGACCCATTCTCATCTCTCGTTTCCGTCTTCGTTTTTACGGGAGGCGTTGCCGTCAATTATCGGGAAGGCAGGGTATACGGTTGCAAGTTCGCTGAAACGGTTTGGTTTTTACGCGTCAGGACAGGGCGCAATGGAAACAAGGGTATATCCCTTTGAAATGGAAGAGGACTTTTCGCTTCCGGTTGACCTTGCCTGGAAAATAGTGGATATACGGGTATTCGTGTCAAAAATTGATGTAGGCTTTGCCGAATACCAGAAGCAGTATCTCAAGGACAAGCTGGATACCGAAGAAGGTGTTATATCTATCATGGAGATCATGAATGCAGCAGGGCATGGTAATCATATAGACGTGTACATGCGTTCCGGCGATATAACGGTAGTAGAGTCAATGACAATGGAATTGTATGATGAAAAAGGAGAATTTACGTTTTCAGATGAGATGATGAATGAACAGCTTGATGAACTTTGCCGGGGGGTTAGTAATATCATTGATAACAATGTCGTTCCATCCATGCTCCTTCGTGAAGCAGCCCCATTCTTACACCTGGCAGGTGTGAATTTCAGCGAATCAGGATACCGGGACAGAATGCTGAAAAGCACCCTGCGGGTATGCAGCCTGTTCTCACGGTGAGGGATTCTCGTCCAGCAGTTTATCCAGTTCTTCTTTTTTCTTTTTATCAAGAAGGGTGTTTTCGCCGGGTACAATTTTAATGAAGGGCAATACCTCTGTCATCTTGAGAAGTCCCATTATTTCTTCGTTCACGTTCATGAGGTAGAAAGAAATGTTATCCGACTCCAGGTCCTTCATGAGTTTCATAATGGCTCCAAGAGCGGCACTGTTTATAAATGGTACTTTTTCGATATTAAGGATAACCCTGGGATGTTTTTTATCCAGGTTTTCCCTCACGTACTGCTCAATTGTTCTGGACTGGTCATGGGAGATCTCTCCCTCGATATCAAAGATAATGTAATCGTATACAATTCGCCAGGTAATTGTCATATGCGTTATACCGTAAAACAAAATTACAGGATGACACTTGTCATCTGCCTGCATATTATATATACTAAGAGATGTGCTTGTGAATAGCAAGTGAAAACCGGGAGCGGCTAATTGCTGGATAAGGGCGGTATTATACCAGGGTAACTATGTTTTCTTTTTTTGCGCATTCAATACAATAGCGTTTGCCCCTGTTTTTCCCGGTTTCGGGAACATAATGATGATTGAGATTGTTTAATTTTTTACCGCATTTTACGCATTTCATAATGAACACCTGTATGCAATAGGATGATACGTCCTGTTATTGTTTTCGGTTTTCAATGGTATTCCTTAAGAAAAATTTGTTTACAATAATATAAGGACGATCTAATATCGCCGATCATTTTTGAATCTGGAGGAGCAGCAACCTATGGCCGCGAAGACTAGCCCAACGACAAAAGCGAAAATGAGAAAAAGAAAGACGAATCTTCAGAAGCTGTCTGCAACAATGAACAAGCTCGCAAACGATGCTGTTGACAAGGAAGTGGTAAAACGATTAAGAACGTACATTGATACCGCCTCCGAAGACATCAGCAAGTCAAACCTTGACCAGATTCTGAATAATTCTGAACAACTTGAGTTAAGCAGTTTTAGCGAAAGCCTGCAACCCTATATCAAGCATTACCTTTTCATGAAAAAAAGGGAAGATAAGAAAGCTGACAGGTAGCGGTGTTATGAAAATAACCGTTAAAACATTCGCCACGGTCACCGACATTACCGGTTATTCAAACAGGGAAGAAGAACTGGATGATAATGTGACCGTTGACATTTTTCTGCGTAAACTGATGGATGAGCATCCGCCGCTGGTAAAAATGTATGATACACTGCTTGTGGCGGTTAACGAAGAATATGCAGATAAGACACATGTGCTCCATGACGGGGATATCGTGGCACTATTCCCCCCCGTTAGCGGAGGGTAGGTGGTTCATGGTATATTGCAGGTTACAGGTAGAAGCAATAGAAACGGCCGAACTGGTAACGGGTATTGGCGGGGAGAATGACGGCGCGGTGGTGTTCTTTTATGGACAGGCAAGAAACCATTCGAAAGGCAGGGATGTGAACTACCTGGAATACCAGGTGTACCATGAAATGGCGGAAAAAGAGCTTCAAAAGATCATACAGCACGCGTCAAGTACGTGGGAACTGTCAGATTGTGTTGTGATTCACCGGTACGGTCGCATATTGCCGGGTGAGACCAGTATTGTCATAGGTGTATCTTCATCACACAGGGATGAAGCGTATACCGCGTCACGATATATTATCGATACGATAAAGAAAAAAGTACCTATATGGAAAAAAGAGTTTTACAGTGATGGTTCATGCTGGATAACTAAAGGCAGTTAGCAGTTAGTTGATGGTCTCGGATATTTTCAGCACTTCGTTCAGCACTTTCCTGGCGTTATCGTTGAATACTTCGGCCTGTTCCCGGGGTATACGGATGCCATCATCATCGTCCAGCATATCCTTGAATGTCTTGGCTTCCTGAAGTACTTCTACTATGTCCAGCTCGGTCCACCCGTTGGGATAGTAATATTCACGTACAAGTTCCAGTATCCTGTTGTGATCATCGGAATCAATTTCATTATCTATGAGAAGCAGCCTTACCGCGTAGAACATGGAGAGATAAGAATATATGAGAGAATCGTTATATAATTCCTTATCAAGCATCAGGGATGATATTTTTAGCTTTTCCCTGCTCTGGTCTATCCTGAAGATTTTCTTTTTAACAACGTTTGTGTTCATAACATGTATTTTTTCTCATTTGCTACAATTAAATATATAAATACTGAAAAGGAAAAACCATATTATGTTCCATAAAAAATGGAAAAAATACCTGTTCAGTTAACAACATCCTGAGCTTCCCAGCAAGAACTTTTTATATTATTCGCCAACTATTGTAATTCTTACCTGTCTTGACCTGT
>CAYFSO010000058.1:0-13648 GCA_964345775.1 uncultured Leptospiraceae bacterium | reverse complement strand
ACTGTTTACTGTTTACTAATCATACACAATCTGCATTCATTACGCAAGAGAACTTCTTCTTTGCAAACCTTGAGCCTATAGTGCCCTTGCGGTGAATCATTACAGGTGAAATAAAACTAATTGCAATGCTCACGCGTCATGCTATAAATGACAGCCGTGTCATACGTATTTGAAAGATCCACTTCAAAAGGAGCAACCCATGAACAAGGACTGGCTGTGGTGGAAGCATGGAGTAATATACCAGATCTATCCAAGGAGCTTTTACGATACAAGCGGTGACGGGATCGGCGATATTCCCGGTATTCACGCGAAGCTTGACTACCTGCAGGACCTGGGGATAGACGGCATCTGGCTTTCCCCCATCAACAGGTCGCCAATGTACGATTTTGGCTACGATATCAGCGATTACAGGGCAATCGAACCCATCTTCGGCAGCAACGAGGATTTCGAGAAGTTCATCAAGGAAGCCCGGAAGCGTAACATCCACATCATCATGGACCTGGTGATGAACCACACTTCCCACCTGCACCCGTGGTTCCTTGAGTCACGTTCATCCTGCGATAACCCGAAGCGTGACTGGTATATCTGGCATGAGGGGAAAAACGGGAAGTACCCCAATAACTGGCTGGCCTCTTTTGGCGGACGGGCATGGGAATGGGATGACCTCACCGGGCAGTATTATCTCCATACGTTCCTGAAAGAGCAGCCGGACGTGAACTGGCGCAACCCTGGGCTGAAGAAGGCCATGTTCGACGAGTTCCGTTACTGGCTTGACCGGGGGGTGGACGGTTTCAGGCTCGACGTGGTGAACTGGTTCATCAAGGATGACCAGTTCCGCAGCAATCCCTTCGGCATTGGTCCATATCCCCGTCCCTACGATTTACAAAAGCATATATACGACCGCAACCGTCCGGAGGTGCATGACCTCTTGCGCGAGTTCAGGAAGGTGCTTGATTCGTATAAAGAGACCATGTCGGTAGGGGAGGTGTACGTGGAGAAACCCGGCAACGTGCAGCAGGCCGCCGAGTACCTGGGTAATGGCCGGGACGAACTGCATCTCTCATTCGATTTTACCATGCTGTATGCCAAATGGGGGTCAGAGCCTTACGCCAAAGCCATCGAGGAGTGGATGTCACTCATCCCCGGGAAGGGCTGGCCCTGCCATGTACTTGGCAACCACGATCAACCCCGCACCATGACACGGCTTGGCGGTGATGAAGAGGCAGAAAAGAGATCACGGGTAGTGGCTGCCATCCTGCTTACCCTGCAGGGAACACCCTTCATGTACTACGGAGACGAGATCGGGATGAAGGACGGGAAGATCAAGAGAAACCAGCTGATGGACCCGGTTGGGAAAAAATACTGGCCATTTCACCCCGGCAGGGACCCTGAGCGTACCCCCATGCAGTGGGACAGCAGCCAGCATGCAGGCTTCAGCGACGCAAAACCCTGGTTGCCGGTGAACCCTGACTACGCCCGTGTGAACGTCGCGGCCCAGGCAGGCGACAGGGGATCGCTGCTGTCATGGTATAAAGACCTGCTTCACCTGAGAAAAAGCAGTGCTGTTCTGTCCATGGGCTCATGGAAACCCCTGGATAATCCCGGGAAAGACGTGTACGGCTACTACAGGGCATATAACGGGAAGAAAAACCTGGTGCTTCTGAATTTCGAGAACAGTCCCCGCAGGATCAACCTGGAAAACAATGAGCCGGTTGCCTGGAAGGTGCTTCTTTCAACACACAGGAGGGAAGGGGAAGTCATTGCCGAGATGCCCCTTCTCGCCCCGTACGAGGCAACCATACTGGATATGATATAAGCTCTTCTTTACCTGCGAAGCAGGGCGATGGTCACCCCGTCGCCCCCTTCGCCCTGTTCACCCGGACGAAAGTCCCGCACCAGGGTTGAACGGCCAAGGTGTTCACGAATGGCCTTTTTCAGGGCACCCGTGCCGTGGCCGTGAATGACCACGGCGGAGTTGATCCCGCTTCGTGACATTTTATCAAAAAGTGATTCCATCCTGTCCACCGCCTCGTCCACCCTGAGTCCCCTGAGATCAACGGTATTGTAGCTTGTCTGCATGGTGACGGGAATCTCTGACACCGCACCTTCGTATACAATGTCGGGTTGTTTTTTCTTTTTTTTCTTTTCAGATCTCCCCTGCCCATGGGGAGGGATCAGCAGTTCATCGAAATGATGCTGCGAGGTTATGGAATTTCCCAGTATGACTTTTGCCGTGTTGTTCCTGTAGTCCAGTTCATCGATATTGGCATATGCTTCAAGTGGTTGAATGAAAACGCGGTCCCCCCTGCCTGCCTCTGCTGGTTCAAATGGACGAAAGGAATCTGAAAACTGTTTCTTTCGTGAACGGGAAACCTGGTCTTCCACCATGTTCTGCATGCGTATGAGGTCCTGCTGCAGTTCTCCCGCATCCTGCAGGTTCCCCTGCTGCAACTCACGTATCCGGTCTGCAACCCGGTTGCGGTATTCCTTGAGTTCTTCTATGAATTCCATGCCGGTGCCCGATTTTACTTCTTCCATCTTCCGGTTCAAATCGGTTATTTTCCTGGTATACTTCTCTTTCTCGCTGGAAAGCTCTTCCTGCAGGTCGAGTAATCGGTCATGTGTTTCGTTGATCTCCTGGTCCTTCTGCTGCAATTGCTCAAGCAGCGATTCTACCGAGAGGGTGCGGCTGTCCAGCAGTTCGCGTGAACGCTGCAGTACCCCGTCCTGCAGACTGTAAAGCCTTGCGATTTCCAGGGCATAGCTTACACCGGGAAGTCCCGTGTGCACCTGGTAAGTTGGATGCAGTGTTTCAATGTTAAAAGCAACCGATGCGTTCTGAAACCTGGGATCTTTTGAGGCCAGTTCCTTCAGCTCGGTGTAATGGGTGGTGGTCACCACCCTGGCACCGGTATCTGCCATGGCTTCCAGTACCGCCTGGGCCAGCGCGGCACCCTGCCGCGGGTCGGTGCCAACGATGATCTCGTCGATCAGCACCAGTGAGTCATCCGTGGCGTTTTCCAGCATGTCCCGAATGATGACGACCTGTCCCGAAAAAGTTGACAGGGATTGAGAAAGGTTCTGATCATCACCGATGTCCGCGTATATCTGCTTGAAGATGCCTACCCTGGAATCCGGACTGGCGGGAATGAGCAGGCCGTAGGCGGTCATAAGGGACAGAAGTCCAATTGTCTTCAACAAAACACTCTTCCCCCCGGTGTTGACGCCGGATATTATGAGGCAGTTGTAATCCTCACCAAGAGTAATATCACCAGGTACCACCTGGTCTGGGTGCATCAGGGCAAGGAGGGGGTGTCGTGCCTGTATAAGGTGCACGCAGGGATCATCGGTAACAACCGGCATGGATGCTCTCATTCGCGCACCCGTTTTGGCCGCGGCGTTAAGGAAGTCAATATATGCAAGGACGTGCTGATTCTGACGAAGTTCATCGGCATATTGTGCCACCTCTGCCGTCAACACCTGCAAAATACGTTCAAGCTCCCTCTGGTATTCTACGCGTTTAAGCACCAGCTGGTTATTGGTATCGGCAATTGACCCGGGTTCAAGGTACAGGGTGGCGCCGGAGGAAGACGTGTCATGCACGGTACCGCGGACACGGTTTCTCATGGATGCCTTTACAAGGATAACGTACCTGTCATTTCTCATGGAGTGGACACGTTCCTGCAGCACCTGGCTCATATCGGGAGAATTCAGAATACCCGACAGTTTCTTTTCAATGTCCTTTCGTAATGAGAATATACTCTGTTTTATTTTTTTCAGGGCGGGAAAATTATTCTCGTTCAGCTCGTCCTTGTCTGTTATGGCCTTGACCAGTGTTTCCCGAAGGTTTTCCAGTGGATATATGCGTTCCCTTTCTTCCTTTAAAGCCGGGATATCCTCTTCGTGTTCCCTGGTAAACTGTATTGCCCGTGACGCGGCAAGCAGGGATCTTTTTACCATGGAAAGTTCTTCTATGGAAAGGTTCCCCGAACGCTCTGACCTGGCCAGGAAGGAACTGGAGTCAGAAAACCCGCCCAGGTCAAATGCATGTCCTTTTCGGTACAGTTCCAGCATTTGCTGCAGCTTTGTCATCTGTACACGTACCCCGGGTGCCTGAAGGGGAGAGAGCGTTTTTACGTACTCTTTTCCGGGGGTGGATGTACATCCCGATTCCAGCCGGGAAATTATGGATTCCCATTCAAGAACCCTGTATACCTGTTCAGATATATTATACGGTGATCCTTTTTTCATGGGAACTGGTTTACTTTGATAGCGAATATTGTAAAGCGTTTTCCAGCCTGGGAAACCTGAATTCATATCCTTCTTTTTCAAGCCGTGATGGTATAACCTTCGCACTTGAGAGGAGAAGTTCTTCGGCCATTTCACCTGGCAGAAGTTTGAATAAAGATCCGGGGAGATGAAACCACGAGGGTCGGTGCATCACACGGCCGATTGTCTTGAAAAAATCACTGGACCGTAGCTGTTCCGGGGCGGCCAGGTTATAGGCACCCGAGGCATTTTTATTTTCCATCAACCAGCCAATAGCGGCAATCTCATCTTCAACCTGTATCCAGGGCATCCACTGTTTCCCGCTTCCAACGTGTCCTCCCACGAAGAACATGAACGGAAATGTGACGAGAGAAAGCAACCCTTCTTTCGCATCCAGCACCAGTGAAGTGCGTACGATCACGTGGCGTACCCCCAGTTCATTTACCGGCGAGGTTGATGATTCCCATTCCTTTGCCACTTCGGGAAGAAACCCTGTTCCGGGGTCACAATTCTCGGTGAGTTCCTTCTCCCCCCTTGAACCATAGTATCCGGTCGCCGATCCCTGTATAACCACTTCAGGTTTTTCTTTTGCTTTTTGTACCGCTTCAAGGACAGCCTGTCCTGCCCGTACACGGCTGGTTCTTATCTTCTCTTTTTTTCTATTTGTCCAGCCAGGGCCCATTATCGATTCACCGGCAAGGTTGATAATGGCCTTTGCGCCTTCAGCATGAGAAAGCCATCCTTCCGATGTTTCACCATCCCATCCAGCGTAGGTGATGCTTGGAGTCCCGCTACTTTTATTCTGTGGATTCCTGGTGAGTATTGTAATTTCATACCCCTTTTCAACAAGGTCTCCTGTCAGTTGTGAACCAATGAATCCTGTTCCTCCCGTGATAACGATCCTGTTACTCATGTATACTATCTCCTTTTGGAAACTGTAATTCAACCTCGGTGGCACCCCAGTTTCCCGGGACGTCCCTGAATGATCGCACCTCTTCCATCTTGCCGAGCTGCTTGTGCACAGTATTTTTTATTACGGATTTACCCTTGCCATGTATAATGATGACCGGTGATAACCCTTCTTCTAAGGCATTATTGATAAACTCCTCCACGAGTATCTTTACATCACGTGGATGAAACATGTGCAGGTCAATCCTGTCACCCAGCTTAATTTCGGTCATGTTGACATGATCATCTTCCATGCGTAAATGATACGGGGAACAGGAGGAGACATCAACAAAAAAGTAAATGAAGGGTGCTCTACCATACAAACAGAAGAGGATTTATGACCTTGCCATGATGGAAGAGGGTAAAATGAAGGTGTGGGCCGGTTGATCTTCCCGTTGAGCCTATTTTGCCAATAATGGTGTCTTCTTCCACCAATTGCCCTTTCTTCACAAGTATCTTGCTGCAATGGCCGTAAAGGCTTTCGTACCCCTCATCGTGCTGGATCATGATGGTATACCCATACCCGTCCCGCCAGCCACAGAAGTTTACTATACCCCTGCGTATTGGTAGTATCGGAGTGCCGTACCGTGCGTTGATGTCTATCCCGTTATGGAACCGCATCCCGTGGTAAATGGGATCAACCCGGTCACCGTAAAGGGAGGTATAGAAACCACGTACCGGCTTTTTGAACTTCCTTCTTATGGAGTACAGCTTTTCAAGCGAATCATTCACCATCACCGGCGTTGCATTTTTAAAAAAGACAAACCTGATATCATCCATACTGAATATTTCAAACAGGTGGGGGGTGTTTTTGCCTGTCATCTGGTAGTGCCTGCCTATTCGCCTGGACATTCTCCATGCGTCAGTTAACGAATCACATGCCATGAGAATCCCGTCCTCGTGGGGGACAACTATTGTGATCCCCTCGGCTGCAGTCAGCGAGGTGAGAAAAGGATTTGCTGCTATTATGGTCTCGATGGATATTTTGTACCTCCGGGTTACGTCCCAGTAGGATTCTCCTTTACGCATGGTGTGAAAGCTTAACTTGACGCCCGGATCCAGCGGGTAATTACGGAGTATTTTTAAATATTCTGCTGGCTCAGTGAAAAGCGGGAAACCTTCTTTAAGAACATACCATTCACTGTTTGCCTCAACCTTCTGTTTCACTATGGCGCATATGATGTTGCCGGTAACGAAAACGGCAACAACCAGTATGCAAAATGCCTTGAGGATCCTCTGCAACTGCCATATATGATAGTTGGTTATGGGCAACCCTCCTGACATTACCTTGACCCCAGTTGTCTTGATCTGCTGGTGGCCGCTTCGATGGCCCTCATCACAATTCCGGAAAAACCGGCATCTTCAAGTTCAAATACACCCTCAATGGTGGTACCAGCGGGGGAAGTGACCATGCCCCGCAGCGTGAATGGATCTTTACCTGTCTCCAGTACCATCTTCGCGGCACCATATACTGTCTGGGCAGCAAGGGTAAGCGCTTCCGGGCGGGGTATGCCCATGCGTATGGCGCCGTCGGCCATGGCGTTGATCATGGTGAATACATATGCCGGTCCGCTGCCGGAAACACCGGTAACCGCGTCCATCATCTTTTCGGGAAGAACAAGTACTTTCCCCAGTACCTCGAACATGCTGCAGGCGGTGTGGATATTGTCCTGGTCCATTTCCCCATTGGGTGAAAGTACCAGCATCCCCGCACCCACCAGTGATGGAGTATTGGGCATGCAACGTATGATCTTCTGCTTTTTCTGCAGTGCAGATTCTATGATCCCGATAGAAATGCCTGCTGCAACAGAAATGAGTACGGTATCCGCCTTTAATGAGCTTCTTAATTCAGTAGTAATATCAGTTATTTTGTCTGGTTTCACGGCAAGAATGATAAAATCACATGTATCAGTAATGTCTTTCAAAGATGATACAGCCTGTGTACCCGCGTCGGAAGAGAGTTGTGCAGCTTTTTCAGGATCGATATCGTATCCATAGATGTTGTCAGGCGACATAGTAGATGCAAGTCCCCTTGCAATTGCAGAACCCATGTTCCCAAGACCGATACAACCTGTCTTAATGGTTTCCAGGGATTGTGTCATGTGTAACTCCTTGCGCCGAAAATGGAACTGCCGATCCTGACCATGGTGGCACCTTCTTCTATTGCTATGGGAAAATCGGCAGACATCCCCATGGAAAGCTCTCTCAACCCTGTTCCAAGGCTGTCATTTATGCTGTCTTTCAGTTCCCGCAGCATCCTGAATGATCGCCGGATCCTGTCCTTATCATCGGTCATCGGTCCTATGGTCATAAGTCCAACAAGGTTGAGGTGCTCAAGTGTTAGCAGCTGCCTGCAAAGCGGTTCGGCTTCTTTTGGGGCGACACCGAATTTTGATCCTTCACCGGAAGTGTTAACTTCAACCAGGATATCTATTTTTCTTTCATTCTTTTCTGCTTCAGCGTTTACTTTGTCAGCAGTACTGAATTTGTCAATAGAATGTATGCAATTGAACAATTTGACTGCATATTTGGCCTTGTTTGACTGTAAGTGCCCCACAAGGTGAAAATCAAAATCTCCTTTGAGCTGTGGGATCTTGTCCCTGGCTTCCTGTACCTTGTTCTCGCCAAGCAGGGTTATTCCACAGTCAATAGCTTCCTGTACCACTTCAGCTGAGAATGTTTTGCTTATGGCAATTATAGTTACATCTTCAGGGTCCCTGCCTGAGGCAATTGCGGTATCTTTTACCACCTGGCTTATATGTTCATAGTTTTCGCGTATACCCATTATGAAATAGTACCCCGAAGATACAGGTGAATTATTATTGGCACATTGATGGCGAAGCATGTGAATGCTGGCAAACAAGTCGTTATACTGGTGAATCCGCCAGTGATGCCTGAATAGCTGTAATTGATACCAGCTGATATTCTTTATGAGCGGGTGACCGGGGTCGAACCGGCGACGTTCAGCTTGGGAAGCTGACATTCTACCGCTGAATTACACCCGCGTTTTCGTTGCCCAATGATGAGTTTTGATGGCATTTTTTTCAAGTTTTTTTTATTGTTAGCAATACTCATGAACAAATAAAAAAATATTTGCAATAGTTTATCAATTATAGTACTATCAGCCCTGACATGTGGGAACGGAGGTGTAGACATGTCAAGTTACGTGAAACCTTCTTGAATTACAGGCAGGGACGATAATGAAAAAAATATTTAATCCTCGTAATGTGGTAATAATTTTCATAACGATGATACTGATGCTGGCAACAGGGACGTTCTCCATCTCCGGGCAGTACCAGACTTCTTCTTTTCTCAAGGAAAAGTTGACCAGCAACAGGGTAAGATTAATGCCTGTTCCCGATGATTTCCGAAATTATTTCATACTGCAGTCAATAGGTGATACGTCTACCCTGGTAATAGGTGATTTCACTGGTACAGAAAAGGTGATCTCAATGATCAGGGATAATGACAATGATAACAAACCAGATGAGATCCTGGAATATTTCCCAGAGCCTAAAAAGATCACCAGGCCGGTTAAACCCTCAACAGGGTTTTATAAATCCTTCGAGGAAATGAAACAACAGATCATAAGCGGTGAAATATACAGGATGAACTATTCTTATAAAATGAATTCCCTTGGATTGCTGGTAAAAAAGCTTGAAGCGGGGAGAGATATATACCGTCACGAACATGGATACAGCGTCAAGGTGTACGATCCTGACGCCGCAACAACAATAATGAGCGAGTATTTCTTCGGTAAAAAAGATGGCAGGTATGACCTGATCTTTTCCACCAGCTATTACAAGCTTTATAGAACAAAGATCTCACCCGCGGTTGAATATTCCGTGTATTGCAGAAACAGCAATGATCCACTGGTTGCAAAAACAGTGGAGAGGTTGCTGCGAATTGTCAGGTAGTAATATAGTCAATTACCCTTTATCGTAACACTCTATTTCTTTTTCAGGCTGTCTACCATCTTTGTAAAATGATCGTAAAAATCCTTCAATTCGTCGTTCTTTCTCAGTGGACGCGGATCAGGAAGTTTCCCGTCAATGATATCCTGCATGTAATTTCTCATTACAAATATCGGCCCGGCGATTTTATGTGTTTTCCTGATCAGTATTACGTATAGAACAAAACCCTGCAGCAGGATGAAGGCAATTAGAATCATAAGGAGAATATTGTTCGTTTTTATTATCTCCCTGATGCTCTTTATATTGTTGAAGTGATCCCCGGCTATGTTCTTGATGGCAACCTTCTGGCTTGTACCCTCTGATGACTGGGCGTACGCGATAAGGGCTTCAACGATATTGTCCTGTATCTCAACTATATGAGCAAGGCGTGTGTTATTCATGGTAATGTTTACACCGATAGCGCCAATAATGATGGCAATGATAATAAAGACTATTCCGATAACAGAGAAAGTGGTTCTTAACTGGAATTTCTTATCTACGATATATTGCTTTCTTTTTGACATAGTATTGCTCCTCGCTCATTTCTAATTACAATTAAGGAATATAGTGTATATATAAATTATTAAAAATGTCAATCTATTTTGCGGGAAATATATTATAACCTGCACTCATTTTCCAGAAAAGGCGGAGGGGGAAACCGATTACATTGGAATACGATCCACTTATGTTGTCCACTATAAGGTGCCCGTAATCCTGGATGGCATAGGAACCCGCCTTGTCCATATAATGAATAAGGGAAAGGTAATGATCTATCTGCTTTTCATCCATATGCTTGAATGTTACCGAGGTTGTTTCATGGCCCGTAACACGCATCCTTTCATCATCCCGGGTATATGCAACGGTCACACCTGATATAACAGTATGGGTCTTTCCGGACAGCCTGCTGATCATGTTCACCGCTTCCAGGTGATGGGCAGGTTTTCCCAGGATCTCGTTGTCGATTGTCACAATTGTATCAGAAGTGACCAGCAGCGATGTGAGATCACTGTCGTGGTGAAGAAGTTTTTCTATGGCCAGGCATTTTTCGAGGGCAAGACGTTCAACATGTGTTACGGGGGATTCACCGGGCAACAGGGATTCATCAATATGAGGCTTTATCACGGTAATATCATTGAAGAATATTGATAATATATCATGCCTGCGGGGAGATGAAGAACCAAGAATAATTTTCATTGAATGATCTGAATGTCCCTTATTTCAGTACAACCTTTTCGTTGATCTTGTATACTTCGGTAATATTTTTGACCTTTTTGAGCCTGGAAATTATATCGTTCAGGTGCTCAACGCTTTTCACTTCAATGACGAACTTGAACAGGGCGTGATCCTTTTCCTGTACGTTCGCCTCGGCTTTAAGTATGTTGGTTTTTGTGATGCCGATCTCATCCGCCACATCTTTAAGGAGGCTGGGCCTGTCAACACCATGAACGGCCAGCTTGACAGGGTATGTGCTTTCCGAGCCTTCCCATACGATATTGACGAACCGTTCACTTTCTGTTTTCAGCTTCTGTATTGAAGGGCAAGTCTTCTTGTGAACGGTTATACCCCGTCCCCTGGTGATAAAGCCAATCACGTCGTCACCCGGTATCGGCTGGCAGCACTGGGAAAGCCTTATCATCACGTTGGAGGTACCGTCTATGCTGACACCCGCGCCCTTCTTGTTCTTCGTGTAGTTACTGATCTTGATAAGTTCCTGCTCGGGTATGGTTACCTCGGCGGTTTTCTTTTCCGGCTCTTTCTTGTGTTTTACTTCAGGATCATGTTCTTCTTCCCTGTGGGTTTCCGTGTTTCTTCTCAGCCAGTTCCTGATCTTGTACCTGGCATTGGACGACTTAACGAATTTCAGCCATGCCTGTGAAGGATGTCCCTTCTTGCTTGTCATGATCTCAACGATATCACCGCTTTCCAGTTCCGTTTTCAGGGGAACCATGTGATTGTTCACCTTGGCCCCAATGCAGTGATTCCCAACCTCGGTATGGATCATGTACGCGAAATCCACCGGTGTGGCGCCCTTTGCAAGCTTGACGATCTTCCCCCTCGGTGTGAAAACGAATATTTCGTCCTGGTAGAGGTCCATCTTGAGTTCTTTCATGAACTCCCTTGTGTCTTTTACTTCTTTCTGCCACTTGTTGATATCCTGCAGGATGGAGAGATTCTTGTACTTCTTGTCAATTTGGCCGCTGCCTTCCTTGTAAAGCCAGTGGGCCGCGATACCCATCTCGGCGGTTGCATGCATGTCCCATGTCCTGATCTGTATCTCAAGGGGATGACCATCCGGCCCTATAACGCTTGTGTGCAGCGACTGGTACATGTTGGACTTGGGTACGGCAATGTAATCCTTGAACCTTCCCGCGATGGGTGTCCACAGGGTGTGAATGATGCCCAGGATGCCATAACAATCCCTGATCTCGTCGGTGATGATCCTTATGGCACGCAGGTCAAAGATCTCATCAAAGGTTTTACCCTGGTGATGGATCTTCCTGTATATTGAATAGTAGTGTTTCACCCTGCCGTTGATCTGCGCGTTTATGTTCAGCTCAGAAAGATGATCCTGAAGTGTAGACCTGATGTCATCTATGTACGTCTCAATTTCATGACGTCTCTGCTTGACATTACTGGAGATACTTTCGAATTCCTGCGGGTGCAGCACCATGAAGGCAAGATCTTCAAGCTCCGCACGGACTTGTGACATCCCCAGGCGTCCTGCCATTGGGGCGTAGATGTCACGCACCTCTTCCGCTATTCTCTTTTTCTTGTGTTCGGGGTGAAACATGATGGTGCGCATGTTGTGAAGCTTGTCGGCAAGCTTGATGATCATCACGCGCACATCCTTAATGGTTGCAAGCAGCATCTTCCTGAGGCTGTGTGCCTGTTCCTGGTGCCTGGTCCTTTTCTTCAAGGATGAGATCTTTGTAACACCATCAACCAGCTGGGCTGTCTCTTCCCCGAAAAGCCTGGTGATCTCATTCAGGGTGGTTTCGGTATCTTCAACAACATCGTGCAGCAGCGCGGCGCATATGGTGGTCACATCCATCTTCAGGTTGGCAAGGACAATGGCTACTTCCAGTGGATGGATAATGAAGGGTTCTCCCGAAAGTCGTTCCTGGTCCCTGTGCGCATTGTACGCGTACTCGTAGGCACGTCGAACCATGTCTATATCAGCATCAGCATCATTGGCATGTATGATCTGAATGAGGGTGTTAAGATCCCTGCTTTTTATTTTAAAATCCATCTGTGGCATAAGGCATCATCATTATACAAAGTTTACCTGATAATATAATAATAAATTAACAGTTTTTCCATATAAATCAAGCAGTGCATTGTAGAAATTTCAAGTGCAACTGTCATTTCTTTTTCTAAAATACATGATCTTTTGTTTAAATAATACCCGAATAGATGTTTCGCGCCTCTGCGTGAGTCTATTCTCGTAACTTTTTTTCTAAAGGTAAAATGACATAATCCGATGTAGTAAGTGATCGATAGTTAGTAACACTCCTATAATTACATTTACCGGGTTGAAGGCTTTTGCAGAAGGCACTCCTGCAAAAGCCTTCCATTTTTTCTTCATTTACTTTATGTCTCTTTACAGGGGTATTGTTTTAATTTTATTGACGATTGATCGTGTATTTGTATAACGGTGTAGTTGTCAGTGTTACATGATGGGTAAAGTGCATGATATTTGTTGTCAACGAAGATAATCCGCAAAAACGGTTTATACAGAAAGCCAGGGATATACTCGAAGAAGGCGGTGTCATCATATATCCTACTGACACGGTCTACGCGTATGGGTGTGATATAAAGGATAAACGGGCCATTGAAAGGATATACCGGCTGAAGAACATTCACCGGAACAAGCCATTAAGTTTTATTTTTTCTGATATTTCAGAAATGCACGAGTACGTTCGAAATGTCTCTGATACCGCGTTTAAGATCATGAGAAAGGCATTACCGGGGCCATATACCTTCATATTCAAGGCATCAAAGCTTGTTCCGAAGATCGCCATCACCAACCAGAAGACCATAGGGGTAAGGATACCCGGCAGCAATATTGCCATTGAACTTGAAAGGGCCCTGGGCCGACCCATAATGTCGGCAAGTGTAAATACTTCTTCCGGAGAATACATGGTCGATCCGGGTGAACTTGAAAAACAATACAGGAACGAGGTAGACCTGGTGCTGAGTACAGGTCCGCAGAGATCAGAGGTATCAACCATGATTGATTTTTCCCAGGGAGATGTTAGAATATTAAGAGAAGGAAAAGGAGAACTCTTTTTTTTGGAATAGGAGGATAAGAAATGTCTGATGCAGTAATAGAATTCCTGAAAAACCTGCTGGCAATAGCCATTTACATAGGACTTGGCGCCATAGTGTCGTGGATATTCTATGTTCTGAAGCGACGAGAACTTTTCGGGGGATATATCGGCGGTATGGTGGTGGGTGTTATTTGTGCACTCATCGGC
>CAYFSO010000057.1:0-18749 GCA_964345775.1 uncultured Leptospiraceae bacterium | reverse complement strand
CCGTTCTTATCTGAGTGTCTCCCCTGGAATGATGTCACATTATCATCACCAAGGGTTTCCCAGAATGTATCGGCGTCATCACGGTCTACAAAGTCCGGGTCAATATCTGCAACTTTCATGTGTAAGAGTTCTTCACGTGTATACCCCGTAACAGTGCTGGCCGAAGTATTCACGTCCACGATGTTTCCCTGGAGATCGTGGAGAAAGAGCATGTCCGCGGCCTGGTCAACCAGGTTGCGGTACTTGTGTTCACTGTAATACAATGCCTCATGAATGAGCTTGCTGTCGGTAATATCCTGTACCATGCCTACAGAACGGATGATAGTTCCATCCCGGTTTCGCTGGTGTTCGCACTTTTCAAGGAGATGGCGGATCTCGCCAGTGTGTTTTCGAATGATACGATGCTCAACCTCGTAGTGATCCTGGTTGTTGTTGATGGATTCCTGGTATGCCTGGTCAACCATGTGACGATCATCCGGGTGAATTAACTCCAAAAAGTCCACATATTCGGGTTGCCCATCATCAGGGTTCATACCGCAGATGCGATACACTTCGTCCGACCATGAGAGATGGTCATTCGCCATGTCATATTCCCAGGTTCCCACGTGGGCGATGGCTTCTGACCTGTTCAGAAGATCCTCTTTTCGAATAAGTTCTGATTCGATATGGCTTAACTCGGTTACATCAATACGTTTTCGTTCCCTGTCCTGTGCCCGGTGGAGCCTGAGGGTCATCCTGATTGATGCGTTTAGAATGGTAATGCTGCTATAACGTACCAGGTATATACACGGGTAGCTGGAGATAATGCTATCAAAAAGAATGTTATCAGTGCCATCGTTTAAAATAAGAAGGGGGGTCTCGTTTCCAATGGCAAGGTGTTTCAAATTATCAATATCATCCGCATTGGCTGTATCCGCAAGTACCAGGTCAATGGTATGGTGGTCAGGTA
This sequence comes from uncultured Leptospiraceae bacterium, assembly GCA_964345775.1. GTDB lineage: Bacteria > Spirochaetota > UBA4802 > UBA4802 > UB4802 > M55B154. Next base: position 17,800 of record CAYFSO010000057.1, on the reverse strand, counting down.
ATAAGCCTGCTTTCACGTCATCGAAATGAACAGTACTAACATGGTAGCCGCAATCTTCCAGGTTCGCGGCCATTTCATTTATGGGTTTTCCCCGAGATTCGATAAGCAGTATAACGTTTCCCAATACATCATGCACCAGATTACCTCAATGCCATTTTGACCTGATGTGGATGAACGAGGGTGCGATTACGCACCAATCTGCATATTGTAATACAAAGAGGGTAAAAGGCAAGAACCTTTATACAAGTGGTATGGAAATTACGAATCTGGTTGTTTTATTCTGATCAACCGTAAATGTTCCATTTAACTGCTTCGCCAGCATGGAGACCAGTTTCATGCCGGTACCAGCCGATTCATCAGGATGAAAACCCGCGGGTAGGCTGACACCGTCATCAGAGACTGACAGTGTTATGCGTTCATTCTCTTCCCGTAATTCAATGTAGACGGTGCCGTGTAATTCATCCGGGAAGGCGTGTTTAAGCGCGTTGGTAACAAGTTCATTTACGATGAGTCCAAGTGATGTTGCCTTTTTGGCATCAAAAGCAACCGGGGCATACTGTTCGTTAAATGTAACCCTGTTGTCCTGAGCGGTGTATGTAGATCTCAGCGAGTTGACAATAGATGAAAAATAGACATCAAGTTTTACCGTGTGTATGGTTCCGGCGTCATAAAGTAATGTGTACAGGCTGCTTAAAGACTGGATCTGGCCATGAATTGTTTCAAGGCTGTTGCGGGTATCAGCATGCTGCGTGTTACCAAGTTCAATATTCACCAGGCTTGTCATTAACTGCATACTGTTTTTGACACGATGCTGCAGCTCATTCAGAAGATCGCTTTTTTGCTGAAGCAGGTCATGAATTGCCATCTCGTCCTCTTTATGGGCGGTGATGTCACGGGCAATTCCCCTGAACCCTGTGGGGTTGCCGTTTTCGTCCTTTATCAGGGACACAGAGGCCTCGATATACTTTTTTTCACCTGCCGTTGTAAAGAGCACCCATGATGATTCCCTTGCGGGCTTACCTGATTTGTAGACACTGTTAAAAGACTCAAAAATCTTTTTGCTGTTTTCTTCATCCGTGTATTCCCTGTAATGTATACCGGTGAGTTCACCCGGCCCGTATCCAAGCATACGGCACATGGAATCATTGAAATAAACGAAACGCCCGGCAAGATCAACCTCGTAATATCCATCTTCAATCTCATCCAGAATTCGACGATACCGTTCTTCGCTTTGACGAAGTTCATTTTCTGTTATTTTTCGTTCGGTAATATCTTCTATGATCATGACACCACCATTCAGTTCACCGTCATCCAGGATAACAGGCGCGCAGATGATGCGAATGGGGGTCACCTTGTCTGCCGTTACCGATGAGTACATGATCTCAATAGAAGTGGTCTTCTTCTCTTCGAACATCTGCTGGATCGAACCGGTAACCCTTGTATCGGGTAATTGAAGCATGTTCAGCCCGATAAGCTTCTCACGGCTCGAACCAATGATACTGACAAATACATCGTTACATTCTGTTATCACGCCGTCATTGTCAAAACGCAGCAGACCAAACGGGGCGTTGTTGAAGATGAGACGGTACTTCTGTTCATTTTCTATGAGGTGATCTTCGAAAAGTTTTTGGCTGGTAATATCCTGGTTGGCAATGACCGCCCCCTGTAAGTTGCCGTCATCGTCCTTTACCGGTGCGGTATAATTGAGTATGATCCTCTTCTTCCCGTCAAGGGTATCAATTTCCAGCAGTTCATCTTTTATGGTTTCACCTTTATTGATTGAATGCGCAAGTGCCCGGTCTCCGGGTTCAATTTCTTCTCCAGGTGGATACCGCCGGGCCCTGAATATCCCGTAACCTTCCTGTCCTGCATTTGGCTCGCCGCCCCATATCTCCACCCCTGCCGGGTTACCCCGCTGCAGCGTACCGCTCTCGTCTGCTATCCACAGGCCCACCGGGAGGATCTCGAAGATCTTTTCAAGAAATGCCTGGTTTTTCCGTGATTCCTTTTCGTGTTCTTTTGCAGTTGTATATGCATCGAAAAGCTGAAAAGCCATTTCTATAGATGATTGCAGTACAAAATCTCCCGAGTTCTTCAGCACGTAGCCGTAGCGGGTGATCTGCTTTACTTTTTCAACGTATTCCTTTTCAGCATGGCTGGTTAGAAATACGATGGGTATTTCTTTTTGTGCAAGTATGCGGCGGGCAGCCCCGGTGCCGTCTATCCCTTCTCCAAGGTCAATATCCATGAGAACAAGGCTTATATTCTCGTCGGACAACACCATCTTTACTGCTTCCTCACCGGTGCTGGCAATAGAAACCCTGTACCCGAAACGTTCAATCTTCCGGGCCTCGTCTAAGGCGATAATGGCCTGGTCTTCAACCAGAAGAATATGTTTTGCCGGTTCTTGTCCCTTCATGGTATCTCGTCTATAATTGTGTATATACCATGTATCACAAAAAGTAAACAATTTCTTTTTAAAGTATATATGATAAAAAGCAGCTTCTCATGTTCAGGGGGCACAATAAATGCTTTTGCTGCTAACTACTGAAAAAACCAGGGGAGCAAGCAGGTTGAGAAACATGTTAAGAGCAGAAAAATATACATAAACAAATATATGTAGATGACAGGTGATATAAAATTGAGAGAAAGGGTATGTATGCTATATTGTATAGAAGTTTCCCGGCACTCGGCATTTTCTGCGATAAACGTAATATACCAGGTGTGTTCCCATGAATAAAACAAGAATACTGCTCGTCGAAGACGAAGCCATAATCGCCATGTCACAGGCAGAAACCATACGGTCGTATGGTTATGACGTGGTAACATCCATGACGGGTGAAGAGGCCGTGCAAATGGTGCGGGAAGACCAGTCTATCAGCCTGGTGCTGATGGATATTGACCTGGGGAAGGGTATGAACGGGACTGATGCAGCCCGAAAAATATTGAATGTGCGTACGATACCCATCGTTTTTTTCACCAGCCACTCCGAGAAAGAGATGGTGCAACAGGTGAAGGGGATTACCCGGTACGGCTACGTGCTGAAAAGCTCGGGTGAATTCGTGCTTATGGAATCCATCAACATGGCATTTGAGTTGTTCCAGGCCCACCAGCAGACACTTCGCGAAGAAGAGAAGTTCCATGCATATATAGAGAACGCTCCCTTCGGGATCTTCGTGGTGGACAGGGATGGACAGTATATTGACGTGAATCATAAAGCATGCAGGTTGACCGGGTATACCAGGGATGAGTTGTTGCGCATGAAAATAGTTGATCTTGCCCCTGTCAATCGTGAGGACATGGCCCATGAATCATTTCGCGTGGTTCGGGAACATGGTGAAGTGCACGATGTTGTTGAGATACAGAGAAAGGACGGAAGTGTATTCAGGGCATCCCTTGACGTGGTTCATCTGAGTGGTGAGCGGTACATGGCTTTTTGTGCCGATGAAACTGTTCGACTGCAATATGAGAAAGATCTTGAAGAAAGCTATGCCACCCTGCAGGCCGTACTTGATGCTTCGCCGATCGGGATAGGTCTTGTGAAAGACCGGAAACGGGTCTGGGCCAATACTGCAATGCACAGAATGTTGAAATACGACCTGGATGAATACAACAAACAGGACAGCATGGTATTATATCCCGATGGGGCTGAATATGCACGTGTTGGCAAAGAACTGTATGGCCAGATAAATGAGAATGGCGCAGGTCAGCTGGGTGCAAAGTTGCAGGACAGGGAAGGCAATCTACTGGACGTTATGATCATGGCGCGGGCACTGGATCCATCCCGCATGGAGAAGGGGCAGATCATCACCGTAACCGATATGACACATCGGTTGCTCATGGAAGAGAAGCTGAAAAAAAGTGAGAAGCGTTTCCGTGAACTTGCTGACATGCTCCCCGAGGCGGTATTCGAAGCCGACCTGGCCGGAAAAATTACGTACGGCAACAAAATGGCCTTCGAAATTATGGGATATACCAGGCGTGAGTTTGAAGAAGAAGGATTCATGGCTGACCAGATGGTGGTGCCGGGAGACCGTCAGCGAGTTGTTGAAAACATACTGCGGGTTGTCAACGGGGAGCAGCTGGGTCCCATAGAATATACCATGCAGAGGAAGGACGGGAAGACTTTCCCGGCGCTTGTTAATGCATCCTGTATAATGGATGATGGGCAGGTACAGGGCATCCGCGGCCTGGTGATCGATATCTCTGGCCTGAAGAACACGCTTGCAAGCCTTGAGAATAACAGGAACATGCTGCAGGCCATATTGCAGAACATGCCCGGCGGTACAATAATTATTGATGAAGACTATAACATATTCCAGGTAAATGACCGCACCGCGGAGATATCCGGGTACCAGGTGGAAGAGCTTATCGGACAGAAATGTGATATCATATGTCCGAAGGGAAGCGCGTCAAAACAATGCCCCATATGGGAAGAGAAGAAACAGGGATTTACCGGCATGGATACCACCCTGAAGCGGCGCGACGGCACCCATGTTCCCATATTGAAAAACGCAAAGAAGGTCACAATAGATGGTAAAGTGTATGTCCTCGAAAATTTTCACGAGATTACGGACATCAAGAACGCGGAAGCCGAGATCCAAAACCTGCTTTCACAGAAAGATATGATCCTGCGGGAGGTGCATCATCGCATCAAGAATGACATGAACGTTATCAGCAGCCTGCTTTCGCTGCAGGCGCACTCCTCGGAAAACGCGGAAGTGTCACGTACCCTGGACGAGGTTCGTCACCGTATTTACATAATGAGCAGCATCTATAATACCCTGTACAGGGGGGACCAGGTAAAAAGCATTCATATTCCCACGTTAATATCTGATGTGACTGATTCCATAGTTCAGACGTATACAGTGGACACACGGGTAACGCTGGACAGGCAGATCGATGATGTCTGGATACCCGCAAAAATGAGTTTTTCACTCGGGATCATTATCAACGAACTGATGACCAACGCCTTCAAGTATGCGTTCAATGGCAGTGATACCGGGATACTATCTATCACCATAAGGCAGGATGAAAATAAAGATCTCAGGGTCATGGTAGCCGATAATGGTACAGGATTACCGGATAATTACAAAGACATGAACAGTCCCGGTTTTGGACTTACCCTGGTTGATGCAATGGTGCACCAGTGCCGGGGTACGTATACTATACGCAATGACAATGGTACGCGCGTGGATATATTCATCCCTGCTGGTGCCGACGAAAGTGCCAATTAATACCGAAAATTGTTTGACGATTATGCGCTTTCATTGGATGTTCGTACGAGTATTGCTACATTGATAACGGTAATGCCAATCCATTCCATTTATCATTCGATGAGAGCTTGTTGCTTTATTAAACTAGATCATTATATGTACAGGGAGAAATAAATTGGACGTTAAAGAGAAAAAGCTGGATAACGCGAAGATGGAACTGCAGGTTGAAGTTCCCGAAGACAGGGTTGAACAGGAATACCAGTCCGTGTTCAAGTCAATACAGCAGAAGGCAAAGATCGACGGCTTTAGAAAAGGTAAAGTTCCCCTCAACATTATCGAGACGCGGTTCAAGGACGTGGCCGACAGTGAAGCCGCCGAGAGTATTCTGAAGAAAACCTATTTCGATGTACTCAATGAAAACGGGTACACCCCCATCGGTCAGCCGGAGTTTGATTTCAACAGTATCGACAGGAACAAACCTTTCAATTACACGGTAACCTTTGAAGTCCCCCCCTCGGTTGAGCTTATAGATTACAAGGGGCTCACCGCGGAACAGGTAAACGCGAAGGTGGCCGACCAGGACGTTGAACGTGAGATCGAGGAATTGCGTGATAAACATGCTACCATCTCGAAGAAGGAAGATGGCGCCGAAGTGGAAAAAGACGACCAGGTAACCATACAGATGAAACGAATCGACGATGTCGAAAAAGACGAGATCGATTCAGTGGAATACCGGCCATATACCATGATAGTGGGTAAGAGTAAGGAAGATCACTCTATCGACAAGGAAATCCCCGGAATGAAGGTGGGGGAAGAAAAAGAGGTAAAGGTAAAATATCCGAAAGACTATTCCGTTGATGTACTGAAGGGACAAAAAGTTACCTACCTGGTTAAAATTGACGAGATCAATAAGAGGGATCTTCCCGGGCTTGACGATGAATTCGCCAAGGACGTTGGAGATTACGAATCCCTTGAAGACCTGAAGAACAAGATCAGGGAGAACCTTGATAATTACGTGAATGAAAAGTCCCGATCAGATGTGAAGGCAAAACTGCTTCGACAGATCGTTGAGAACAGTACATTCGATATACCCGAGACGATGATCTCAAAGGAGATGGAATCCATTTTCCAGAGGGTGCAGCAGCGTGTCGGATATTTTGCCCAGGATATCAACGAGTTTGCATCCGTGTTGAACATGGACGTGAACGAATTGTCCGAGAAAATGCGTGAAGAGGCCACCAGCAGCATCAAGACAACCCTTACCCTGGCGGAGATAGCCAAACAGGAAGATCTAAAGGTCTCCGAAGAGCAGTACAACAGGGTGATCCAGCAGATAGCAGAAAAGAACCAGAAGCCCGTTGAGGAGATTGAAGAGATCATCAATGAGCAGGGTTCCAGGGAGAATATTGAAAACGAGCTGGTACTTGATACCGCGCTGGATTTCATCTATGATAACGCCCAGGTAAAACAGAAGAAACCTGTTTCACTGGAAGAGTTCATGAAGCAGGAATAAATTTTTGAATATTGTTCAATATTCGCTATGTTTACTACTAGCAACGATACTAAAGAAATGTTTACCATTATGGTAAACATTTTTTCTAAAAAGATATGATGTAACAGGAAATGTAGTGCCGACACATAGAATATACATGTCATATCTGTTAAAATGGTTGAATTTTCGAGGTCTTTCAGTATCTTTACAATAATACACAACTTTTTATAAGGAGATTATCTATATGAGTCTTGTTCCCATAGTAGTTGAACAAACATCAAGAGGCGAACGGTCTTATGACATTTACTCACGCCTGTTAAAAGACAGGATAATATTTTTGGGCGAACCCGTTGATGATCACATATCAAGCCTGGTTATCGCGCAGATGCTGTTCCTTGAAGCCGAAGATCCGGACAAGGATATTTTTCTATATATTAACTCACCCGGCGGCATAGTTACATCCGGCATGGCAATTTACGACACCATGCAGTACATTAAACCCAACGTGGCCACTATTTGCATAGGACAGGCGGCCTCGATGGGCTCGTTGCTTCTTGCGGCGGGTGCAAAGGGCAAACGGTCTGCACTGCCTAATTCCAGGATCATGGTACACCAGCCATCCGGTGGTTTCCAGGGCCAGGCAGCCGATATTGAGATACACGCCCGTGAGATAATAAAGATACGGAAACGCCTGAATGATATATACGTATACCATACGGGCCAGACAGTAGAACAGATCGAAAAGGATATAGATCGAGATTTCTTCATGGATTCTGAAGAGGCCGTTCAATACGGGCTCATCGACAAGGTTATCAGGAAAGAAGAAGAAAAGGATAAGAAGTAGCACAAGATCCAGATTTATTAGAAGAGGTAAGCATGTCATCAAAAAAGAAAGATCCCACGGACGAAAAAACAAACCTGTACTGCTCGTTTTGCGGGAAAAGCCAGGACATGGTAAAAAAGCTGGTGGCAGGGCCGGATGTGTATATATGCGATGAATGTATCGACCTTTGCAACGAGATCATAGACGAGGAATGGGGCCTTGAGGGTGGCGCCGAGGTGCTCACCAATCTCCCCAAGCCGAGGGAGATAAACAATATTCTTGACGAATACGTGATCGGCCAGGATTACGCGAAAAAGATGCTCTCGGTCGCAGTGTACAATCATTACAGGCGTATTAACAGCAACTTCAACCTTCGAAAGGGGGATGTGGAGCTTGAAAAAAGCAACATCCTGTTGATCGGCCCTACCGGGTCAGGTAAAACGCTGCTGGCCCAGACACTGGCAAAGATACTCAAGGTTCCCTTTGCTATTGCAGATGCCACCTCCCTTACCGAGGCAGGGTATGTTGGTGAAGACGTTGAGAACATTCTGCTCAAGCTCATACAGAATTCCGACGGGGATGTGAAAAGGGCCGAACTGGGCATCATCTATATTGACGAGATCGACAAGGTAACCAGGAAGTCTGATAATCCTTCCATCACCAGGGACGTATCGGGTGAGGGAGTACAGCAGGCACTGCTGAAAATAATTGAAGGCACCACCGCAAACGTGCCCCCGCAGGGTGGACGTAAACATCCGCACCAGGAGTTCATATCCATAGATACGCGCAATATCCTGTTCATCTGCGGCGGTGCGTTCGTGGGGCTTGACAAGCTCGTCAGCCAGAGAACAGGGAACAAGACAATGGGGTTCGGAGCAAATATAAGGTCGGTGAACGAGGTGCACGATGTCAACGTACTCGAGAAGCTGCATACCGAGGACCTTATAAAGTACGGGCTCATTCCCGAATTCGTGGGACGACTGCCAATTAACGCCGTTCTTCACGAGCTGGACAACGAGGCCATGAGGAAGATCCTCACCGAGCCCAAAAACGCACTGATTAAACAGTATCAGAAGATGTTCTCGTTCGAGGATGTTGAACTCGAGTTCGAGGACGAAGCCATTACAGAAATTGCCAGGATAGCAATAGAACGCGAATCCGGGGCAAGGGGACTCAGGTCAGTACTCGAGAAGGTGATGCTGGATCTCATGTATGATATCCCGTCGAAGGAATCCATCAGCAGGGTCATCATAAACCGTGAAACGGTACGTGACAAAAAGGATCCGGAGATCATCTACAAGAAAGAGGAAAAAAGTGCCTGAGCCTGCTAACATGTTCAGAGGTCAGTTCATATGAAAAACATTGATTACACACAAGAATTTCCTTTACTGCCACTACGTGATGTAGTGGTTTTTCCGCATATGGTAATTCCGCTTTTCGTGGGAAGGGAAATGTCCATCAGCGCCCTCGATGCCGCCATGAATGGGGACAGGCTTATCGTGCTTGCCACCCAGACCGACGCGCAGGAGACTAACCCGGGAAAAGACGAGATATTCGAAGTAGGTACCGTATCAGAGATATTGCAGCTGTTAAAGCTGCCGGACGGTACCATAAAGGTGCTTGTTGAAGGCCTGTCGAGAGCATACCTCTCAGACCTCGATGATACCACGGATGACTATTACCGTGTAAACATAAGGAACATCGAGAGGATGGGCGAGGTGGAAGGGGACACCCAGTCCCTGAAGCAGACATTGCTGGAGACCTTCGAGAAGTACATCAAGATAAACAAGAAAGTACCGCAGGAAGCCCTGACAACGGTGAACCAGATAGAAGAGCTTTCACACCTTACCGATGTAGTCGCTTCTTATGTAAACATGCGTGTTGAATTCAAGCAGGCACTGCTTGAGATGGGAAACCCCGAGGAGCGCCTTGAAAAGCTTATCGAGTTCATCAACGGCGAGATCGAAGTGATGTACATCGAGAAGAAGATACAGGGTAAGGTTCGCAAACAGATGGAGAAGACCCAGAAGGAATATTACCTGAACGAGCAGATGAAGGTGATAAAGAAAGAGCTGGGCCAGGGTGAAGACGGTGTTGACGAGATGGAAGAACTGAAAAAATCCGTCGAAGAAACCGAGATGAGCGACGAAGCCCGAAACAAGGCCATGAAAGAGATCAAGCGTCTTGAAAAAATGCCTCCCATGTCAGCCGAGTCATCGGTGGTACGCACTTATGTCGAGTGGCTGCGGGATGTTCCATGGAAGAAGAAAACCAGGGACAACAAGGACATTGATCACGCCATGGAAGTGCTCGATGAAGATCATTACGGGCTTGAAGACCCCAAGGAAAGGATCATCGAGTTTATCGCGGTACGGCACCTTTCCAAAAAGCTGAAAGGCCCTATACTCTGTTTCGTTGGCCCGCCTGGTGTGGGTAAAACTTCGCTTGGCAGGTCGGTTGCACGCGCCCTTGGCAGGGAGTTTGTCCGGATGTCACTTGGCGGCGTACGGGACGAGGCCGAGATACGTGGACACAGGAGAACCTACGTGGGCGCGCTGCCGGGACGGATCATTCAGCAGATGAAGAAGGCCGGAACCAGGAACCCCGTCTTTCTGCTTGACGAGATTGACAAGATGTCAATGGATTTCAGGGGAGATCCATCGTCTGCACTGCTGGAAGTGCTTGACCCGGAACAGAATAACAACTTCGTAGATCATTACATGGAAGTTTCCTACGACCTGACAGACGTAATATTCATAACCACTGCCAATGTGCAGCACAGGATCCCGGCCCCGCTGCAGGACAGGATGGAGATCATCGATATATCCAGTTACACCGAGCCTGAAAAGCTGAATATCGGGTTACAGTTCCTCCTTCCCAAGCAGGTGACCGAGAACGGTCTGAAGCCTGAAAACATCAGCATGGACGAGGAAATGATGCTGTATGTCATTCGGCACTATACAAGGGAAGCCGGGGTGCGAAGCCTCGAGAGGGTCCTTGCCAAGATCTGCCGCAAGGTGGCCCGTGAAGTGGTAAAAGAAGGCAAGGATTACCAGCGTGAGATAACCAGGGAAATCATTCACGAATACCTTGGGCCGACAAAGTTCAAGTTTGGCGAGAAGGAACACAAGAGCGAGACGGGGCTTGCAAACGGCATGGCCTGGACAGAGGTTGGTGGTGACGTGATGCAGGTTGAAGCGTCCATGGTTAAAGGGAAGGGCAACCTTACGCTCACCGGGAAGCTGGGGGAGGTGATGCAGGAGTCAGCACAGGCCGCGTTCACGTACGTGCGGGCCAACCAGCAGTATTACAATATACCCGATGACGTTACCAGGAAAAATGACATTCACCTTCATGTACCCGAGGGAGCAATACCCAAGGATGGCCCATCGGCGGGGATCACCATGGCCGTGGTGATGGCATCCCTTTTCAGCCAGATACCAGTTCGTTGCGATGTTGCCATGACCGGAGAGATCACCCTTCGGGGCAAGGTGCTGCAGATAGGCGGCCTGAAAGAGAAAATACTGGCAGCCCACAGGGGTGAGATAAAGCATATAATAATTCCAAAGGATAACGTGAAAGACCTGGAAAAGATACCCGAGTACGTGATGAAGCAGCTGGTCATCCATCCTGTGAGCAACATGGAGGAGGTGCTTTTTCTTGCCCTTGAGGATCCCGAAAAGTTTTTCAAGGACATGGCACGAAAGAAGATCCTGTATGACAGGTGGAAAGAGTCATTACGTGATGATCACGTGATAACGAGGGATGAGGCTATCGCCGAAGAGAAAATTGATTCGGATACTGCGAATAATTAGAGGCAGTGCATATCCTGGAGAATATAGAAACCCCTTCATGAACGGAGGGGTTTCTTAGTCTTTTACGAAATGTATTAGTATCCTGTTTGAAAAGTCGGTGTACGGTTCTTTGCGGGAATTCGCGAACATTGACCTGATGGTGAAGCCATTGTCCCTTATAAATCTAGAGATCTCTTCCCGGTTGAAGGCACGCATCACGTGCCGGTCACGGAGTTCACTGGTCTCGCCGTTAGAAGACACCCTGTACCTGTAATTAACCTCTACAATGGTGCGGGTTGGATAATTCAGCAGGGTGAAGCCCCTGTCCCGCCGTATCTCGGTATCGAAATATCGTGTTCTGGAGACCTCGTCCAGGGGCTTTTCACTGATCTTTCGCACGGGAATGGCGTTCCAAATCTCGAATAGTCCAATACCCCCGGGCTTAAGGGTACGCCAGGTATTCCAGAAAACACTTTCCACCTGGCTGTCTTCCAGCATGTAGTTGAATGAACCGAAAAGGGAAATCACCATGTCGAATTCTTCAAAGTAATCGAAATCAGCCATGGATCCTTCGATAAAATTGGCCGATCCCGGGAATCGCAGCCTTGCGTGGGTGAGCATATCTTTGCTGTTATCAAGACCCACGCAGTTAACACCCCTCTTATATAACTCGTACAGGTGTTCACCGGTACCGCAACCCAGGTCAAGAAGAGAGGGACTGGAACGGTTCGCAAGAAGTTCAAGTATTAGTTGAAGATCATCGTCAATGTTGCGATGATTCTGTTCGATGGAGAAGTAATATTCAGCTAATTCATGATATAGTTTCATAATACAAATATTATACCCCTCCCTCAATGGGCATCTTAGTATATCATGTTGGGAAACTTTTCCTGCACGTAACGCAGCATGGTTTTTTCAATGTCATGCGTATTCTCAAGCTGCATCAGTTCATTTGCAAGGTTCTCGCATTCCTCTATTGTTACCGCTCGTATAATACGCTTGATCTGGTACATGAAAGCGGAACTCATTGAGAGATGACGGTAACCAAGTCCAAGCAGAAGCATGGTATACTTGGGTTCACCCGCCATTTCACCGCATATGGAAAGTTCCGTGCCATTCTCGGCGGCAACCTGTGCGATATGTTTCAATATTCGCAGAACCGAGAGGTTCAGGGGGTTGTACAGGTAAGCGATCTTTTCACTGATCCGGTCAACCGCCAGCAGGTACTGTACAAGGTCGTTGGTGCCAACCGAGAAGAAATCAACGTGTTTTGCGAAGATGTCCGAGTTAATGGCGGCCGATGGCACCTCTATCATAATGCCTACGGGTATCTCCCTGTCATAGGGAATACCTTCCCTGTCAAGCTGCTTCTTTACGTCCTCAAGTATCTCCTTCGACTTGTTGATCTCGTCCATGGTGCTGATCATGGGGAACATTATCTTTACGTTACCGTAGCTGGATACCCTCAGAATAGCCCTTATCTGTGTTCGAAAAAGATGCTCATTCTCAAGGCTGAAACGAATAGCCCTGCAGCCCAGAAAGGGGTTCCTTTCCTTGTAATGCCTGGTAAACGCGTAGATCTTGTCGCCGCCAACGTCCAGGGTCCTGATGGTGACCGGCAGCGGGTTAAAGAATTCAACCACCCTCCGGTATTCTTCGAACTGCTTCTCCTCGTCGGGCAGGTACCTGTCCATGAAAAGGAATTCTGACCTGAACAGTCCTATTCCCTGGGCGCCGTGGTCTTTTATAATGGACATTTCTTCGGGTATTTCGATATTACCGTAGATGAAAATGTTCTCTTTGTCGAGAGTATGCGAGGGAAGCTCGGTGATCTTGGCCAGCTCTATCTCAAGCTCTTTCAGGTCTTCCTGGTATTTTTTGAACTCGATGATCTCGTCCTTGGAGGGGTTAACGATAACCTTTCCGTGTACCGCGTCAACGATGACCATGTCATCGTCCTGGATCATCGATGTTGAAGAAATGGTTCCCACGATGGCGGGTATTTCCATGGCACGAGCCATTATTGCGGTATGTGATGTTCTGCCCCCGCGGTCGGTTACGAATCCGAGGACGTATTTCCTGTTCATAAGGGCGGTGTCTGAAGGTGTGAGGTCAGAAGCAATGACGATCACTTCTTCCTCAAGGTCGGCCAGTGAAATGTTGTCGGATTTCTGAAGGTTGTTGATCATCCGTTTGCTTATATCAGAGATATCAACGATCCTCTCCCGAAGATACTCGTCCTCTATTGAATTGAGGCTTTGTATCAACTCCAGTGAAATATCGTTCAGCACCCATTCGGCATTACGTTTGTCACTGGCAATGGTATCCCGTACCTGCTGGTCGAAAACAGGGTCTTCAAGCACCATGAGATGGCTTTTAAAAATATCAGCGGTATCATCGGAAAGGCTGCTGGCTATCTGGCTCTGTATGGCCTTGATATCCTCTTTGGTCTTTGCCAGGGATTCATCAAAACGATGGATTTCGACATCAACTTTTTCATCGGGGATAGTATACTTGGGTATGATTATGTTATCACCCTTGTATACATATGCCTTCCCTATGGAAATTCCGGGAGATGCGATAATACCTTCAGCTGATTTTGACATTTGTATTTTGTACCCGTATTCGTAAAAAATTGAAAATGCAATAATCGTATCTTTCTATTCAGCCACTTGTTACCCGCCTTGAAGCCTTTTGCATGATATCAGGATAGCATAAATATTGTACACGTATAAAAAATATGTAAAAATGCATATATTATCAAGCGTTTTGTATTTATCTTAACTGTTCGCGAAATGTCAAGTGAAATTCGCAGGATAGATGGACGGAAAGAAAAGCTTGCTAATACCGTATATTACTGTTATATTATACATGTATCTTGGAAATCATGAAAATACTATGAAAATTTCAGCAATACATATGAATATAATGCTCATAATCGTGGGAACAGCTTTTCTGCTCTGTTGTGACTGCGGTTTAGCCGGGGGGAATGACTTGGAACGACTACGAGAACAGATGGTAAAAAGACAGATCGCTGACAGGGGGGTTAAGGACGAGAGGGTTCTTGAAGCTGTAAGTAAAGTAGCACGTCACCGTTTCGTACCCGAGCAGGATGCTGCCTCGGCATACGGCGATTACCCTCTTCCGATCGGCCATGGGCAGACCATCTCCCAGCCCTATATCGTTGCACTTATGACAGAATTGTGTGAACTGGACGGCAGTGAGAAGGTTCTTGAAATAGGCACGGGTTCCGGGTACCAGGCCGCTGTCCTGGGACTGCTGGCCGACCAGGTATATACAATTGAGATCGTTGAATACCTTGGCAAGCAGGCAGCAAACAGGTTGAAAAACCTGGGCTATGATAACGTACATGTGCGTGTGGGTGATGGTTACAAGGGGTGGCCCGAAGAGGCCCCGTTTGACGTGATCATAGTAACCGCTGCTCCCCCGGAGATACCACAGGCCCTAGTTGAGCAGCTTGACGAAGGCGGCATAATGGTTGTTCCCGTAGGCGAATTCAACCAGGAACTGGTGAAACTGGAAAAGAGGGGCGACAGCCTTGAAAAAAAGACGGTAACGTATGTCCGTTTTGTTCCCATGGTTCACGGTAAGGAGTGATGTATTTCACTCCCGTCATTATGGATAGAAGGGAGGCTGCAGTAACCCCTCGTTTTCATTAAACCCCATCATGATATTGGCATTCTGGACGGCATTCCCCGATTGTCCCTTCAGTAGATTATCAATAACCGATGTAACCAGTACTGTGCCGCTTCTTTCATCCACCATGGGCCGTATAAGGCACATGTTCGATCCGCGTACATGTGATGTATGGGGAGATCCGGCAGTGATCTTCACGAAGGGCTTGTCAGCGTAATACTTTTCGTAAAGGGTCTGCACGTCTTCTGTATGCATTGCTCTTGAAGGCTGAATATATGTGTTTATCAGAATCCCCCTTGTCATTGGTACCACCTGTGGAATGAACAGGATCCTTTTGTCAGTATTTCCTTCCCGGTTTATGATATTTTCAACTTCAACCGTGTGCTGGTGATGTCCTTCCCTGTAGGTGTTTACATCCTCGTAACGCTGCGGGTAGAAGTTTGCTTCCCCCGGGTTCTTACCCGCCCCGGACACGCCTGTTTTCCCGTCGCAGATAATGGCATCGGATGCCACCAGGCCTTCTTCTACCAGGGGGAGAAGCCCCAGTATCATGGCAATGGCGAAACAGCCGGGATTCCCAACTATCTTCGATCCTTTGATCCTGTGGGCGTATTTTTCCGGAAGTCCGTATACCGCCTCGGTCAGGATTGAAGGTGAATGGTGCTTCGTGTCCATTCCCTTGTTGGCTGCATACACGGTATAGTCATCGATGGTGTGAAACCTGAAGTCACCACTGAAATCGATGACGGGTATATTTTTTTCGTAAAATTCTTCTATCATTGTCATGCCGGCCCTGTCGGGCGTTGAGAAGAATGCAAGGTCAATACCGTCAAGCTTCATGTTATCGGGTGACTCAACAACCAGGTCGCAGAAACCGGTAAGATGCGGGAACACGTCACTCATACGCTGCCCCACGTCCTTGCGTGCCACCAGTTGGGCAATCTCGAACTTCTCATGACGCAGAAGTATCTCCATCAACCCGAGTCCACCAAACCCTGTGGCTCCAACGATCAGAACTTTTTTCATACCTGTCCCCTGTTACGTGTGAATGTATCTGCACATATACAGCAGGGGCGAAACTCCTGTCAACAGGTTTACACTTGTGTCATCGTAGTTTCTGTGGTTATGCTTTCCTGTTAATCCCGAATGACGGCTTGAAGATCATGATGAGGGACGGCAATATAAACAGGTCACCCATGAGGGCAAACAGCATGGAGAGGGCGGTGAGCACGCCGAATGCCCTGGTGGGGTTGATGGCTCCCAGCATCAGCACGAAAAAGCCCATGAAGAGCACCACGGTGGTGATGAATACCGGTTTCCCCACGTCCTTCAGTGTCTGTACAATGGCATCGGCGTGAGTGAGCCCCTTTTCCATGTTGCGCCTGAACCATACAATAAAATGAATGGTATCGTCGATGGCAATGCCGATGGTGACATTGGCTATCATGATGGTTGATACGTCCAGGGGGATATCCTGCCAGCCCATTATGCCAAGGGTAACCACGATGGGGAACAGGTTGGGGATCATGCAGATCAATGCCATTTTCAGGTTGCGGGTAATGCCCAGCATCATGAGAAATATGATGCCAAATGCGATGAGAAAGCTTCTTTTCTGGCTCAGGCGAAGGTTTGCTTCCATGTGCAGGTATAATGATGAAAGACCGGTGATCTTGAAGGTGTAGTTGTCTCCAAGTTTTTCTGACAGGTACGAGTGAATATAATTGCTTAACTGGTTTGCGGTTTCGTTTGAATCCCACGTGGATTGAAATGAAAGACGGGTCTCCATATGATCAAATGATATGATGCGGTTAAGCACCTCCGGGTCGCCGATCTCAAGGTAATCCCGTATGTCAACCTGGCGGTGAGGTATCCTGAAGTATTCTTCGCTGCCGCCGTTGAATGCCCTGTTGATCTCTTTCATGTAATCGGCTATGGAAAATGACGTGGAAAACTGTTTCACCTCCTGCATCAGGTGCTGTTGTATCTCGTCGATCATTTCCAGGCTTTCAGGTTTGGTGAAATCATGTTGGGGAGACTTGCTTTCTATGATGAACACAAAAGGGATAACCCCGCCAAGCCTGTCTTCTATAACACCTATATCCTCTCGGAGATTATTCGTTTCAGGGAGGTAGTTCATGGTGTTTGTTTCAAATCGTAAATGGTGAAGTCCCCAGATGGAAAATAGTACTATCACCAGGAGGAGCATGGGAACAAGTATGTAATGCCTTGTGGAGATATTGCCGGCACCGGTGAGAATGTATTCCAGAAACCTGTTGGTCTTTTTCTCTTCTTTAGTTTTAATAGATAGACCTTGTATCTTTTTTTCAGAAAGCAAAATCATGGAAGGCAGAAGTGTCATGGTCAATACAAGTGCAAAGAAAATACCGATGGCCGTATATATGCCAAGTGTTTTTGTGGGACGAACGGTACCAGAGATAAAGGACAGGAAGCTGACAGCCGTGGTAAGGGTAGTAAAGAGACATGGTATCCACACATGTCCCATTGAAGAGCGAACTGCGCCTTTGAACGACATGCCGGGTTTGCCCAGCTCGTCCCTGAATTGTGACAGGAGGTGGACGGAATCGGCCACCGCGATGGCCAGGAGCACCGCGCCCATAACCACGGTTACCATGTTCAGAGACTCCCCGGTCATAACAAAAAAACCGATTGCCCAGACCAGGGCTACCAGCAGGTTAACCTGGCAGAGTATAGAGAGGGTTGTATTCCTGAGAAGCAGTGAGACAAAAATGAAGATGAGGACGAACACCACCGGGGTAAAGGTCATGAAATCCCGTTTTGAGAGTACATTCATCTCTGC
>CAYFSO010000056.1:0-18971 GCA_964345775.1 uncultured Leptospiraceae bacterium | reverse complement strand
AGCACGTAGCGGGTATGAAGGGTTCCAAGTGCATTGTTGCAATTAACAAGGACCCCGAAGCACCTATTTTCAACATAGCCACGTATGGTATTGTTGGGGATCTTTTTGAAGTGCTTCCTGCTTTTTCAGAAAACCTCTAATACCTGGTTACTTCTGGCAAACAACAAAAATGGGTGCTGTTTTACGGCACCCATTTTTTACATGGTAACATATTATTGAAACAAAGTTAGAATGTCTTCAGCAGAAGTCCTATTTCTCCCCTCCCGTTGTACATGTAATCGGTCCAGTCAGTATTGGCAGCTATCAGGTCATTGGCATAAAATTCTCCCATTACGGCAAGGTACAGATCAATAAATCGTGTGATATGAAACCGAAAACGGAGTCCTGCTCCAATTCCTGGCTGCTGGTACCCCATGAAATTGATGGCACGGGATTCCCTGCCCTCAGCGGACATCTCTACGTGTGTCATGTAATTGAGATGGAATCCGCCCATAAGGTCAAGACTTGCAATATCACCGTTAAATGCATAGAAAAAATACAATGGCAGTTGTATCATCTGTATTGTTGAATCAAGATCAATGGGGTCGCCAGCACTGTCAGTCATTTCCAGCGTGATGATGGCATAGTAGTAATACAATCCGGAATGAAGACCGGTTGATCCTGAGAACATGTAATCAAACACGAATCCTCCCCCAAAACCATAGCCCGGTTTCCATTTCGGCTCTCCACCATCATCGCTGCCTCTCAGGTGAACGGCTGAAAAAAGGCCGCCCGTGCCGGCAAGGCCAAACATGGCACGTTCAGGCCCGGTTTTTTTGGAAGAAGCATCATCTGCAAAAAGCGATATGCCTGATATTAACAGAATGATGATGATAATTAAACTGAAGTGTAATGTATTTTGAAATACGTTCTTATTATCAGGCACAGTTGTTACCCCCTTTCAGGAATTCATTATACATGTTCCATTAAAGCTTGCACCGGTCTCGATAACAAGATCCGGTGAAACCAGGTCAGCCTTTGTTTTGCTGGCTTCATACAACTCAATACGCTTGGAGGAATTTATCTTCCCGTTCATGGTGCCATTGACGGCAACTATTCCCGCCTTAATATCAGCAGAAACCTTTGCTTCTTCACCAACAATGAAATGGCCGTCAGTTTCAATTTTGCCTTCAAAACTGCCCTTGATCTTCAGTGAATTTTTGAATTTCAGCGTTCCCTTGAAGTGGATATCGCTATTTATAACAGTACCAATCTTATTTTCATCTTCTACGACTTCTTTTATGTCCGCCATGTATATTTCTCCTTACATAATGCAGTAAATTATTTTCAGTAAATACAAAATCCCATCTAATTGTCGAGATATATATTATTGATAATTTATAAAATGTCAATTAATAAAAAATTGCAAAAAGTCATTGCACAATAATGACTTTTTCTGTTAATCAGCCATAGAGAAGTAAACAAAGGAGTGAAAAAATGGAAGAAATAATTAAGCAGGCGAACGATCTTGGGTTGATGATCAAGGGTACGGACGTGTATAAGAAATACGTTGAAGTTGTGCAAAAACTGGATAAGGAAGAAGAATCAAGAAAGTTGCTTGAAGAATTCGTGAAGCTTAATGAGCAGGTGCAGCAAAAAGAACATTCAGGGCAGCCGGTTGAAGTTGAAGAAAAGCAGAAACTTGAAGAGCTTTCAGCCAAAGTTTCAGAAAATGAACTGTTAAAAGAGTTTATTTCAGCCCAGACCTATTACATGAACCTGATGATGCAGATACAGAAAACTATCAGCGAACCTGAAGGTGAACCAATTGATGAAACAAAGATACTAAAGCCCAGCGATCCTGGTAAGATTATTAAGGACCTGTAAAAAATCACAGGGGTCGGTATAGTAGATTGCCGCCCCTGTCTGATCCGTGCTTAGTCTTTTATCCCAGTTTTTCTACTGCCTCTTTAATGCGTTTTAATCCTTCAGATATATTTTCATCTGATGTTGCAAATGACATCCTGAGGTTTTTTGAAGTCCCGAAAGCCACACCTGGAACAGCAGCAACTTTGGCATCTTCCAGCAGGTACGCACAAAATCTTCCCGACATGTCATCGTTGTCGAATTTCTTTTCGGTTTCTTTCCAGCCAGGCATTGATGCGATACCTTCGATATTTGGGAAAGCGTAGAAAGCACCATCTGGATTCAGGCATGAAAATCCGGGTATCTCATTCAGCCCGTTCACAATGAGAGTACGCCGCCTGTCGAATGCCTTTATCATTTCAGTTATAACTCCCTGGTTTCCAGTCAATGCTTCGACAGAAGCCCATTGTGATATGGAAGTTGGATTGGAGGTTGACTGGCTCTGCAATACCTCTACCTTCTTGATTATATTTTCATCACCTGCCATGTATCCGATTCGCCAGCCCGTCATGGAATACGTCTTAGACACGCCATTCAGAACCATGGTCTGTTTTTTCATTTCTGGTACGGCGGTAACTATGTTGTCGAAGGTGTTCCCGTCGTACAAAATAGATTCATAGATATCATCTGAAATAACAATAATGTCTTTACCCTGGATCAATCCTGCCAGTTCCTGCAGCTCTTTTTTGCTGTACATCGCCCCGGTAGGATTTGAGGGGGAGTTGATAACAATTGCACGGGTTTTCCGGTTGACAGCTTTTTTCAACTGGTGGGATGTCATCTTGAAGCCGCTTGATTCATCAGTCTGCACGATGTCAGGTTTCCCGTCCGCCAGCTCTACCATAGCCGGGTATGATACCCAGTAAGGCGCAGGGATGATCACTTCGTCACCCTTGTCCAGGAGAACCTGCATCAGGTTGTAAAATGAATGCTTGCCGCCACAGTTTACAGTTATTTCTGACGGTTTATATTGAAGATTATTATCCCGTTCAAATTTTCTTGCAATTGCATCTTTTAACTCAGGTATGCCCCCGGCAGGTGTGTATTTAGTCTTGCCCGTTTCAATTGCACGAATTGCGGCATTTTTAATGGAACCCGGGGTGTCAAAGTCCGGTTCACCGGAACCGAATCCCACAACATCGATACCCTGTGCCTTCATGGATTTTGCAAGGGCGGTTATTGCCAGAGTTGGAGATGGTTTTACCTTTTCAATTCTACCTGAGAACTTCATATTGATTTCCTCTTAATATATATAAAATTTTTCAACGAGCAGGTTTAACACGATTTCTGGGACGCCGACTGAAGTATCTATTTCGAGAGCAAAGTTAAAGAAGATTTTCAGATAATAAACTGAACATCGTGAGCAATGTCAAGTATTTTACATTTATCCTGCTGCCTGTTGAGGTTGATACAGCTTAGCCCAAAAATGCTGTAAAATAAAATTATCTTGCTTAAATATATTATACGCTGCATAATTGGCGGTGAATGTAAACAGGATGCCGTTTTCGGCAGTATCGATATACGGGGTATCAAGATGAAAGTCAAATTCTGGGGAGTACGTGGTTCCATCCCGACTCCACTGAGTAACGAGATAATACGTCACAAGATTACCAGGGCCCTGTCCCTGGCTTCTCCCAGGGATATAGCATCAGAAGAATCCATCGATTCATTTGTACAATCTCTTCCGTTGTCAATTGCCGGCAGTTACGGTGGCAACACAACAACACTTGAAGTTCGCAACAAGTATGATGATCTTATCATTATTGATTGTGGAACGGGCATCAAGCACCTGGGTAATAAACTGCTTAAAACTGAATTTGGACGGGGGGAAGGGACGGGAACCATCCTGCTTACCCATACCCACTGGGATCATATTCAGGGGATCCCGTTTTTTGGTCCATTTTATGTTCCCGGCAACAAGTTTAATATTTACTCACCCTACGGGGACATTAAGGACAGGGTGGAGTACCAGCAGGTGTTTAGCCATTTCCCCATCAACCTTGAATACATGCTTGCAGAAAAGGAATTCTTTATACTGGACAAAGAAGGTGAGTTGTATCTCAACGATATGCGGATCATGAACAAGAGCATGCGTCATCCTGGCGGTTCTTTCGGTTTCAGGTTCGAGGAGGATGGGAAAAAGTTCGTGTTTACCAGCGATTGTGAATTCAATATCGATGAATTTGACAAGATAGACAGCTACAGGGATTTTTTCCAGGATGCGGACGTCTGTGTGTTTGATACGCAGTATACATTCGAGGAATCCATCAACAAGATCGACTGGGGGCACTCGTCAGCGTCAATCGCTATTGACGTGGCAACCATGTTCAACGTGAAAAAGCTTATTCTTTTTCATCATGAGCCTGATTATAATGATGAAAAGCTTGATGCGGTTCTATCCAATGCAAAGTCGTATATCAACATGAATGCCCGAAAACGGGGAAAACTGGAAATAGGTATTGCCTACGAGGGACTTGAGCTGGATATCTGACTTTAAAATACGGGACGAAAAGAAAAGGGTATATGCATATATACCCTTTTCTTTTCTGGATTTGGGCGCTACAGGACTTGAACCTGTGACCCTCTGCTTGTAAGGCAGATGCTCTCCCAGCTGAGCTAAGCGCCCTCATGTGTATCTCGATCTGTTGATCTGCTTGGTTTGAAGTTGAGCACCGATCTTGCCGGCACGTCAACTGTTCTTTGAGCTATAGGGGAGTATACATTGCGTTCTTTTTTCGTATTCCTTTGAAAAACGCCAAATCCCCGTATCTCAACTTTTTCGCCTTTGTCTACGCTTTCTATGATGGCGTCAAGAAAATTATCGACAATGTACTGAACTTTCCTTCTTGGCAATCCGCTTTGACGGGTAATCTTGTCGATAATCTCAATTTTCGTCAAGACGCCTCACTTCATCTGATCATTGCTGCAGTGCAGCATTGACTTTCTTGGCAAGCCTTGATTTCTTGCGCGCTGCTTTTTTCCAGTGAACCACACCTTTGCGTGCTGCAGTATCTATAGTTTTAACGAACTCGTTGTAGTCGTTCTGCAGCTTATCGTTGTCGAAGCCCTCTTTTGCGTCAAGCTGCTTCGTTACTTTTTTCTGGGTAGTTCGTATGGTTGAACGAACCATCGCGTTCTTTTCCCTGCGCTTTTCGTTCTGTCGATTTCTTTTAATTGCTGATTTAATATTAGCCAATTCTACACCTTCACTTATTTTGAAAATATTCCATTGAACAGGCTCGGCAACTATGTATTTGCTGCGGAGCTGTGTCAAGAAAATATTTCAAAAAATTATTTTTTCATAAGACTTTTGAACAAATTTTTGTCATAATAATATACCGTTACCTGGCCGGAATTCTCAATTATACATATCACCTTCGTGTTATCCCTGGAATAAGTATTTATTGTGAGATCCCTGTTTGACTGCTTTTTGGGTTTCCCGTAATATTGTTCCAGCTTGCCGGTTAGTTTCCTGATCGATCCTGGTTTTACTTTACTGTACCTGTCTGAAATAGAGTAGAGCTGCTTGTCAACAAATAAGAAGTCTCTCGTATATCCTTTTGCGATCCTCTTTAGGATAATGCTTTCTTTCAGATCAGCGTTTATTGCCAGAATGTAATTCAGAATTTTATTATTATAGCCCGGATTGGCAGGAGACACATTTTTTTCTTTGTGATTTTTCCCGGTAATATACTGTTTTTCAACCTGGTCAACTGTTTTCTGCCATGCGTATATCTTCAACACGTCTACTTCTGCATAAACAGAAATGGTAGTGAAAAGGACAAGTGTTATAACCAAAAAAAAACGTAATCCTGGCCAGCTGATATCAGTTTTTTTATTATTCATATTTTTACCGTGATAGTGCAGTACTTGCGATTAACATATTGTTGTTTTATAGGGTATTCAGGATATTGCAAAATGTCAATTGTTTTTATGAAGCAACTGGTATCTTGCAAGGCGGTGGGAGTGCAAATATGTCTGCAGGGGGCAGGGATCTGGCTGCGGGGCTCTGACCCCCGGCCTGCCTGTTGGATACATGGCTGGGTACAGGGTTCCGTACAGGGCTCTGACCCCAGGGGCTATACCAGGTCGTACCTGATCAGCCCGTTATAATTGAACAGGTAGTATTGATTTAACATGTGGATATCGATGTCCGTTTTGTATGGATTAACAGAGAAAGGTGATGCGTGGTCGACTTATTACGCTGGGAATGAGCTTGTGCCCCCTGTAAGCTCCCCTGTAAGCTCTGACCCCCGGTGCATCCTGATTCTCCATCATATTTACAATGCTGATTAAAGAAACGCAATCCGTTTCCGATAATGTTCCTCGTACAGAAGGAATTGCTTTACCTGTTTTTCAAAGGTATCCCCCATACTCAGGAAGTACTCGTGAAGCACAACCTTCACCCTGCTGTTATACCTGGGATCGAGGTAGCAATTAATGCTGCCCCAAAGATAATTCCTTGGATCAGCTACAAGGTCTTTTCGTACAGGATTATATGCCAGGTACCACAATAACCTTCTCAGGTAAAGCTCGGGGTCATCAGAGAACTCGATTACCTGGTCCTTGAATCGCTCATTCCAGAAGGGGCCACAGCGATTATTAAGCTTATTATACCGTTCGGCAAACCGGGCCTTGATATACTGCATGATCCTTGATATAGAGGCTTCTCCTTCGATGGTCTGGATCACTAAGTGGATATGATTGTCCATGATCTGGAAAGCGATCAGTTTGAACGTGTATTTTGCCTGGGTATCCCTGAGTACCTGCTCAAAAATGAAAGGCGTTTTTCTGAGCAGTAGAAACGATTGCTTGTTGATACACCGTGAATACACATGATGGGTGAGTCCCTGGATGATGGTTCGAATTGGTCGTGCCATGTATTCCTCCATATAGACGTAATTATGTTAGATATGGAAGCCCGTTTATTTAAGCCTCCACTTATCTATACGCGGGAAATGGCCTGGATTGAAAAAAAAGTGTGAAAAATGGCTGAAAACATGAAAAAAAATGCAGGGTCAGAGCCTGTCTCTTGTCTCTTAAAGACAACATGAAAAATAAAGCCTGCCCCATTAAAATATACTTGCGCTGGAAGGACAAGAGTCATTACAATCAGGATAACATGTAGATAACATGTATGATTTACAAGATGTCGAGAGAACCATCGTTAATTACGATAAAGGAGGCTTGAAATGAAACGCATGTTATGCCTGTTGTTTTTCAGCAGCATGCTTATATTGGCCTGGAACATACACCCTGCGGCAAACGCGGCTGAAAAGACCTTCAAGGGCAGGGTGATCTATGTAAATTCATCGGAGATCGAGGTAAAAAAGGGGAAATCGGAGATGGTATTTGCCCTTACGCCCGAGCTTACGGTAACCGGAGATGAAGGAGATGCGGTTGACGTATCCGCGTTGGAGCTATGCCAGGTGGTGACGGTAACCTATATTTTGGAAAATGACGGAGAAAAAGCAAAGTCAATAGTGATCAATAAGCCCTCGGACTGTCATATAAAGAAATGATGCAGGCATCCGGAAAGGAGTGGTGGAATGATAGAGCTGAGACCGGAGACATTGGAGATAGGACATACCCTCCGGGGCATGCAGAGCAAGGTGTTACTGAACCGAGAATCGGGTACGGTGAGTAATGAAGGATGGGAGCTTTCATTTTCAATCGGGAATGGAAAGATCGATATAAAAATTCTTTTTAATCATGATACATACTTAAAGCAGATAACACTTAATACAGGCATAATATCCGGTATAGATAAACAGGACCTGGCTTTTTTTAAAAACGGCTACCAGTCCTGGAGTTACTCGGGAGCTTTTTACCCCGGTGACAGGCAGAGAAAACCAAGGTTTTCGTTTGTGATAGCGAACCAGGAAAACGTGAATAATCCCCCAACAGGCAAAAAGGGGCATGTTACCTCCGACATGTTCTGTTTTGTTGGCAACAGGAATAACGGCCACGGACTCTTTGCAGGCCAGCTTGCCCCATTCAACCAGCTCGTGGAATACGACTTCGTGTTCGTTGAACGGCATCATGTCATGAACATCATATGGGACTTCAACCGTATCATAAAGGCCGGAGAATGGGTATCACTTGATCCCGTTATGTTCCGTGAAGGAGAGATTCACGATGAGATGAACGCGTATGCCGGCATGGTGGCAAAATCCCGATCAGTCCCAAAGAAACCTGATCTAAGACGGGGATGGTGTTCATGGTACTACTATTATACCGATATTACCCTTGAAGAGATACAGCGCAACCTCGACTTTTCCCGTGAAAAGAAGATCCCTTTCCAGTTTTTCCAGATAGACGACGGGTACCAGGCAGGCATCGGAGACTGGCTTGACCTCAAGCCGGGATTCAAGGACTCCATGAAGGTGCTGGCCGACAGCATCAGGGACTCTGGGTACGTCCCGGGCCTCTGGATGGCCCCCTTTATCGCATCGAAAAAATCACGGCTGGTACAGGAATACCCCGGGTGGATCATGCGTGACGAAAAGGATAAACCCGTAGTTGCCGGGTACAATCCAAACTGGGACGGCACTTACTATGCCCTGGATATCACCAGCCCCGGCTACATGTCCTGGCTTGAAAAGGTTGTCACAACCATCAGGCATGAATGGGGATTTGACTACATAAAGCTTGATTTCATGTATGCCGCATCCCTCCCGGGTGTGCTTCACCACAGGGCTCTGACCCGGGCGCAGGTACTTGACCTGGGATTGCAGAAAATACGCCAGTACAGCGGCGACGACGCTTTCCTTCTGGGCTGCGGCATGCCAATATCGGGAGCGGTGGGGTACATGAACGCCATGCGGGTCAGCTGCGACGTGTCCCCCTCATGGGAGCCTTCGTTTATAGAGAAACTGGCAGGCGGTGATTCCCACGTGGAGACCCGCGGGGCCATCCGCAACAGCATTGTACGCTCTTTTATGCACGATAATTTCTGGATAAACGATCCCGACTGTCTCATGCTGCGCCGCCAGAATACCGGCCTTACCCCCGAAGAGCGTGATTCACTGTACAACGCCATAATGATACTGGGCGGAATGATGGTAATATCTGACAGGATGCCCGATTACAGTCCCGAAGAGCTTAATGATCTTTTCAGGGCCTTTGATATATTCGAAAAGACCTCGGCATCAGAAGCAGTGGTGCTTGACCTGCTTGAGAAAAAGATGCCCGAGATGGTCTACAACAAAAGCGGCCACCTGGCAGTATTCAACTTTTCTGATAAAGAAAGGGAGCAGACACTCTACCACCCCGGTCTTGAACAGTATGCAGTGCAGGACGTGAATGCCGTGGACGTACACAGCGGTGAGCGCATGGAGATCTCGAAAACATCCACCATAACCCTTCCGTCGCATGGATCACGGTTGCTGAAGCTTGAGTAAAAAGCCGTTCCATCAACTATTCCCATGGAGAAAGCCATGAAAAAACCAACGGTACTACTGAGAAGCTGCAACGAGTACGATACCCAGCGTATCAGGAGCATACTCCATGAAAGCATGCAGGAACTTGGAATGCGGCCAGAAGGGAAGGTGTTCATAAAGCCCAACGTGGTATCGGCAAACAAAAAATATATACATAACTCCTTTACCCACCCCCATGTTGTGGAAGCCATGGTGAAAGAGCTGAAAGGGCAGGGAGTCAGGGACGTGGTTGTTGGTGAATCAGGCGGGTATGGCATACCATCCAGACTTTTCCTGCGTGAAGCGGGATATTATCCCATGGCCAGGGAAGCCGGAGCCAGGCTTGTAGATATGAACGAACATGCTCTGACCCGGGTACCCCTTAAGAAGGGAAAATGGCATAAAAACATGCTGCTATCACGCTTTATAAAAGATGCAGACTTCAAGATATGGATGCCCAAGCTGAAACACCACATATTTGCCTCAATTACCAATGCATTGAAACTTAATATAGGCATCCTGGCCCATGGAGAGCGGATGCTCTATCACGATCACCGCATACATGAGAAAATAGTAGACCTCCTGGAGGCAGGATACCCCGACCTTGTGGTGTCCGATGCCATCGATATCACCTATGGCTTCGAGTCGGCCCCCTATCCCGTGCACCTGGGTGCCCTGCTGATCTCCAACCACCCACTCTCTGCGGACGTGGTGGCAGCCTGCATTATGGGCTATGACCCCGGGGAGGTGAAACACCTGGCAATCGCCTCGGAAAGGGGATATGGTTCGCTTGAGCTAAATGATATCAATATCGGAGGCGATCTTGACCTGGAGGAGCTTCGCGGCAGGCCCAAGGGTCAGAGCCGCCTGTTCCAGTACCTGAAAGAACTGGATACACCCATTGATTTTTACGCAGGATACGCACCCGATACTGACATCATATGTGACGGCGGCTGCGAAGCGGCGGTGAAGGGCTGCCTGGGAACTATTGAAAAACGAAGGCCCGGGTCACTGGTAAAGGCGAAAAAAGGGGCCATTGTTACCGGAATTTACAAAGGTGATGTGATCATGCCGGATGGCCCCGTTCTTCTTGCAGGTGACTGTACCAGGGTTGAAGGAAAGCTTGAAGCAAAGAAAGTGTACAGGGCCAGGGGATGCCCAATAGGAGCCCGGAACCTTTTTGTGAAGGTGCCCGTGCTTTTCGGCATGCCAAGCCCAATGCTGGATCCGCGTGACGCAACCCTCTTTATATTGAATTCAGTTCATAAAGGTGGCAATATGCTGCTGAACCGCTTCATATTGCGCAGGTGAGCAAAGGGGTCAGAGCATCGCAAGAGAGCATGGCAAGATTTTTGCAGGGGTCAGAGCATGGAAGGCATAGAAGCGGAAAACAAGATGCAAATACACATGATCGGCGTATGCGGCGTGGGGATGGGCAGCCTTGCGGGGATGCTTTCCGCCATGGGCCACATCGTAACCGGCTCAGATAGTGCCGTGTATCCTCCAATGAGCCACAAGCTCCCCGAATGGGGCATACAGGTGCACGAGGGCTTTGACCCCGCACACGTGGGAAACCCGGACCTTGTGGTGATAGGAAATGCCATGAGCCGCGGCAACCCCGAGGTAGAGCATGTACTTGACCATCGAATACCTTACATGTCAATGGCACACACCCTGTACGAGTTTTTTCTGAAAAACAGGGAGGTGATCGCGGTTGCGGGCACTCATGGAAAGACCACCACAACCGCCCTCCTGGCATACATACTTGACCGCGCGGGGCTTGACCCCTCTTTTTTCGTGGGCGGGGTGGCCAGTAATTACGGTTCAAATTTCAGGCTTGGTAATGGCAGATATTTTATAATAGAGGGGGACGAGTACGACTCTGCCTTTTTTGAGAAGATACCCAAGTTTATACTCTACAGGCCGCAACATTGCATTCTAACTTCACTTGAATTTGATCATGCGGACATATACAGGGACATGGATGAACTGGAATTGTGGTTTACCCGCCTGCTGCGGCTGGTTCCCTCAAACGGGTCAGTTGTATATTCTTCTATATATCCTCATCTCCAGAATGTTATGCAACAATGCTATTCTCGTCGTTACAGTTTCGGGAAAAGCGGTGCTGATTACATGTACAGCTTCAAAAAAGAGGAAGATAAAGAATACCTGGAAATACGAGGTAAGGGCCTGGAGAGCCCCCTTGAGATCGAAACAGGATTGTTTGGTGATTTTAATTACCAGAACATAACTGCAGCTGTCATTATGGCCCTTCGGCTGGGTGTTCCTGCTGAAACAATACCAGGGTCTATTGCCGGTTTCACGGGTGTAGAGCGTCGTCAGCGGTTGCTGCATGAATCAGAAAACCTTGTCATATACGAGGATTTTGCCCATCATCCCACCGCCATAGAAAGAATGCTTTCTGCTGCTGCTGAACGGTTTCCTGAAGCAGAACTCCTGGCCGTGTACGAGCCGCGATCTGCAACAAGCAGAAGAAATACCTTCCAGTCCATGCTCCCCACGGCTTTCGGCCCTGCACATGCAGTCTACATTCGCCGGCCATCCCTGATGGAAAAGATACCGGAGGTTGAACGTATAAACATGGAAAAGGTGATACAGGAAATACGATCCGGTGGCAAAGATGCCTTTCTTCTGCCGGACGGGAAGACTATAATAGAAAATATTGTGGGCTGTATAAAAAACCAACCTGGAAGAAAACGTGTAATAGTGATCATGTCCAATGGTGGATTTGATGGTATTTTCAAAGAGATCATTCAAGCTGTCAAGACCCTCACGTTATAAGGCGTTCGGTCTGTGTTGTAATGTAAATAATGTGCACATAAACTGAATAAACCCTGCCCGGAAGATCCTGATATATTTTTATATGCAGACATATGAAACTTAGTTTTATATATTTTCATATATTGAAACAATGTTTTATTATTTTGTTGACAATGCAGAATTGTTATTTATACTCCTGTTATTATCGATGGGTACGCAGGAGAAAAGCATATGAAACTGGATGCCAGCCTGACGGGGTCAGAGCTTCGGGACTTTCGTACCGCCATAAACTGGCGAAATACCATGAATTACGCCGCAGCCATAGATGATCATAATGACTTCTATTTTAATGATGAACGTGAGGGCGGGATCATGGCTCCACCCATGTACAGTGTGGCTGTCACATGGAACATTCTTGGTAATATATGGGAATACGTCGATACGGATGCCTTTCCAATGGACGTGATCGCCACACAGGTACATTACACGGAGTACCTGGAATTCCATCGGCCCCTGTATCCGGGTGATGAATTAACAATAAAAGGAAGAATTGCTGCAATTCAACCCCATCGGTCCGGTACATACGTGGTAATATGCTTCCATGCGCTGGACAGTGAAGGCAAACCCGTTTTTACCGAGTACATGGGAGGCCTCATGCGTGGGGTTAAATGCGCTGGTGAAGGACAGGGAGGTGCAGATCTTCCCGTCATCCCGGAAAAAACCGGTGAGGGGTCAGAGCCTCGATGGGAATCAACGGTCCCCATAGCGCCCCTGCAGCCATACATCTACGACGGCTGCACCGATATCTTCTTTCCAATACACACATCCCCGAAATTTGCTCACCAGGTGGGGCTTCCCGGCATAATAGTACAGGGAACGGCAACCCTTGCATTTGCCATACGCGAAATGATCAACAGGGAGGCGGCCGGTGACCCCCGGAGGCTGAAGAGGCTTTACTGCAGGTTTACGGGAATGGTTATTCCCGGGACAGATATAGTAGTAAGAAGTACCGGCGAATCTGGAAAAGAGCGATCCACCAACCATTTCTTCGACGTGTTGAACCACCAGGGTAAAACGGCCCTGGGTGACGGGTTCGTCGAGATCATACAAACATAAATGGAGGTATCATGAAAAGAGATGAACGTTCCAACATCATGGAGGAGAGACTGCCGCTGGTTAATTCATACGTAGAATACTGGGCAAAAGAAACCCCCGATGCGGTTGCCATGATCCAGCACGAGGACGGCAGGTCCTTTACCTACAAGAAGTTCGTTTCCATGGTGGATTTCTTTGCACTTAAACTTCTGGACATGGGGATACAGAAGGGTGACACGGTTGCCACACTGCTTGTGCTTTTGCCCGAGCATGTGATGCTGATGTATGCCTGTTTCAAGATAGGTGCCATCATTGCACCGCTGGATGTCCGACTGCAGGATGACGAGGTGGTGCGTGATATAGACAAGATCAAGGCGAAGGCATTCTTCTTCCTTGGATATACTCCCGTGAGGGATTTTCGTACCGCAGGTGAAGCGGTCAGGGATAGATGTCCCTACGTGGAACACCTGGTGCAGTTCACCCCCGATCCACAACCCGGTGATATCATTGATGGCGCAATAAGCATAACCGGGTTGATGAACAAGAAACGCCTTGTCTGGCTGAAGCTGAAGGAACTTTTCACCGGCAATTTAAAGAAGATATATTCACAGATGGAACCCCGTACACCCGCACTTATCATATATACCACTGGAACAACCGGGGAACCCAAGCCGGCACTGCTGTGCCACGAGAATATCATTGTACAGAACCAGGTGCTTGCCAGGGGAACCGATATAGGAAAGGGGAGATTCCTCATTAACCTGCCGCCAAGTCACGTGGGATGTGTTACCGAGACACTAATGACTACCTTTTTCACCGGGGGAACCGCCGTCATGCTCCGCATTTTTGACGTGGCTACCAGCCTTGAGGCAATTGAAAAGCACGGGGTGACAGCACTTGGGCAGATACCAACCCAGTTCAGGATGATGTGGGCCCATCCCGATTACGAGAAGTATGATCTCTCAAGCCTTGAGCTTGCCGCGTATGCCGGCTCGGCGGTGGACGTGCCCTTTCTCAGGAAGCTTTCCACCATGGCACCCCGCATCGGAACCGGCATCGGCATGACCGAGAATGCAGGATTTGCAACATTTACGCCCTCAGGCATCAGCTTCGAGGAGATGGCAGGCCAGGTTGGCCGGGCATTCCCTGACCTTGCGGAGGTGACCGTCAGGAAACCGATGAACGCGGATGGAACAGCAGGAGAAGAGCTCCCGGATGGTGAGACCGGTGAAATATGCTACCATCCTCCCATCGTGTTTCTTGGCTATTATGGTCAGCCCGAGGTAACGGCAAAGACTATCTCCAGGGAGGGAATACTCTATACCGGTGACATGGGATATTTCAAGGACATGGGAAGCTACAGGGCCCTCTATCTTGCGGGACGACAGAAGTTCATGATCAAGCAGAAAGGGTACAAGGTCTTTCCGGGCGAAGTTGAAGAGCATATAGCTAATCTGGAAGGGGTTGACATGGTTGAAGTGATCGGCATGAAGCACGAGATATTTGATGACGGGATATTTGCTTTCGTGAAGCCACACAAGGATGCAGCCATCTCCGCCGAAGACGTGATGAAACACTGTGAAGGGATAGCCTCGTATAAACGACCGCAGCATGTTGAAATTTGGCCTGCGGATAAGGACTTTCCTTTGACAAGAAGTACCAAGGTGGATAAGATCGCTCTTCGTGAGATAGCACAGCCCATCATCGAAGAACTGAGAAGCCATGGCGGTTGGGATGCAGCAAAACAATAGAACTGGTACCAACGATATCCCATCGAAGATAAAGGACCGCCTTTACCCGGCGGTCCTTGAGCTTTTCTCTCAGAATGATTTTCATCGTGTCAATTTACGGGAAATTTCAGCAAGGACGGGAGTAAGCTCGGGTACTATCTACAAGTATTTCCCTTCAAAGGAAGACCTGCTTTTTACCATTCTGGACGAGAACATAACCATGATAGGCCACCTGGTGAAAGAGCACGTGGCAGGCCTTGAGAATACCAGGGAAGTATTCAGGAAGATATTCTGGGTCACCATGGATTTCTATGACAGGAACCCGGGCGTTGCGATCACCGCGTTTATAACAGTTCCCATGCGTACCTGGATGCAGGAAGGATCATACAGGCGTGACACCGAACGCCAGACCATGGAAGAGGTGATGGATGCTGCAAGGAAGCGGGGTGATTTTGATACTTCTATCAGCAATCGTCATATCTCTGACCTTTATTACATGTTCTGCTACCGGCACATCCATTCGTGGTATTACCATGGGATGAAATGGAACCTTGCCGATACCATCCACGATTTTTTTGACCTTTTCTGGAAGGTTATGGACTAACATTAATTCAAAAAAAACTTGACTTTTTCAGCTACTGAATATCAATGTTTCTATATGGAGAAACATTGATATGGAAAACCTGAAACCATGTATACACGCAGTAGAGCAACCCTGGTGGTGGTCCGGCAGAACGTGTCCGGGCGCTTGAGGCAATTCCAGTACGTACAATACAAGGGGCCGCGGACATTTTTTGATCCTGCGGCCTTTTTTATTATAAACTGATACGAAAGAGGAGGACGTGATGTCAAAGGATTCAACCAAGATACTTTTACCTGAAAAAGAGATGCCAAAGCAGTGGTATAATATACTGCCAGACCTGCCAAGGCCATTGAACCCGCCGGCAAACCCGCAGACGGGTGAACCCATGAAGCCCGAGGAGCTCAATGCCATCTTCCCCATGAGCCTCATAGAACAGGAAGTGAGCGATCAGAATTTCATTGATATACCAGAAGACATTCTTCATATTTACAGCCTGTGGCGGCCGTCCCCCCTGTTCAGGGCGCGGAGACTCGAAGAAAAACTTGGTACCCCCGCGAAGATCTATTACAAGTACGAAGGGGTTTCACCCGCCGGCAGTCACAAGCTGAATACCGCCGTGGCCCAGGCCTATTACAACAAGAAAGCAGGGATCAACAAGCTGTCCACCGAAACAGGTGCGGGACAGTGGGGAAGCGCCCTTTCCCTTGCGTGCAATTTCTTTGACATGAAGGTGCACGTGTACATGGTGCGGGTAAGCTATGATCAAAAACCCTACCGCAAGTTCATGATGGAAACCTGGGGAGGCTCGGTAACCCCCAGTCCAAGCGAGTTAACTAATTCAGGACGTGAGATCTTGAAAGTAACCCCCGATAATCCAGGGAGTCTTGGAATTGCCATCAGCGAGGCGGTTGAAGAGGCTGCTACCAGCGATGATACCAACTATTCTCTTGGCAGTGTGCTCAACCACGTGTGCCTGCACCAGACCATCATTGGTGAAGAGACGAAAAAGCAGCTGGCCCTGGTCGATGATTACCCTGACGTGGTTATCGGCTGTGCCGGTGGCGGGTCCAATTTTGCCGGTATATCCTTCCCGTTCGTGCGTGACAAGATCAACGGGAAGGACATGAAGATACTTGCGGTAGAACCTTTTGCATGTCCTACCCTTACCAAGGGTAAGTACACTTACGACTACGGGGACGTGGCCAAGATGGCCCCCATAGTTGAAATGTTTACCCTGGGGCATAGCTTTATACCGCCGAAGATCCATGCCGGAGGACTCAGGTATCATGGCATGTCCCCGCTTGTCAGCCTGCTGCACAAAGAAGGTATCGTGGACGCAGATGCGTTGCACCAGAACGAGTGTTTTGAGGCTGCAATACTGTTTTCGAGGACGGAGGGGGTCATACCTGCACCGGAATCATCACATGCCATCAAGGCGGCCATCAATGAGGCTGTTGCCGCACGAGAAGAAGGGAAGGAGAAAACCATCGTTTTCAACCTGAGCGGTCATGGTCATTTCGATCTTACCTCGTATGATCTTTACCTGTCACAAACACTTGAAGACTACGAGTATCCGCAGGACCTCATCGAAAAGGCCCTTCAGGATCTTCCCGAGGTGAAGATCTAAAGTTTTCATCAAGTAAGCATACGGGGACATGTGCGAATGTCCCCGTATGACTGAACAAATATCTCTGGACATTCCTTTCCCTGGTGGTACACTGCTGTTATCACGAAATAATTTCCGGAGGGTTGCTTTGAATCGAAATATCCTCATGACTGCACTTGTTGTAATGGTAATTGTAACATTGTTGTGGCTTGTCCTGAAACCCGAATCTGAAATTACATACCCGCCTTACATGTCCGGATCAGCACACCTTGTATACGATGAAGCACATGAAAACGTCTGGGGTATCTGGGATACCGGTTATTACGGTTACTCCGAGTTTGCCAGCGCCATGGTCACGCGTGGTGTGCCGGTGTCGTGCGTTTCACGTCCTGCAGATGAAGTGCTTTCTGATGCGGGTACATGGTCTTTTGAGAAAACCATACTTGTACTCAGCGTGACACGGTACCAGCGCTATTCTGACGAAGAGATAAAGGCCATAGTCAATTTTGTTGATAATGGAGGACTGCTGCTGGTGATCGGGGAGCATGAGAACATGTTCGATTCTTCGGATTTCCAGAACGCGGTATTGGGAAGGTTCGGCCTGAAACTGAATGATGATTTCGTGGGAGAAACGGTTGACCCGGAAAAACTGCACATGGAGCATGTTTCCATCCTGAATCAGCAGGCGGGGTCAGAGCCCTTCGGCCTGGATACCGTGAAACACATGCTTTCGGCGTCCATTGGGTTTACCGGCAACGGGGAACCGGAAGTGCTTCTTGAAGGAGAGCGAAATGGTGAGAAACTGCCAATAGCAACGGGTGTGCGCCGGGGCAGGGGGTCAGTGCTGGTGCTTGGTGACAGCGAGATGCTGTGGAACGGGGACGGTAATATCGGCATTCATGCCGGTGATAACATGGAATTCATGATCTCATGCGTGGAATGGCTGCTGCAGGCCCACCTGGACGCGGCGGGGTCAGAGCCCCCTGAAAAGCCTGCTGCCGAAATGGTGGGGAAAGGTGGGGATAAGCCGTTTATATGGCTGCCGCGGGACCTGTCCGGCGTTCACATCGATGAGAGTCCGTCAGGATTAAAGAAGTTTGCTGATGGAATAAAGAAAGCCGGGTACCGGGTGGTGGAAGATGAACCCGCTGGCGGTGCAAAAGAGTCGGTTGTGATCATTACTGTACCATTGAAACAACTGCCGGCTGATGTTTTCAAAAAGAACAGGGTTATCGTTTCTGCCGAATCCTTTATGGCGCTTCAGAAATACACGGTCTGGGGCAAGAGGCTCCTTTCTATGGGAGCCCGGCCTCGAAGGCCGGTATATGGGGCGCTTGCCGCGGAATACGGGGTTATCCTGCAGCCCTGTTTTCTCACGGATGGGGGCCTTGACGGTTCATACCTTGAGTGCAGTATTCCCTTTTTCGGCAGGGAGCTTGCGCTGCACAGGGCGGGTTCGCTGCTGGTTGAAACCGGCAAAAACCCGGGAAACGCGTTCATGCAGCGGGTGATGCTTCCGCGTACTGTATGGGGAGAGACGTCGCATCCGGGTATTGTGGTAAAAAATGACGGGAGGCCGCTGTACCAGTCTTCAGATGTTGAAACCCCAATACTGATCTATGCAAATGAAAAGGTACTGGTTATCGCAGACAGTGATATCATTGGCAATCAGTATGCCGGTACAGAAGGATTTGGCGCGGTGACGGGGCTTGTTGTTGACTGGATTGGTAATTGATACCAGGGCACAAAAAAACCCTGGAAGTACCAGGGCTTTACAATGAGCGGGTGATGGGAATCGAACCCACGTCATCAGCTTGGAAGGCTGAGGTTCTACCATTGAACTACACCCG
>CAYFSO010000055.1:0-19600 GCA_964345775.1 uncultured Leptospiraceae bacterium | reverse complement strand
ACGCTGCCCTTGGGTTTGGGCGGGTTAAGGGGTCAGAGCATTAATCAAAAAAAACGCAACAAGCAGCCCTGTAAAACCAAAACCACCCCGTGAACACCCAAAACCAGGCACTGAAACTCTACCGGTCACAAAAATACCAGGGAACGCATCAATCAC
Organism: uncultured Leptospiraceae bacterium; assembly: GCA_964345775.1. Lineage (GTDB taxonomy): Bacteria > Spirochaetota > UBA4802 > UBA4802 > UB4802 > M55B154. The sequence goes on along the minus strand of CAYFSO010000055.1, from coordinate 19,444 downwards.
AACACCCTTGATGAAAGAGGGTGCGCAAAATATTTGCACCTGGGTCACAATAAATGTTGTTTACAGGTAATACTATCAGTATATTCATATGGTGTGATTTTTTTATTATAATGATTATACCCGGAATTTTCGGTATATTAGTTGTAGACAGGATGCGACATATATAGTATTTTAAAATATGTATACTTGAATGAATAAATTGGCGGTACATGTATGTTATGTGAGAGATGTAAAGAAAGGGATGCAACAGTACACCTGACAGAGATAGTAAAGAACATAAAGACAGAGATACACCTTTGCGAGGTATGTGCCCGGGAGGTAGGAGTGAATGCACAGCTGTCAAGTTTCTCGCTATCGGTACCAGACATGTTATCGTTTCTCGAAGTTAACGAGATAGATGAGAGTGGAAATACATCAGCCTGTGCAAGTTGCGGATCTACGTATATAGACTACAAGAAAAATGGAAAACTGGGATGCCCTGACTGTTACCGGTATCTCAAGTCGTCTCTCTACCAGGTAATGGCTAATTATCACGGCTCCGCGCAACACGTGGGCAAGGTCCCGGATAATTTTGTGGAGCAGGGAAAACGTGGAATAATGCTGCTTGAGAAAGTGAGATCAAACACGTCTACCATGACTGTTGCCGAGATGAAGAAAAACCTCGATGATGCAGTACGTGAAGAAAGGTACGAGGATGCTGCTGTATTGAGAGACAGGATACGTCATATTGAATCTGGAGAAGGGGAATAGAAGAAAATGTTTGAACACCTGCTTGAAAAACCCGGTTTCTGGTCACGTTCCGGACCATACGCAGACGTGGTGTTATCAACGAGGGTGCGGCTGGCACGAAACCTGGCGACGCTGCCATTCCCCGGCAACATGGGGGCCGCGGAAAATGATTTCCTGCACTCAATGGTTGAGCGCCTGTTGCAGCATTCCGATTTTTCTGAAAAGTTGAGTATCATACGGATAAGTTCGCTGTCCATGGAAGATAAACGGTTCCTTCGGGAGAGGAACATCATAACACGTGAACTTGAGACCGCTGACAGCAGTTCGGTGATCATGGCAAACGATGAAGAATTCATGGTGCTGGTAAACGAGGAAGATCACCTGAGAATACAGGTGATCAAATCCGGCTTCCAGGTAATGGAAGCCTACATGCTTGCAAACACCGTGGACGACGAGATTAACAGGCATATTTCATACGCGTACAGGGACGACTTTGGTTACCTGGCAGCATGCCCGTCCAACGCCGGGACGGGTCTCAGGGTATCTACCATTGTTCATTTACCGGTGCTGTCACTTATGAAGAGTATCCCCGACATCGTTAAAATGGTAAGAGAAGCAGGCTGCCAGATGCAGGGTACCATGGTTGAGGGAAGCAGAACGGTGGGTAATATGTTCATCCTTTCCAACAGGGTGACACTGGGTATTTCCGAGGTAGACATCGTGGAGGAAATGGACAGGATCACGAACATGGTAATTGACCTGGAGAATGATGCAAGGGATGAATACGGTGTAGATCACAGGCAGGAACTGGAAGACAGTATATACCGGTCACTGGGAGTATTGAAATATGCTAGATCCATCAGCTTCGTGGAGGCCATGGATCACCTGTCAATGATAAGACTGGGTGTCATACTGTCAGTGATCAAAAATATTGATTTGTGGAAAATTAATGATTTAATGGTAACTATACAGATGTCGCATCTCCAGAAGCTGTTCAACAAAAAATTTGAGAGCATCGAGGAATGCGATAGTTTTCGGGCAGAATTCTTACGGGAACAGCTCGAATAACAGGAGTGAAACATGTTTGATTACACGAAAAGATCAAAAAAAGTTTTAGAGGTCTACGCGCAGTCTGAGGGACGCCGGCTCAATTCCGATTCGCTGGGACCGGAACATATATTTTTGGCCCTTTTGAAAGACGATGATTCGGTGGCCGCACGTATCTTGAAGAACATGGGCGTGAACTTCGAGCTACTGAGAAAGAATATAGAAATGGCGGTGAGAAAATCGGGTACAACAATAATCCTTGGTAATGTACCACTCAGCGCCAGGTACAACAGAATAATAGAAATTTCCAAGGACGAGGCACGCAAGCTGAAGAATAATTATATCGGCACAGAGCACCTGCTGCTGTCCATATTCAGGGAAGGGACCTGTGCCGGTATTGACAATCTCATTCGTGCCGGGATCGACTACAACGTGGTGAAGGCCGAGATACTGAAGATCCTTGGCATGCAGACTTCTGGATATCCGGGGACCAGGGCCTCGGAAAAGAGTAAAACACCAACACTTGACGAGTTCGCACAGGAACTGACAAAACTGGCAACGGACAACATGCTGGACCCTGTTATCGGGAGATACCATGAGATCGAACGTGTTATCCGCATACTATCACGTAAGACAAAGAACAATCCCGTACTGATCGGGGAGGCCGGCGTTGGTAAGACAGCCATCGTGGAAGGTCTCGCGCAGCGTATTGTAAACAGGCAGGTGCCCGAACCCCTGCAGAGCAAGCGGGTATTATCACTTGACCTGGCCTCAGTAGTGGCGGGAACCAAGTACCGGGGCGAGTTCGAAGAGCGCTTGAAACGCATCATGAAAGAGATCAAGGGTGCGGACAATATAATCATATTCATAGATGAGCTGCACACCATAATCGGTGCGGGGGCAGCAGAAGGTGCCATAGACGCTGCTAACATATTGAAACCGGCACTTGCCCGCGGCGAACTGCAGTGTATCGGGGCAACCACGCTGAACGAGTACCGTCAGCATATCGAGAAGGACGCGGCCCTTGAACGGCGTTTCCAGAAGGTGCTGGTAGACGAGCCAACTGTTGAAGAGGCAACGGAGATACTCCTTGGTCTTAAAGAACGATACGAGGAGCATCACAAGGTAAAATATACCGAAAACGCGTTGAAACAGGCGGTCATCTTTGCCGAGCGGTATATTCATGACAGGTTTTTGCCGGACAAGGCAATTGATGTCATCGATGAGGCCGGTTCCAAGGCCCGGCTGGAAAACTGTGACAGGCCAGCTGATATAGAGGCACTCGAAGAGGAGATCTCCGATCTCAATGATAAGAAAAATGAGTTGGTGAAAGCACAGGAATATGAACAGGCTGCCTCCCTCAGGGACAATATAAAAGAGAAGAAGGTGGTGCTGTCACAGAAGGTGAACGACTGGCAGCAGAAGATAAATGACTACGAGATCATTGTGGACAATGACCAGATAGCCACCATCGTAGCCCAGTGGACAAAGATACCCGTAGAGAAAATGGAAGAAACCGAAACCCATAAACTGGTGCGAATGGAAGATGAGCTTCACAAGAGGATCATAGGACAGGACAGCGCCATCGAGGTGGTGAGCAGGGCCATCCGCAGGTCACGCACCGGCCTGAGAAGTGCGAACAGGCCAATCGGTTCATTTATTTTCCTGGGACCTACTGGCGTGGGAAAATCCGAGCTTGCCAAAACGCTGGCCGAGTTTCTCTTCGACGATGAGAACGCCCTCATCCGGCTTGACATGTCCGAGTACATGGAGAAACACAGTGTATCAAGACTTATCGGGGCCCCTCCGGGATACGTCGGGTACGACGAGGGGGGACAGCTTACCGAGAAGGTGAAGCGACGGCCGTATTCTGTCATTCTCTTTGACGAGATAGAGAAGGCCCACCCTGATGTATTCAACATCCTGTTACAGGTGCTTGAAGAAGGCGAATTGACTGACAATTTCGGATCTGCAACCAGCTTCATTGATACCGTCATCATCATGACCTCCAATATCGGTAACCGTGAGTTTCACAAGGTGTCCAGGATGGGATTCGGTAACGAAACGGCTGAAGAGAGGGACAATGAACGGGTGGATGACGAGGTGAAACAGCTGTTCAGTCCCGAGTTTCTCAACCGTGTTGATGAGATCGTGTATTTCCATAAGCTCGATAAGAATCATATACGCAAAATAGTTGATATAATGCTCAACGAAGTGAACCAGCGGCTGGCCGAACAGAACCTTGAACTGGAATTCTCTTCCCGTGTACGCAGTTACCTTGCGGAAAAAGGATACCACGAGAAGTTTGGTGCCCGGTATCTCAGGCGAACCATCCAGGGCGAGATCGAGGATGCCCTTGCCATGGAGCTTCTGAACGGTAAATGCAGGGGATATTCAAAGATATATGCCGGCGTGAAGGGAAATTCCATTTACTTTAAACCCCTCGAGAAGGCAGAAGATAGCGGGGATACAGGCAGCAGTGATCCTGTTGAGCATGCTGAAAGTCATCACTGATATGGTCATGACCTGACAGGAAAATGACAAAAAAAGTAAAAGAAAAGACTGGAACTTCAAGAGTTGAAAAGAAGTTGAAGAAAAGAGAAAAGCGCGCGCCCCGTTCGGAGCCGCGCTTTTCCATGTCCTACAGTCAGATAACCAGGAAGATAAAGAACCGGTTCTTCCTTCCGCATTTTCTCAGGGACATCAAGAGCTACGGGCTGGGAGAGTTTTCCGACGGGAACAGCCTCACGGTGTTCACCGATGGCGACACCTGTTACAACAGCTTTTTTATGTCCATTAAAAAAGCACGCCTGAGTATCAACCTGGAAACGTATATATTCAACAGTGACGAGATCGGCTGGAAGATAGCAAGGATGCTTGTAAAAAAAGCACGTGACGGCGTGGAGGTGAATGTGATGTACGATGCCATAGGCTCCATATTCACCTCACCTGCCATTTTCAGCTACATGAAAAATGGTGGAGTAGAGCTGGTCGAGTTCAACCCCCTGGTACCATGGCGAAGGTTCTGGAATATCAGTTTCAGGGATCACCGGAAAATACTGGTGGTGGACGGAAAGGCGGCATTCGTTGGCGGAATGAACATCGGCCTTGAATATGCCGGTAAGAAGCTGCGTGGTGAAAACTGGCGTGACACCCACCTGAAGATAGAGGGCCCCGCTGTGAGAAATATTGAGTTCTTTTTCATGGAGAACTGGCACCGGCAGGGTGGAGCCATGATAAACCTCAGCAAGCATTTCCCACCGGTAGAGGAAAAAGGAGACAAGCTGGTCATGACCCTCAGCAGCATGTCACGCAGCGGGATCAAGCCCATACAGCTTGCCTATATTACCGCCATGCGGCATGCACGGGAATCCATCTATATAACCAATGCCTATTTTATACCCGACAGAAAAATATTCAGGACGCTTGTAAAAGCGTCACGAAGGGGTGTTGATGTTCGCCTTATCCTGCCCGGGAAAAGTGACCTGCCGGTGGTGCAGTATGCCAGCAGGTATCTTTACAAGAGATACCTGAAAAACAATATACGTGTATTCGAGTACAGGGAGAACGTGTTGCACGCCAAAACGGCTGTCATAGACGGCGTCTGGTCTACTATCGGCTCATCGAATATTGACCGTCGCAGCTTCAAGAAGAACCGCGAAATAAATGCCATTGTGCTGGATGAGGAATTCGGCCAAAAGATGGTAAAGGTATTCTACGGTGATACAAGAAAGAGCGAAGAACTGCTGCTTGAAAACTGGGATAAGCGTTCACTGCTGCAGTTCATCCTGGAATGGCTGGCCTACCGGTTCCGTAATTTGTTATAATATATGGTTTAGACCTCAACAACATAAACTAACCTTACAGTACAATGAGAAACCTTCCGCAGTAGGTGCACACCGCGATTTTTTTCAGCTCCTTGATGTTGCTCAGGTCCGCAGGCGGGATAACCATGTGGCAGCCGCTGCAGGTATTCTTTTCCAGTATAGCAAAAGGATTCTGGCATTTTTTCCGCATCCGTTCGTAGTAGGTCAGTGACCTGTTATCGATGAGCTTGCGCAGTTCTTCAATTTTTTTCCTGGTTGATTCGGCGGGTTTCTGTCCTTCGTAAAAATTGTAGAGCCTGTCAAGCCTTATAAGGAGATCGAGGTCTGAAGAGGGGACACCGGAAAGATTGTCGATAATTTCATTTTCCGCGTCAGAATGTTCAGAAATGCTGTCAAAGTAATTCTTCGCTTCTTTGTTCAGGGCGGTATATATCTTCGCAGGGGTCCTGGCCTCGTCAATCTTTGCCTTTTTCTCTTCGTTAGAGAAAATTCGGGCCATCATGCCAACCAGGTACAGGTACCTGGTGCTCATGCTGGTTGGAAAAATGCTCAGCATTACGTATTTAACCGGTTCGTTATCGTAAGACTGGTAATCAATGGGTTCCTGTAGAATGCCGAAAACGGTGTAGAGCTCTTTCACAGAATCTGTTCGCGCGTGTGGAATGGCAAAACCGCTGCCAATACCCGTGTTCTCAAGGGATTCCCTGTGAATGACCTGCGCATAATACCGGTCGGCGTTTTTCAGCTTTCCCAGCTCTTCCAGTTTCTGTATCATTTCCTTGATAACAAGCTGTTTTTCATTGCTTTTTACCGTGAATATGTGTTCCTTTGGGAAGAGATCAATTAATTCCATGTACGAAAACTCCTTGTAGAATGAATTTGTATTTTTTTACTTGCATGAATCCCGGATGTCCGGTGATGATGCTATTGAATGGTTATCCAATAGAAGGAATTGGCTGAACCCTTATAATAAAAACATAGCGCAGAAAAACAGCTTACCAACATAAATATGAATATTAAATTAAGACGATGTCAACCAGATAAATTATCTTATCGCTGTGTCACTGGTTCTCTGGGTTGAGTTATTAAAGGTGTAATGATGAAAATTGTACAACATGTTATTACCACGATCCTTATTATCCCAATAATTTTCACAGGGTGCAGGACGGGGGACGAGGTACCCGCGACGGAGTGCCAGAAAAACTGTTATTACGCGAAGCAGGATTGCCTCGACGGGTGCCAGAACAATTCTGCCCATGTAACATTCGGCTGGCAAAAGACAAGATCGGGTTTCAAAAGCGGGATGGTGAACTGTCAGCAAGAGTGCGAACAACGATACCAAACATGTATCAGCATATGTGAAACGGATAATTGAAATATTCTTGACTTTCTGGCCTGAAGGGTTAGTGCACATGAAGACAAAAATCAAAAGGCTGGGAAGTAATGATAGAAATATTACAGCAGATCAGCGGCTTCATCTGGGGAATACCACTTATCGTCCTTCTTCTTGGTACGGGAGTATACCTGACATTCCTGTTGAAGGGTTTGCAGTTCAGGACACTTCTTTCATCCTTGAACCTTGCACTCATAAAACGTAAAGAGAGCGGCGAGCATTCCGGGGACATCTCTCACTTCCAGGCTCTTATGACCGCTCTTGCCGCCACCGTGGGAACGGGGAATATGGCCGGTGTGGCATCGGCCATAGCCGCCGGCGGGCCGGGGGCACTCTTCTGGATGTGGATAACCGGTTTTTTCGGGATGGCCACCAAGTACAGCGAGGCAGTACTTGCGGTGAAATACCGCCAGGTGGACAAGCTGGGTACCATGAGCGGCGGGCCGATGTACTATATCGAAAAAGGGCTCAACCAGAAATGGCTTGCCCGGTTATTTGCAATATTTGCAGCCTGTGCCGCCTTTGGTATAGGAAACATGGTACAGTCAAACTCCGTTGCAGATGCCCTCAATGCAACAACCGGTGCACCGCACTGGGTCTCAGGCGGACTGTTATTTATATTTACCACCCTGGTGATCATGGGCGGTATAAAGAGTATAGCCAGGGCAACCAGTCTTATCGTTCCCGTTATGATCGTTTTCTACATGGTTGGGGGTATCGCCATACTGATCATGTTTTACGAACGCATCCCTGATGCATTCGGCCTCATATTTCACCATGCATTCAACCCAACCGCTGCCGCGGGGGGATTCCTGGGAGCCACGGTGAAACTGTCAATACAGATGGGTGTTGCCAGGGGAATATTTTCCAACGAGTCCGGCCTTGGGAGTTCACCAATCGCCGCTGCCGCTGCTAAAACAGATGAGCCGGTACGACAGGCCCTGGTGTCCATGACACAGACTTTCATCGATACAATTGTTGTGTGTACCTTTACCGGCCTGGTGATCCTGGTAACAGGCACATGGACCAGCGGTAAGGACGCGGCAGAGCTGACTGAATTTGCATTCAGAACAGGCCTGCCAGGCACCTGGGGTGGACTCATCGTATCGGTGAGCCTCATATTCTTTGCCTATTCAACCATACTTGGCTGGTCATATTACGGTGAAAAGTCAATAGAATACCTTGCGGGAGAGAGGGCATTGAAACCGTACCGGCTCATATGGGTGGTAGTGGTCTTTGTAGGTGCCGTTGTTCATATAGATTTCGTATGGATATTCTCAGATATCATGAACGGCCTCATGGCTTTCCCCAACCTTATAGCACTGCTGGCACTGTCTTTCGTGGTACGTAAAGAAACGAACAGGTACTTCGCGAAATATGGCAGGTAAAACGGTGATGAACACACGAATAGTGCAAAATGTCATCGTGCTTGCAGCGGTGTCAATGATGACATGTATGCTCTCATGCCTTGACTTTGAAAAGGTGAGGGATCCAGGAACCCTGTATGTTCACCTGGGTGCTGAACCCGGCCACCTGAACCCCATAACATCCACCGAGGCAGTGGCATCCACCATCAACAAGTACATCTACGAGACACTTGTTGACCGCGATTACGATACGCTTGAGATCATACCACAGCTGGCATCCGGATGGGACGTGTCAAAAGATCACCTGCGGTATACCTTCTACCTGGAAAAGGGGGTGTACTGGAGTGACGGGGTCGAGTTCACCGCCGATGACGTGGTGTACTCTTTCAAGAAGGTGAAGGATCCAAAGGTTGCCAATGCACCGCTGAAAGTATATTACATCGATGTAAAGGACTGCAAAAAAATCAACAAGTACACTGTTCAGTTCCAGTATTCACGTCCCTACTTTCTGGGTCTTGAAATATGTGGATCAATTCCCATTGTGCCGAAGCACGTGTTCGATGACGATAGTGATTTTAATACCCATGAAAACAACCGCCATCCGGTTGGTACCGGTCCATTCGTGTTCAGCAGGTGGGACACCGGAAAGCGTATCGTGCTGGAAGCAAACAAGAGATGGAGAGGAGAAAAGCCGGACATCCAAAAGATCGTCTACAAGCTGGTGTCAGAATCCAATGTTGCACTGCAGATGCTGAAAAAAGGAGAACTTGACCTCATGTCCGTGCGTTCCATCCAGTGGGTGCGGCAGACCAATTCCGACAAGTTTTTAAACAATTTTTACAAGTTGAAATACTTTCAGCCAAACTATAACTATATAGGATGGAATGCCCGGCGTCCGTATTTCAGTGACCGCCGTGTAAGGGTAGCACTTACCCACCTTATTAACCGGAAGGCCATACTGGATAAGCTGCTTTTCGGAGAGGGCAAAATTGTGACAGGAAATTTTTACATATATGACAAGTACTACAACCATGACATTGAACCATACTCATATGATCCCGAAAGGGGAAGGGAGCTGTTAAAGCAGGCCGGATGGGCTGACAGCGATGATGACGGCATACTGGACAAAAACGGGGAGAAGTTCTCCTTTGTATTTACAATTTCAGCAGGCAGCAAGTTCGCAGAGCGGCTGGCAACCATAGTCAAGGAAGACCTGAAACGTGCCGGCATAGAGATGGAGATCAACAGGTATGAATGGGCGGTATTCGTGAAAAAGCTGCACGAACGGGATTTCGATGCGGTCACCCTGTCATGGTCGCTTTCGTGGGAGGGGGATCCCTACCAGCTCTGGCATTCATCACAGATAGATGACGGGTCAAATTTTTGTGGTTTCTCCAACAGTGAAGCGGACCGCATAATCATACAGGCCCGGCGTGAATTCAACGAGGATAGAAGGATACGCATGTACAGGCGGTTTCATGAAATAATACACCGTGAGCAGCCATATACGTTTCTTTACTGTACCCCCGCGCTGGTTGTGGTGAGTAAACGGTTTGATAACGTGAAGGTGCACAAGCGGGGGCTTGATTTTCTGGAATGGGAGTTGAAGAGCAATAAATGAATTGGTATTTCTTTAAAAGGCTGCTGTTGATCATCCCGACTTTAATCGGGATCACGCTCATAACATACTTCATGATACGCCTTGCCCCCGGTGATTATACAACCCTGAAAGCAGGACTGCAGGGTGAATTGAAGTCCGGTGCAATCGGCAAAGAGATCATGGAGCAGGAAAAGAAACTGTACGGCCTGGACAAACCCGTATACATCGGCTACATTGACTGGGTGTCAAAGTTCGTGGTGCTTGATTTTGGCACATCCAGGAGGGACGGCAGACCGGTAAGCACCCACATCGCCGAGGCTCTTCCCATCACCCTGACACTGAATGTGCTTTCCATCATTATCGTGTACATCATATCCATACCGGTTGGCATTGTCTCTGCCGTGAAAAAGGACACCCTGTACGACAGGCTCTCAAGCCTGGTGTTGTTCGTCCTGTATTCGCTGCCCACCTTCTGGGTGGGGTTGCTGCTGCTCATGTACCTTAGCGGAGGTGAGTACTTAGACCTGTTCCCGTTAAGCGGGATAGAGTCCGACTGGGCATACAAGCTTACCCCCTTTCAGAAATTCATTGACATAGCATGGCACCTGGTACTCCCGGTGGTGACCCTCACCTACAGCGGCTTTGCGTTTCTATCACGGTATACACGGGCAAACATGCTTGAGGTGATAAACCAGCAGTACATAATTACCGCCCGTGCCAAGGGGCTGTCAAATTACAGGGTGATATTCGTACACGCATTTCGCAATTCGCTCATACCGCTGGTAACACTGATGGCAACACTGCTTCCCGCGCTTCTTGGCGGCAGCGTTATCGTGGAATCCATTTTTACCATTCCGGGTATGGGGAAACTTGCCTTCGACTCCATACTGGCACGTGATATACCCGTGATCATGGCCATCGCGTCAATATCCGCATTACTCACACTGGCAGGTATTTTGCTGGCCGACATCGTGTACGGCCTTGTTGATCCCCGCATACGACTGGAGGCCAAGCTGTGAGTTCGAAAAGGGGATACTGGTCAAACGTATGGAGTGAGTTTAAAAAGAACCGGTTCGCGGTGGCAGGGCTGGTGGTAGTAGTTATCCTCTTTTTCATTGCCATATTCGCACCACTGCTTGCAAATAACAAACCGTACATCTACATAACAGAAGACCACGTGTACTTTCCCATCTTGATAGATTATCCAGAATTCAGGGGCAGGGATCTGAAAAAAAATGAGTTCGAGGGATTCAAAATATTTCCCCCCATACCGTATTCGTATTCCGAGTACGATCTCAATGCCATAGTGCTGCCCCCGTCCGGCAGCCATATTCTGGGCACCGATGAACAGGGCAGGGACCTTGCCGCACGCATGATTTACGGGGCAAGGGTATCCATATTCATCGGTTTTGTTGCGGTATTCATTTACGTGAGTATCGGTATTATCGTGGGGGCACTTGCCGGGTATTATGCCGGCTGGGTAGACATGGTAATATCCAGGATCATTGAGATCGTCATGTGCTTTCCAACTTTCTTTCTCATATTGACAATACTCGCCCTGTGGGGGCCAAGCCTGCTCAGTGTAATGGTGGTTATAGGTATTACGGGGTGGACGGGAATCGCCCGCATAGTGCGCGGTGAATTCTTCAAGCTGCGTGAACAGGATTACGTGGTGGCCTCACGTGCCCTGGGAGCCCGTGACCACTGGATCATATTCAGGCATATCCTTCCCAATGCCCTTGCGCCGGTACTGGTATCTGCCACATTCGGTATAGCAACCACCATCCTTGTGGAATCCTCGTTGAGTTTCCTCGGGTTCGGTGTACAGCCGCCCACACCCAGCTGGGGGGACATCCTTTCCCAGTCCAGGGACTTCATGGATTTTGCATGGTGGTTGACCATGATCCCGGGAATTGCCATATTTATAACCATCACGTCCTACAATCTTGTAGGCGAAGGTATACAGGATGCTATTGACCCAAAATCATACAGGCGTTAATATAGGGTAAGCCATATACGCTCAATGGAGGATGGAAATGAAATATATGAAAGTAGTACTGGCAGGAATGGTATTTTCACTGTTATCATGTAACACGTTTATTATGCCTGCGGTTGATTATATTGATAAAATGCCAAGGGAAACAGATGTGCCCGGCTGGACAATTTATGAGCAGTTGCAGGAGATGAAGTCAAACGAAATTGACGTATACATAAAGCAGCTTCCCTCCTATTATCAAGTACACGAGATAAAAAGAATACTGCGGGGTGGTTACCAGTGGATCAACGATGATACCATCAGGTTGACCATGGAAGTCTTTTTGACAGGTTCTCCACTGGAATCATTCGGCCTTTTTTCAAGAGACAGGAATAAGCTGGGTGAGATCATGGTACTGGATCACGACAGGTTCATAAGCGGTGGTACGTATCATGAAAGATCAGGACGTTATTACATGGTAATAACCACAAGCAGGCCCTACGATTCTTTTGACGAACACGCAGCCGTATTGTCAGGGGCGTTGAAAAGGAAAATTGAAGAAACCGGAACACTTCCCGGCTATGTCTCGCTATTTAGTGAAGATAAGGAGGGGAAGGGTACGTTTAACCTGACTTACTTTAAAGAAGGTATGGTGGAATTACCGGGTATAAACAGGGTTTTTGTCAGGCAGGAAAAAGATTTATCAAAGAAAAAAATATTTTCAAAACGAGACACATCCCATCAGGCCGTGAAGGATTTTTCATCGCTGCTGAATATCGAGGGAAATCCGTATGTATTAACCGGTGCCGCGGATATGCAGACGGCCTTTCGCAAAACGGATGACAACATGTATTCGTACATCGGGCAGTACAGGGAGTGGATATTCGGTGTATTGCAGGTAGAAAGCCTCGTTGACGCGCGAAGAGAGGCCCAGTTGCTAGGTTCAGAATTAAAGGATTACACCGGTAAGGATTAAAAGAGGTTTAGAGTTCGCCAAATGGATACAAACGCCATTGTAAAAAGTATACTGAAGTCGATCGAGGATGAATATCACCTGGAGAAAAACACCTATATTAACCTTATACAGAAAAACCTGCAGGTGATGGAAAAAAGATCTGGTGAGTGGTTTGGGGGCAGCGTCCCGGAAGATTTTAATACCCACCTTGATGCAATGAGATCCGCCGTGTACAAGTACCTTGAAGAGAATAATAATTTTGAGGATCTGATTCATGATATAACCCTTGAGAAAATTGAACCAGTTACCATCATTCGCCATGTGATGGAACAATATGGCCAGATGTGGGGAATGCATTCAGTAGATATTCCAGATGATGAAAATGTCATAGTAAAATCATCAGAACGGGTATTTCGTGATTCCATCTCGCAGCTTTTCCTGGTATTATCGCAGTTCTGGAATGACGATTCTTCCTGCAGTGTTTTGATACAGAGTGACGCCTCAAATGTGCATATACGATTTCGGGTGAAAAATATAGAAGAAGAAGCACTGGAGACAAGAAAGCTCTCCAGCGTTCTCTTTTCAATACACAATGGTGAAGAATACCAGTTCAGGCTTGGGTTGCTCACACCTCTTGAGAGCCTGAGAAATACCGGTGCAATGGTAAAAGTAGCAGCAGATAAAAACAGAAATGAACTCGTCCTCTCCATATCGTATCCATCCATCGAATTTCTCGATACCATTGACAGCGTTCGGGACAACGCCAACAAGGAGAGATCAGGTGATACCGGGAAGAAAACCGGTAATCTCTTCATCGAGATCGACGACATGATCATTGCCATGGTGATGCTTGAAGAGTTGCGGGACATGGGATATGATGTGAGGGATATCCCCCGGGATGCAGGGGTAAAGGCCGAGGAAATAGTTGAAGCAAGGGCTTATATTGTGGAGTATACCAGGATTGTTGAAAAATATGGATCAATCGGAAGGTTTAAGCGTAATATTCCCGCAAACCTGAGGATCGTGCTTATTTACGGAAGTGAAGATGAATTAATCATTGATTGTGACTGCAAGAATATTTATTTTCTCAAAAAGCCCTTTGATGTAGATGATGTACGGGTGCTGGTAGAGGGCTTTTTGCCATCTCCCCGGTAAAAAAGGTTTGTGTAGAGAAGTCGTGTATTATTTAGTAGGTGATATTCACGGATGTTATGATAAGCTGAGAAAGCTGTACGATATAATCGGGTACAGGATAACAGATGAAGATATACTGGTATTTCTTGGCGATTATATAGACAGGGGCGAGGATTCTTACGAGGTAATTGAATTCCTGAAGGTCCTGGAAAACGCGCATAATACCGTGTTCCTTAAAGGAAATCACGAAGACATGTTCCTGTCCTATCTCATGGGGAAGGATACCGGAGGATTGTACCTGTATAATGGTGGAAGGAACACGTTGCGAAATTACCATGAACGTCATGGAGATATTACATTACCTGAAAAACACAGGGAATTCTTTAATTCATTACGGGATTATTACGAATCAGAAAGTTTCATTGCAGTACATGCGGGCCTCAGGCCGGGTATTGTGGACGTTAAAGAACAGTCCCAATACGATCTTTTATGGATTCGTGATAAGTTTTTCATGGCTTCATGGTCATGGCCCAAAAGGGTGGTTTTTGGCCATACCCCCACCATGTATATTCCGGGTGGATCATGGGGCGAGGTCTATAATGATGAAGAGCGAAATATTATCGGAATAGATACGGGTGCCGTCTACGGGGGCAGGCTTACATGCCTGCGATTGCCTGACCGGGTGGTATACCAGGTATAACGTGGGGCGTATTAATTAAAATAACAAATATCTCTTTTATTTGAGTAAAATATATACATTTGTTCACAAAGTTATCCACACATGTTGATAACTATATATACGCAGGATCATGGAGGACGGGATGAAAATTAAAAAAATACGTGGTATGTACTACCTTGTTTTTTCTGTTTGTGCGGTTATACTATGTTTTACAGGCTGTGGCAAGGACAGGGAACCAGTTAAGGTGGACCAGGCAGACGTGTTAAAAGTGATGACCATCAATATCTGGTCAGGTCTTGATTACGAGGGAACCCTTTCCATGGGGGAATATGAAACACGGGAAGTTAGAGAAAAGCGGTACAAAGCCCTGCTGAAAGAAATTGAAAAAGTACAGCCTGATGTAATAGGGGTAAACGAGGCAAATTTCCTTCCGGATTATGTTGAAAAACTTGCACAAGACATAGATTACGATTACATATATCACGTTGGGGTAGCCGGACTGCAGGTCTTGCGGGTGGGGATCCCGTGGAACCTCAAGGAAGGTGATGCTATCCTCGCCAGGAAAGGACTTAAGCTTGAGAAGGTTGGCAGAAAACAGCTTTCAGGTGGAGGTTTTGTGTGGAATAATCTCTCGTTCCATCTTTCTGATGCTACACAGGTGCTTGTGGGAAAGATCACCTGGAACAAAAAGCCGGTATACCTTGCGGTTACTCACTGGCATGCCTCTCCACAGGATAACCGGCAAAACAGGAAACTTTTGGAGAAACTGAAAGAAAAATGGAATTACAGTGATGAAGAATACAGGGAAGCCATAGACTCCCTTGAAAGTGATAACAAGTGGAGAATGGATGAAGCAAAGATAATGCACAGTTACCTGGATTCGGTTGTGCCAGGTGGCAAACCATTGATCGTTATGGGGGATTTTAATGCACCAGTCCATTCTCCGGAAATGAAATACTTTCTGGATAAGGGATATTATGATACACACAGCCTTGTTTCCGGCACAGCGGGATATACCTGGGATCCCCTGAGAAACCTGAATATCCAGAAGTATTATTCTGATAACCTGGAAAAAAAATATGATGACATGTACGCCCATTTGAAACAGTATAACGAAATGGAACGGCAGAGGATCGATTTCGTTCTCATTCGGGATGCGTTACCGAAAGAATCGGTTGTAGAATCAAGTGTATGTACCGATAATGTATATGATGGGGTACACCCTTCGGATCATTTCGGTGTATGTGCCGGGATTCACATAGAATAACGGTTACAGTAAAAAAATCTAACAGGCAGGGGTCAGATGGGTTTTGTAACATTTGTATCACGTACTATCGCGTTCACTTTTGCCGTGGCCTTTATTACCGTACTCGGGGGGTGGATGAGCGCCGTGTTCGGGTACTTCCTTGGCACCTCGTTCATCATCACGTCATACGAGGAGATTCGCTCTATCCTTGTAAAATGGCTGCCGCTGGCGGTCCTGGTTCCAACAGTTCTGCATTACGTGCAGTTTGGCCTTCTGACCCCGTTGAAAATACCGGCATTTTTCAAGTCCCTGCGTAATATTAACAGGTCTTTTAGAAGCGGGAATCTTGACACATCCCTGGACAACCAGCAGTTGCACAATCTCTATGTTGATATGTCCCATCTTCCCATGTATAACATGATAACCGCAAGCCTGTATGGCGCATTCTGCGGTCTGCTGCTGATAGGCCTTGTATATTTCGATTATTTTACGGCCGGACAGCTTGTTGAGTACAAAATGAAAATGGTGATACGGGTAGTGGCGGTGGCTGTCCTGGTTGTAGTAATATTATATGGTATGTCCACCTACCTGATAACAGAGATACTGATAAACCGTGGCCGGGCCGAATGTTACAACGAAATGCGAACAAGGGGGATGGAAGTGTATCCCCGCGGGCTTATCGGCCTCAGGGTCAAGTTCAGTTTTTTCCTTATATTGATGATTATCACGCTCTTCACCTTCGCGGCCATCATGGAGCAGTTCAGGTTATACCAGGTTTCCAGGTATGACGTGATCGTCACCTATTTTGTTGTTTCAATTATAGCCGGGATATTCCTCATGTACGTGAACTCTGATTCAATCATGCGGGTGCTTAACGAGATGGCCATTGTGACCAGGAAGATATCAGATGGTGAACCGGCATCGTTTCGCGTAATGTCCTATGAGCAGGAATTTGCCGCCATAGAGCATTCAGTCATGGAGATGGCCGAGGAAATACAGGAACACAGGAAAAACCTGGAATTGAAAGTTGAGCAGCGTACTGAGGAACTGCAGCAGGCCCTGGGCGATCTAAAAGACAAGGATGATCTTATACAGAAACAGCTCGAGATAGCTGGTAATATACAGAGAAGTATTCTTCCCGGTAAAATAGATGACTGGAACGAGTTGAAGTTTTCAGTACGGTATATTGCCATGGAAAAGATAGGGGGGGACTTTTACGATGTATACCAGTTGAAGGATGACCGCCTTGGTATCCTGGTGGCTGACGTTTCCGGACATGGTATACCGGCCGCCCTTGTGACGTCCATGGCAAAGATATCGTTTGGTAATGCGTCCCTCCTCTATGATTCACCAAAGCGTATTTTCCAGGATGTAAACCAGAACATTCTTGAACACGTGAAAACACAGGATTACCTGACAGGTTTCTTCGTAACAATAGACGACGAATACCACGTGATATACGCCAATGCAAGTCACCAGAAAGCAATGCTGATACGTAATGATGAAGGACGGGTTGAGCTTCTTGATACGAATGGCCTGTTTATTGGTGCCGTTGAGGAGGCCAGGGAAACATACGAGGAGCTGTCCACCAGCATGAATTATGGTGACAGGCTTGTATTGTATACAGACGGTATTCCTGAAGCCATCAATGAGAACAGGGAAGAGTACTCAAACGACAGGCTGCAGGAATTGGTATTGAAAAACAAACATCTGCCCCTTGAGGATTTTACCAGTTTTATCATTGAAGACGTACAGCGATTCATAGGAAACGCCTCGGTTGAAGACGATATCACGCTTCTGGTCATAGAACTGGCGCGTGACGAGGCTGTTGATATTATACGTCAGTCAAAAAAACTGGTGACCGAGCACAAGTACTACGAGGCAATAGATTACCTTGAAAGAAGCCTGAGTCTCTATCCTGAAAACCGAAAGCTCCTGTACAATCTTGCCAAGAATTACTTCAGGGTAAATAATTACGGCAGAACAGTTGAGTGTATTGACAAGTACGTGGAAATGGACAAGAGAAACAAGTACGCGTATTACGTGGGTGGCGCTGCATATTACCAGATGATGAATTATGACAGGGCAATACGTTACCTTGAAAGAGCGCAGAGTCTTGATCCCAATTTTACAAATGCCCTTTTTGCCCTTGGTATGGCGTACAAAAAGAGCAACATGATCGATGATGCCCTGAGAACATTTGAGCGTGTAGTAAATATTGATCCGGACAGTAAGATGGCCCTGTTTGAGATCAACGAGATCAGGAAAAAAGAAGGTGAAAAGTAAAAACGTCTCTTACCTGCTTCCAGGGGATGCCCAGGATAATGTTCGCTTGAGTAATACCAGGGCCGTGATGATAAAAACCAGGAACACCATATACTTGTACCTGTCAAGGTAGGGGATTATCAGCCTGTAATTCTCTCCAAAGAAATACCCCAGGGCGAAAAGAATAGAAGATGTAATGCTCAGGGCAACCAGGTCGATAAACAGGAAGCGGTGAAATCTCATCCTGGCGATCCCGGCGGCAATAAATAATACGTTTCTCACGCCAAAGGGAATAAATCTGCCAAAGAACAGTGTTTTAAGTCCGTACTCATGGAAATAGTGTTCTACTTTATAAAGCTTTTTTTTCGGGATAAGCTTGCTGATAAACCTTGTTGCAAGTACCTGCCTCCCCGCATACCTGCCGATTGAATAGGCAATAATATCACTTGCAAATGCACCCAGGTAACAGCTGATAAAAATGATCACAGTATTCTGGGGGACAATGGTTGCAGCTATAGATGCAGAGATTATAAAAACCAGGTCTTCTGATACGGGCATATTTATCCCTGCAAGCAGCAGAAGGCCGAAAGCGATAAAATGAGTATATGGTGCAAGGTTATAAAGAAAATCGGATAAAAATTCCATGTGGTCTTGTTATGGCTTTCAGATATTGATCGGTATTATTCAACAACAAACGGCTCATACCTGAGTGCCGGTGTTCCTTTCTTTACCCATATCCTGATCCTTAAGGCACTGTCCCCGAACTCGGAAGAGACTGTCCCAACCTCTTCAAAGTAATCGATTGCTTCAATGGGGAACTCGAAAAACTCTGTTTCACTGGCAAACGGGTCTGCCACAAGTACCAGTTTTCCCCTGTCAGCAGGATGTTTCTTAGGTGTACCTGTAAAGGATGTGTGAGTCTTAAAGAAGTTTATCTCACGATATTTATCAATGTCATAATTTTTTGCTGTTTGGAGAAGTTTAATAGCTTTTTTTTGTTCTTCCATGGTGATTACTCCCCGTTACAGGATATTAAATGGATATTCTTATACCATTTATAAGCATGGCAAGTGTTTCTTCAACAATTATTCCTTCATTACCGTCATCAGCATCAATTATAAGGTCCATCATTGTAATAATAATGTACGTGCAAATTTTGCTTAATGTTGGGATATGACCTTCACGTATAAACGATCGGGATATCCCGTAAGTAATGTATCTTTCCAT
>CAYFSO010000054.1:0-19913 GCA_964345775.1 uncultured Leptospiraceae bacterium | reverse complement strand
AATACTTTGTATATTTCATTTATAATTCAATTATCTTGTAATTTATAAAAACTGTTGTACATGTATAGGACAGCTTACAAAAAAAGTCAAGGAACCATTGTGTCTTAGTGAGAAACCCCATTGGGCCCTATTCGAAGGAAAGAATAAAGAAAAAAACTTGAAATTTATGGGTTAATTAATGATATTGACACAGGGGTTCCTTTCTGCCCCGTCTCTTTAGCGACGTGCCTGGGGAGAGTGGTGAGCCACTCTCTTTTTCGTAATATATGACTTTTTGTGAAGAACCGGTTGACTGATGGATGTAAAAGATACAATAGGGACGATAGTCAACGAGGTGGCCCAGCAGATGGGTTACATGGTATATGAATGGTCGGTGCTGGTAAAGGGGCCAAATTCCCAGGTGATCGTACGGCTTGACCATGAGAAAGGGATATCCCACGATGATTGCGAGGCTTTCAGCAAGGAACTGACCAGGCGTATTGATTCGGAAGAGCTGCTGCCCAATTACACCCTGGAGGTGTCTTCACCGGGACTGAAAAGGAAGCTCCGCAGCATTGATGAATTTGCCAGATTTTCTGGTGCACCGGTAAAGGTGGTGTATGATGAAGATGAAAGCCGAAAAACTGTAAAAGGTACAATAGAGGACGTTTCAGGAGATATTATTACCGTGAATGATAACGGGAAAAATGTGCAAATTGCAATGGATTCCATTGCAAAAGCAAATCTTGATTATTGAAGGGAAAAAGCGATGAGTATCAATTTTTTCGAAGCACTGCACCAGATTGCCACCGAGAAAGGCATATCCAGGGAGACCATTGAGGAGATCGTGCAGTCTGCCATGCTTTCTGCTTACAAGAAGCAGTATGGCCCATCCCGTGAAGTTGAAGTGGAATTCGACAAGGATACAAATACCATTAAGCTCATATCAAAAAAGATGGTAGTGAATAGTCCACGTAACCGGGCAGAAGAAATAGCATTTGCCGAGGCGAAGAAAAAAAATCCCGGCGCAAAACTTGGTGACGAGATATATGTTGAAGAGAATCCCCTGCAGTCATTCGGCCGCATAGCGGCGCAGACAGCCAAGCAGGTGATAATGCAGAAGATCAAGGAAGCTGAGAAGAACATCATATACGAGGAATTCAAGGACAGGGAAGGCGACCTCATCAACGGGTACCTGCAGAGAAGGACCAGGGAGGCCATGTACGTCGACCTTGGTAGAACCGAGGGTATCCTCCCTTACAGGGAACAGTCCTCCCTTGAACATTTCAAGATCGGGGAGCGCATCAAGGCACTGGTGCTCAGCGTACAGAAAAACACCAAGGGGCCAAGCGTCATCCTTTCCAGGGGGCATACCCGTTTCGTGGAAAGGCTTTTTGAAATGGAGATCCCGGAGGTGTATGACGGTATCGTGGAAATTGCCAGCATTGTGCGTGAGGCGGGAATGCGAACCAAGGTTGCCGTAACAAGCGACCGTGACGATATTGACAGTGTTGGTGCCTGTGTTGGGATGAAAGGTATACGCATTCAGTCCATTGTGCGGGAGCTTGAAGGTGAAAAGATCGACGTGGTGGAATATTCACCTGAGAAGAAGACCATGGCATCAAACGCGCTGACCCCGGCACGGGTTAAAGAGGTGATCGAGACCCTGGATGGCGGGGTCATTGCGGTAGTGGAGAATGACCAGTACAGGCTTGCAATTGGTAAAAACGGACACAACGCCAGGCTGGCAAGCAGGCTGTGCGGTTTTGATATAGACATCAAGACAGAGGAACAGTACAGGGAGTTCCTGAGTTCAAGCGAGTCCAGGGCCATGGTGGAGCAGCTCTTCTCCGCGGCACCCGCAGATGAAACATCACTTGACGAGTTACCGGGATTCGATGCGCGTATCATCAAGCTCCTTGAAGCTGGCGGCATATTTTCGGTAGAAGACCTGGTTGAAACATCACTGGAAGACCTGAAAAAGCTGGATGGTATAGGTGATAAGACGGCCGAGAAAATCATGGGTATTCTGGAAGAATATGTTGACTTTGAAGAAGAAGATTATGAAGATGAGGGTGAGATTGAGGAAAGCGAAGAAGCTGACACAAAAGAACCCGTTGACGAAGAGACGCAAGAGGAAGACAGCGACAAAGAGCAATAGGAAGAATAACTATAACGGGATATAACGTATAAAATTATTTAAGACCAAGGGTATTCATGAAAGCAGTTGATATTGCAACAAAAAATCATATTTCACTTGAAGATGTTCTTAAAATTTGTGAAGAACTGGATATCAAGTGTAAAGACGAGAATTCTGAAATAAATGATAATGATGTGTTCCTGGTGGAGAAGAAGATAGAGACCATAAAGGAACAGCGTGCACAGGAAACACGTCAACTTCTTGAAAAGCAGAAGGCCGAGCGTAACAAGGGCAAGAAGATCAAGTTAAAAAGAAAGGTCCATGTTTCTAAGGAGCTGAAAGAAGGTATTCAGAAAGAGGAAGAGCAAAAGGAAGAAGCAAAAAAACCTGCTCGAAAGCCTGAAAAAGCACCTGCAAGGCCTAAAAAAGAAGAAAAACCTGCTCCGGAAAGGAAAAAGCAGGCTCCCGCGGAAAAAACGGCAGCCAGGAAGGCACCGGCCGCGGATAAAAAAGAGAAGCCCCGTGACGAAGCTGCCGAAACACCTGAAAAGAAAAAACCTGCAGCAGAAGGTGAAAAAATAGAGATCGGTTCCATGAAAGAGGAATCGAAAAAGCGTCAAAAGGGAAAAGAGAAATCAAAGGATAAAGCAAAGAAAAAGGATACAAAGAAGGAGAGAGAAGAACTCAGGGAGAAGAACCTGGGATTCAAGAAGAAGAAACCGCAGGCGGTACAGAAAAAGCCCAGGGAAGCTGTTACCCCGAAGAGCATTGAGGTAACCGAAACCATCCAGGTGGGAGACCTGGCCAAGAAGCTGAATGTAAAAGCCAACGAGGTCATTGCCAAGCTCATGCAATTGGGGGTTATGGCAACTATAAACCAGGTTATCGATGCGGAGACAGCGGAGATCCTTGCTTCAGAATATGGTACAGAGGTGAAAATTGTTTCCCTGTTCGACGAAACCGTTATTAAGCTCAAAGAAGAGGACAAGGAAGAGGACTATGTATGGAGACCACCGATCGTTACGGTTATGGGTCATGTTGACCATGGTAAAACAAAGCTGCTGGATGCAGTCAGGGAAGCCAATGTAACCAGTGTTGAGCATGGAGGTATAACCCAGCATATCGGTGCGTACAGGGTCGAGGTGAATGGTAAATACGTAACCTTCCTTGACACCCCTGGTCATGAGGCATTTACCACCATGAGGGCAAGGGGTGCGAGGGTTACGGATATTGTTGTCCTTGTAGTGGCTGCCAATGACGGAGTGATGCCCCAGACAGTTGAGGCCATAAATCATGCAAAGGATGCCGGGGTACCCATTATCGTTGCTATTAACAAGATAGACCTTCCCGAGGCAAACCTTCAGAGGGTACGACAGGAGCTTTCAAACTATGACCTTATCCCGGAAGAATGGGGGGGAACTACCCTGATGGCCGAGATAAGTGCGAAGCAGATCCTGAAAATAGAAGACCTGATGGAGCTTATACTCATACAATCAGAAATGCTGGAACTGACAGCAAATCCCCACCTGCACGCACAGGGTACGGTGGTGGAGTCCAAACTTGATCCGGGCCGCGGGCCGGTAGCAACGGTGCTGGTACAGAATGGCAGTCTCAAGATAGGAGATCCGTTCGTTGTCGGCATATACTCCGGCAAGGTGAGGGCCATGTTCAACGACCAGGGGGGAAGCGTTGAGGAAGCTGGCCCGTCTACGCCGGTTGAGGTGCTGGGTCTTTCGGGGGTACCCGCGGCAGGTGATCCATTCCAGGTGGTTGAGACCGATAAGTACGGCAAGCAGGTGTCCCAGAAACGCCAGGAAATGAAGCGCATCGAGAGTGCACAGAAGGTGAAGAAGGTAACCCTCGAAGATCTAAACGAGATGATCCGCGAAGGGGCCATGCAGGAGCTGCGCATCGTTATCAAGGGTGATGTTGATGGTTCTGTCCAGGCTCTCAAGGATTCGCTGGAGAAACTTTCTACCGAAGAAATAAGGGTGAAGGTAATTCATGCCGCAACTGGTGGCATAAACGAATCGGACGTTATGCTGGCATCAGCTTCAAATGCGTTGATAATTGGATACCACGTGCGTCCCACATCACGTGTTGCTGAAATTGCAGAGAAGGAAAAAATATCCATCAAGTTCTACAATATTATATACGATGTGACCAACGATATAAAAGCAGCCATGGAAGGTATGCTGTCTCCAGAAGTTAAGGAAGAAGTCACCGGAACCGGTGAAGTAAGACAGACCTTCAAGGTGAGCAAGGTAGGTACGGTAGCCGGCGCGGTATGCCTCAGTGGCAAGGTGAACAGGTCTGACAAGATGCGGCTGATCAGGGATGGTGTAGTGGTATATGATGGAGAAATGAAATCCCTGAAGCGGTTCAAGGATGATGTTTCAATTGTTGAAGGTGGACAGGAATTCGGTTTCGGCTTAAAGGATTATAATGATATCAAAGAGGGAGATGCCTTCGAATCATACAGGACATTCGAGGTGGCAAAGAAACTTGAAGATGTAAGCAGAAAAACTGAAGAGAAAGGTGCTCCCGGGCAGCAGAGATAATGGCCGGATATAGAAAACAGAAGCTCGAAGCCCAGATAAGAAGAATAGTGGGAACCGTGCTGCTTACGGATATAAAAGACCCAAGGATCGGCTTCGTAACGGTTACCAGCGTGAAGCTGAGCAGGGACTATTCCTATGCGGACATAATGGTTTCGGTGATCGGTGATGAAAAGGATGTCAGGAAAACAATGATGGGGCTTGAGTCAGCCCGAAAGTATATTCAGTCCAAAGTTGCGAAGAACATACAGACCAGGGTTTTGCCGCAGGTACGGTTCCATATCGATACGTCGATACGTGAAGGTATCGAAATGGTGGGGAAACTGGAAGATCTTGAAAAAGAGGGATCTCAAGAGCAGCACACGGACGTAGCAAAAGAAAGTGACGACGACGGGGAGCAACGGGGTAACGCGTAGTGGATACAGTCCTGCTTCATAATGCAGTGATGCTTATCGACAAGCCCGAGGGTACAACCTCTTTCGATGTTATCCGTCGGATGCGAAAACAGTTACACGTAAAAAAAGCAGGGCATTGTGGAACCCTGGATAAACGTGCATCAGGACTGCTTGTTGTGTGCACAGGAAATGCTACCAGGCTTACAACGTTCCTGGTTGAAAGCCAGAAGGAATACGTTGGAACGGTTCAGCTCGGTGCCGTAACCGATACCTGCGATTCCGAGGGTATGATAATTGAGAAGAGGGATGTTCCCTCCGACGTTTTCGAAGAAATACACGCGGTAAAAGAAAAATATTCAGGTGTTATTGAACAGGTCCCCCCTGAATATTCAGCTCTAAAGATAGGGGGCAAAAGGGCATCAGACCGGGTCCGTTCAGGCGAATCGCTTCAAATGAAGCCAAGGACCGTGGAGATCCATTCCCTTGTTGTGGAAGAGGTGGACCGGGAAAATGCGAGGATAGTGATCCGGGTAAGTTGTTCGCGGGGAACCTATATACGTGCACTTGCCCGGGATATAGGTGTTAGTCTTGGTACCGGTGCATACCTTTCTGATTTAAGAAGGGTGCGCTCAGGGAATTTCAGGGTAGAGAATGCGGTCACCCCGGTGCGGCTGGACGAGATACTGGCAGGCGGGGAAGATATGACCGGGTTTGCCATGTCGCCGTACCAGGCCCTGGAGGATTTCGGGTCAGTTACCGTTACCAGCAGCAGGGCTGAAAAGGTTCGCCACGGGGCACCAATTCGAAGGGAAGATGTAGAGAGAATTACCCGGAATGACGGCAAGTACCTGCGGGTATTAGATCCGGATGGGAACCTTCTGGCGGTTGGGGAACTGGAACCGGAACCGTTCAGGGTAAAGTACCGTTGCGTGTTCCCGGCTTGATGGATCGCAGTTATTCTATTGTAATTTACACTGTTAAGTGCTAAATTTTTAATACGTTTTTACTGTATTAATTTCTTGACGTACAACATTGATTTCGTACCAGTAACGGTACACGTATATTTATGATAATTTACTGCTATTGTAATAAAGTGAAATAATTTATTGACCAAGTCAGGAGGATAAATAAGGAGTATGGTTCAGAAAAACGAGATTATCGATAAGTACCGAAAGCACGATAAGGACACCGGATCGGCTGAAGTACAGGTTGCTCTTCTTTCAGAAAGGATCAATCATTTAACAGATCACTTCAAGGTACACAAGAAGGATCATCATTCCCGCAGGGGCCTGTTGAAACTTGTTGGTCAAAGGCGCCGTCTTCTCAATTACCTTAAGAAAAAAGACATCGATCGGTACAGGGAGCTCATACAATCCCTCGGATTGCGGCGGTAACCGCCCTGTATACTGCAGGGACAGCGTTTACGCTGGAAAAACCGGCCCAGTGAAGGTTTAATTTTTGTAAGGAAGAAAATAATATGAGTGTTGAATATAAATTAGATATCAGCGGCAACCAGATGCAGTTCAATACAGGGTACCTGGCCAAACAGGCCGACGGTGCTGTCACGGTGGCATGTGGTGAGACTATCGTGTTTGCGTCAGTTGTTGCGTCAAAAAACGTAAAGGAAGGACAGGACTTCTTTCCACTGATGGTGGATTACAGGGAAAAATCCTATTCTGCCGGCAAGATCCCCGGCGGTTTTATTAAGAGGGAAGGAAGGCAGAGTGACAGGGAAATACTCACCTGCAGGTTGACTGACAGGCCACTTCGCCCGCTGTTTCCCAAGGATTTTGTTAACGATGTTCAGATAATAATATACGTATTGTCTGCCGACCGGATAAATCAGCCTGACGTGTTCGCCATAAACGCGGCATCCGCAGCGATTTGCGTATCGGGACTGCCTTTTAAGGGCCCCGTAGGTTCGGTGAGGGTTGGTCGTATAAAAGGTGAATGGGTGATCAACCCTTCCCTTGAAGTGATAGATGAAAGTGATATCGACATCATCGTTGCCGGTACCGAAAACGCCGTAACCATGATAGAGGGTTCTGCCAAAAATATTTCCGAAGATGAGATGATAGAGGCAGTTGAAATAGCCCATGAGAATATTAAGCAGCTGTGCGATGTACAGAAGAAAATGCGTGATGACGTGGGCAAGCCGGAAATGGTGTACACGCCAAAGCTTTCTGATGAGAACCTGGAAAAGGTTATTCGAGAAAAATACTACACTGATGTTGAAATGCTGGGAGACATCAAAGAAAAGAAAGCCAGGGAAGTGGCAGAAGATGCCCTGATAAAGAAAGTAGTAGAAGAACTTGGTGAAGAATTTCCTGATACAATAAACCTTGCCCCTTCAGTAATCACCGATATTGATGCGGAAGTTGTGAGGAAAAGGATACTCGAGAATGGGGAAAGGGCTGATGGGCGCGGATTGAAAGATATCAGGCCTATCGATATCATGATGGGAGTGCTTCCCAGGGCCCATGGCTCCTCGGTGTTTACGCGTGGACAAACTCAGAGTCTTGGGATCGTGACACTGGGAACGGTTTCAGATTCCCAGAGAATTGACAGCATAGACGTTTTGGAAGAATCGTACAAGCGTTTCATGCTCCACTATAATTTCCCGCCATTTTGTGTTGGAGAAACAGGGAGAACAGGTGGTGTGGGACGACGTGAGATAGGTCATGGAATGCTGGCAGAGCGTGCACTTGAATATGCATTACCTTCCGAAAAGGATTTCCCGTATACCATCAGGTTAGTATCAGAGATACTGGAGTCTAACGGTTCATCATCAATGGCAACAGTATGTTCTGGTTCGCTTGCAATGTACAATGCCGGTGTGCCCCTCAAGGGCGCGGTTGCCGGGATCGCCATGGGCCTGGTGCTGGAGGGAGATGATAATGCCATATTGAGTGATATACAGGGCCTTGAGGATCACCTTGGTGACATGGATTTCAAGGTGGCAGGTACGGCAGAAGGGATCACCGCATTTCAGCTGGACATAAAGATCGAGGGCATAACCACAGAGATCATGCGTAACGCCCTTGCGCAGGCAAGGGACGGAAGGCTGTATATCCTGGATGCCATGAACAAGGTAAGTTCAGCACCGGAGGATACGCTTTCTCCGCATGCCCCGAGAGTAGCAGTATTGATGGTTGATATTGAAAAAATTGGCGATATTATCGGTCCCGGCGGCAGGGTGATCAAGAAGATCCAGGAGGATACCGGCGCGGACATCTCCATTGAAAACGATGGTGAAGTGACCATATCTGCCAATTCGCAGGATGCCATTGACCGGGCGCTTGCCTCGGTAAAAGGAATAATAGAGGATGTACAGGTAGGAACCATTTATCGCGGTGTTGCAAAGCGTATAACCGATTACGGGGCATTCGTCGAGATACTCCCGGGTAAGATGGGCCTTGTGCATATCTCAAAGCTTGACAACAAGCGTGTGGCAAGTGTTCGAGACGTGGTCAACGAGGGCGATGAGCTGGATGTCAAGGTCATAAGCATCGATGATATGGGAAGGATCAATCTCAGCAGAAAAGATGCGTTAAATAGTTAGAGTCTCTTCCTGTATGATAACAAAATATCGTCTTAACAATAATATGACCGTGCTGATTGCGCCCGTACCGGGTGTTGTCTCGGTATCTGTTGGATTATGGGTAAACGTAGGTTCCCGGCATGAACAACAGCATCAAATGGGCTATGCCCATTTGATCGAACATATGATGTTCAAGGGTACCGAAAAGTATTCGGCCCGTGACATAGCCCGCCTTGTTGACCGGGTGGGAGGTAATCACAATGCGGCCACCAACAGGGAATACACCACCTACTATATCAACGTCATGTCAAATTATCTTGACCTGGCGCTTTCCATACTTTCTGAAACATATGCGCGTTCGGTTTTTGACCCGGTAGAACTGGAGAAAGAAAAGAACGTTGTGCTTGAAGAGATCAGGATGTACGAGGATACTCCCGATGAGTTGATACATGATGAGTTCATGGAATGCATGCTTGCGGACCATCCCCTTGGACACAACATACTTGGAACGGTTGATACCATAAAAAATACCGACAGGAACGGGATCATCGATTTCTATGCTGACAAGTACAGGGACGAGGACAGCCTGCTTGTGGTAGTTGGCAATATTGATATTGAGAAAACGAAAGATATGATAGGTGGACACTTTTTCCGAAACCCTCAAAACCCGGGACTAAAAGTGACCAACGGTGTGCCGCGGCCAAACAGGATAAAACGGAAACATATACACAAGGACCTTGAACAGGTGCATTTCTGTATAGGTACTGATGGTTTAAAAAAGGGAGACCCTGCCAGGTGGAGTTACTATATTATGAGTACCGTTCTTGGAGGAAGCATGTCTTCCAGGCTCTTTCAGCATATACGGGAGGACGAGGGGCTCTGCTATACTGTTTACTGTTTCCATTCATCCTTTTCAGACGAAGGCGTGTACGGCATTTACTGTGGCACCTCCCCTGAAAATTACTCAAAAACACTGGAGCTGATAGAAAGTGATTGTACTGATTTTCTCGTGGACGGGATAACAGAAGAAGAACTGGAAGATGCGAAGACATTCATGAAGGGGAACATCGCCCTCAGCCTTGAAAGCACCGAGGTGCAAATGGGGCATATAGCCCGCCATGAAATGGTATACGGCAGGTATTTTTCCTTCGAAGAGATATCAGAACAGATCGATGCGGTTACACTGGACGATGTCCGTGATATAACCAGGAGAATATTTTCGCCCAACGATTTTGCCCTCATAACCACGGGGAATCTTCCGCAGGGATCAAGGGACGCTTTTTCACTCAAGATATGAGGGAAAAAGCAGGGGAAATTCTGCATCATTCTTTTTTACTTACAACTTCTGACTGGTTCACCGTACGAAATATCCCCTTGTATTTTGAGGGGACATCACCACCGTTTATCATCATGGTAACTGCTTTCCCTTCCGGAAGTGACCGGGAGGCGATCCATTTAAGAAAATCGCCGTCAGTATGATAGCTGTTACCAAAACCTGCTATTGGATACACGTGCTGCGTATTATGCCTGTTTTTTATCGTTGAAAGTATATCCTGGATGGTTTTGGTCTTGCCGTCGGCATATGTGACGGGCTGTTCAATTTCACGGGTAATTTTCCCGCTATCGGTTTTTACTTTAACCCCGTAGAAATGTTCCATCTGTACTTTGAGGGATCTGGCGGCACCTTTCACAAAAAAATCAGGACTTGCTGAAACAACGTATACGAGAATACCCTCATGTTGAAGATATCGCATGATATCAATTGATGAGGTAAAGAAATATTCGCTGTAAACTTCTTCCATTTGCGTTTCGGAGAGTTTCATAATATCATGTATGTCAGCACCAGCGAATACGCGGGGAATGAATACAATGGAATGGTAGTGTCCCTGATTCCTGTCAATATGCATGTATTTATCCCAGAATGAATCAAACTGGCCGGGTAGGTATTTACTGGAATACCCACGGTCAATGCAAATCTCTATGAGACCCTTGTAGACAACCCTGTCATCTGTGCGGTAACCTTCTGAGCAGTCTCCTTTCAGAATGGTACCATCGAAGTCCCAGAAGGTAGTAAAAAAAACGGGATGGTCACCGGACCCTTCCTGGCTGGAAATCTTTTTTTCTATCCTGTCCCTTGTTGCAAGTATGGAATCAATGACATTTTTTACATGGGGCTCACCAGACTGTACTGATGGACCACAATGGCAAAATATACTGGCAGAAAAGATGACCATGCAGGCAAAAAGTATTATCCGGCTCAATCCATTGTTTTTCATTGTTCGCTCCTGTGAATAATTTATTGTATATGTAATGAATTATGGCTTCTGGATTCACTATATTCATGTTTCGAGCTTCGTGTAAATCAAAAATTATAATGATTTCCATGTATCTTCCAGGCGTGTAACAAGCCTGTCAAAGTATTCAAGCGCTTCTTTGACCGGTTCAGGTCGACGCATGTCTACACCTGCCGTTATAAGTTCATCAATTGGCCACTGGCTTCCACCAAGAGTGAGGAAGGACAGGTAATCGTTGCGTTCTTTATCACCCCCGTTTAATACACGGTCGGCAAGTGCTATTGCTGCTGATATGCCCGTTGCATATTTATACACGTAATACGCGGAGTAGAAATGGGGAATGCGAAGGCATTCCATGGATAATTCATCGTCAATGACGATAGCGTCTCCAAAATGCAGACGCAGCAGGTCTGCGTAAATTCCCGTAAGAGTGTCCAGCGTGAGAGGTTTTTGCTGTTCTTCATAATTATGACTTATCTTCTCGAATTCTGCAAACATGGTTTGACGGTAAAGTGTGCCGCGTATGTTGTCAATCTCCCGGTTGAGTATGTATGCCTGCATGCGTGCATCCCCGTCATACTCCTGCAGGAGATAACGGCTGAGAAGAGCCTCGTTGAATGTGGATGCAACCTCGGCTACGAATATTGTATAATCGTGATAAAGATAAGGCTGGTTCTCAATGGAGAAAAGGGAGTGCATGGAATGCCCCGCCTCGTGTATGAGCGTATACAGGCTGTTTATGTTATCATCATGATAGTTCATGAGAATATATGGTGGAGAATCATAACATCCTGATGAATATGCGCCGCTGCGTTTTCCCCTGTTTTCGTAACGATCAACCCAGCCGCCAAGAAGACCTTCTTCCATCCGGGTAACATATTCAGTTCCAAGTGGTGCCAGTGCCTTCACGCAGGTCGTAACTGCTTCCTCGTATGGCATGTGGAAGGGAATATCCTTGATAATGGGGACGTAGGTATCATAAAAATGAAGATCTTCAAGTCCCAGTGCGCTTTTTCGGAAGTCAAGGTACCTGAAAAGTGGCTGCAGGTTGTTTTTAACTGTTTCTACCAGGTTGTCGTATACCTCTTCGGGCATGTTGTCAGGGAAAAGCGCGGCGTTACGGCAATCCGGAAAGTTGCGTATGCGTGAGTACACGTGATCATTCTTTATGGAATATGCAAGCGACGTTGCGATGCAGTGCTTGTGCTGTTCATACGCACTGTAGTATTGGAAAAAAGCTTTTTTTCTCACTGACCTGGCAGGTGACATGAGAAAGTTTATAAAATTGCCGTGGCTTAATTCTATGGCCTCTCCTTTTTCATTTTCAAGTGACCCGAAACGCATGTCCGCATTATCCAGCTGGCTGAAAAACTGACCCGGGGCCTGCGCAAGCTCAGAAGTTTTGGCCAGCAGTTCTTCCTTGTCCCTGTCCAGTGTATGTGGTTTCATCCGCAATATTCTATGGAGAAATGTTTGGTATAATTCCATGGATGGATCTTTCATGAAGGATTCTATCTTATTCCCCGGTATTGACTGGATCTCCGGTATTAAAAAACTGGACAGTTCTGCTGCCCTGTGAGCAAGAGATACGGCCCTCTGGTACATGGCCTGGTGCTCCTGGTTTGTTTTGTCTTCGTCACTTTTCAGATGTGCATATGTATACAGGCGTTCAATGTCACGTGAAACCTGGAGATCAAATTCAAGGGCTTCCCTGAGCATGGCAGCAGATTCGGCCAGGCGGCCCGCATAAGACCCGTACTGTCCCATGCGTTCATCAATGGACTTGAATAGAGGCTCCCAGTCTTCCATGCCGGTGAACAGGTGGGAAAGATCCCATGTGTAGCCGGCATTTATTTCATCACGAGAAGGAATTGTTTTTGCAGTTTCGCTCATGGTTTTGTCCTCTGGGTATACATGGTGTAATGTTTTTTAGATATTTACTGGAATCACCATATAATTTAACTGTGTGTGATGCAATGATATTATTGTATACCTGGTAAGAGACATAAAAAAAGGAGCTGGCAAATGGAAAAGAAGACAATAGCTATTATAGCGCATGACGGCAAAAAGGCCGACATGGTGAGTTTTGTTCGTGATCACATAGAGATTATTCAGCAGTACAGGATAATTGCAACCGGGACTACCGGTGGGCATATCGAAAATGCCGGTTTGACCGTTGAAAAAAAACTGTCGGGGCCGGTGGGAGGTGACGCGCAGATAGCGGCGGATATAGTTGAAGGGGATATCGATGCGGTTATTTTTCTTCGAGATCCTCTTGGAAAACATCCACATGACCCGGATATAAACATGTTAATGAGAATATGCGATGTCCATAATATTCCAATAGCAACCAACATGGCGGCCGCTGAGCTTATTATTAAGAGCCTCATCAGGTATGATCTTGGATTAGACAGGTAATGGAGCAGTCAGGATATAGTTGTGAAGAAAAAAAAGCTAAAACAGGTTCTTGGTATAGCGGACAGGTATTCGGATAGTAAAATTGAAGCGCCCTGCCCGCATTTCGGACAATGCGGGGGATGCCTGTTCCAGGATTACCCGTATGATGTACAGCTTCAGATTAAGAAAGACTATCTTAACATGAAACTCGGTGATCTCTGGCACTTCGAACAGGTGCAGGGATCTGAACCCTTTGGCTACAGGAACAGGATGGATTTTGTTACCGCTTTCGGCAAGATGGGGTTGCGGCAGCGGGGGAACTATCGCAGGGTGGTTGATCTTTCCACGTGTATTCTTGTGCAGGAAAAAACACGCAGGCTCTACGAATCGGTCCGTCCCATGGCTCTTGATATTGAAGGCTATAATTACCTGGACCATGAAGGGTACCTGCGGTACATCGTCTTCCGCCAGGGTTTCTATTCCGGGGAATTGATGGCCAACCTGGTTGTCGCATCTGACCATAACAGGATGGACCATCTTCTTGAGTACCTGCAACAGCATGCAGATTCTGTTTCAATGCTGTTAAGTGATGGGCTGGCAGATCTCAGTTTCGGCCCGGTTCTTGAGGATATTAAGCATGGGTATATTTACGAGGAACTTGGCGGCATACGTTTTAGAATAGGCCCTAATTCATTTTTCCAGTCTAACTCGGCAGTTGCACTGCGGATGTACCGGGTTATACGGGATAATGTAAAGGGTAATACCCTGGATCTCTATTCCGGCGTGGGGAGCATCAGCCTGTTTATCTCTTCTGTCGCAGAAAAGGTGACAGGTATTGAGGTGGTGGAAACGGCTGTAGCTGATGCGAAGGTAAACATGGAAGAGAACGGTATCCAAAACGTGCAGTTCCTGTGCGCCGATGCCGGTGCCTATCTCGCAGAACACGAATCAGTATTCCAGACCATCGTAATGGATCCGCCCCGGGCGGGCCTGCATCCAAAGGTGGTAAAAAGAATATTACGGGCTTCACCGGAAAGGATCGTATACATGTCATGTAATCCACTCACCTTTGCAGAAGACGCGCGTGTGTTCACGGAACAGTACAGCCTTGACGAGGTAACGGCATATGACATGTTTCCACAAACTCCCCATATAGAACTGGTAGGGGTGTTCAACAGGAAGTGAATACCGGGAAGATCATTTACCCGCGTGGAGGGAGGCCTGACGCGCGGGCGTATTCTCGTCACCCCCTGGATTCGTGTAACGTGAAGTTTTTGTACTTCAATATGGAAATGATGGCGACCAACAGCAGCAGGAACAGCACAATAAATAGTATCCTGTAATTAAAATGGTCAAGCATGAATCCTGAGAAAAAACCGCCTGTACTTGCGCCAATAAACTGTGACGAGTTGAAAACCCCCATAACGCTTCCACGGCTGGAGTCACTTGGGTACCCTGAAACTGCTGCCGGAAGAACTGGAGAGAGGATGCAGTGACCGGCGTAAAAAAGCATGAAACCCAGTATGTACAGGTACACGGCATCACCCACGATAATAAGAAAAATGCCGGCAAGCTCGTAGAAGAGGGCGGTCAAGGCAATTTTTACAGTACCGGCGGAGTCCGCCTTCCTCCCGTAATAGAACATGCAGCCTGTACCTACAATTGCTACCGGAAGAAAGACTTTCCACAGTCCACCAATACCCAGTTGTTGCCGCATTATAAGTGGCATTGTGAAAAACATCCCGTTAAGTGAAAAAAAAGCGATGAACCCGGTAATGCTGAGCCTTCTTAGATCGCGGTTCCCGGTTATGGTTTTAAAACTGTGGATTGAAATATCGGTTCCGTCATCAGGTACCACGCGGTTATCCATGCGTGTTGCGATGTATACTACCGAAATAAAGATAAATCCTCCGCAGATATAGAAAAGGGCAGGGATGCTGATGGCATCCGCGATAAGTGAGCTGAGTGTGAAGCCGATAACAACGGATAACCCAATTGATATACCCACGTAGGAAAGGGCGGTATTCCTTCTTGACCGGTGTATACCGTCCGTGAGCCATGCCATGGTGACACCGGAGACGGCACCGGCACCTGCAAGTACTCTTGCCGCGATGAGATGATAGATCGATACGGCCATGCCGGAACAAACAGTGCCAGCCAGGTAAATCAAAAGTCCCAGAACTGTGGTCTGTTTTCTTCCCCACCTGTCGCTCAACTTGCCCATGGGAACCTGCATGATGGTCTGCGAGATGCCGAATATACCCACCGCAATACCGGCAAGTGTGGTTGTGGTACCCGGGATTGACGTTGCGAAGATGGAAAACATGGGAATGATCAGTGAAACACCAAGCATCCGTGTGGCAAGCACAAGGCTGATGCCGCCGATAAGTTTTTTCTCTTCAGGGTAAAACGCAATAGTGTTCTTCATTGATATGCATTCAGCAGTGGAGAATGCGTCGAGTCAATTATATTTTGAAGGCGGCCAGTCGTGATCTCAAAAGCTGCAAGCCATAAAGCGTACTGGCCTTGTAATCGCTGCAGGTGATACGCTTATCAGCATATGATACCAGGGTAGATTCCAGGTAGCGTGGTGGAACAGGTGTAAGGGGCCACATGTGACGCGCAACACTGTCAATTTCAACGTGGTTTAGATGAAAATATTTCCTGGAATTCTCAAGTGCTATCCGTGGATGCCTGAAGCCGTGCAAACGCGGTCCCTGGTACCGCCAGTCGTACAGAAAAAAGTCATGAAGCAGGGCGCCGCGTGTGGCGGATATTACGTCCATGTCCATCTTTTTAGCCAGGTGATATGTAAGCTGTGCCACGTCCATCGTATGGCTGAGGCAGGTTTTTACTCCGTGATGCCTGAATATGTCCATCTGTTGAAAAATTTCATGGGTTATTATCTCCCGTATGGGAGGGTGGCCCATCATTTCATTTATAATGTCATTTTTCATTTTCTCAACCTTTCATAAAAACGTCTTAAGATGTCAGCCAGGTCGGTATCTGAAAGAAGCGCGGCAAAATGAGCGGGAACCTGTGGAAACCGTTCCTGCATGCTGTACACTATCCTTTGCATTGACGACCTGTCAATGTCAAAATGCCTGCCTGCAAGTGACTGGCTCCACCGGGAGACGCTGGTGGGAATGCCGGTTACAAAGATGATGTCAAGAAACATAATTGAACAAATGGCTGCGTCAAAGTACAGCACATGCATGTTGCTTACATTTTGCAGTAGTTGCATAGATACAGGGTAGAATGTTTTCTCAAACCCTATCGCCAGGAGTGCCCAGTAGATGGAAAACGGCAGACACACGTGACCACGTATGTTTAAGAGATCATCAGTGTAATCCCAGTAACGTTTTTTAAAGACAAGCAGAAGTAATTCCCCTGTCACGTATTCCATTAGCGAGATAGTAAAAAAGTAGATACCAATCCTATACAGGATGGGCAGGTGGGATGTATGGGAATAAAGCATTATTAACAGTAACGCACCAAAACCATAAATGGGGACATAAGGGCCGAAAAGTACACCGGGATTGGCTAAAGTGCGATTTGACAGTGTCCTGTAAGTAAATTCAAGGATCCAGCCCAGTGTGGAAAAAAGAATAAAAAGAAACATGGCATGTTGCAATGTCATATACATGGCTCAATCTCTCCAGTTGTGATAATTATCTTTTGCCTGGCTTGTCGGGGAAGAAAAGTGTAACCAGGTAATCAATGTCCTTTTCTATGCGCTCAAGTGATACTGACTCAAATCCGCTCTTAATGTGCTGTTCAATACCTTTTATAGTAAACAGTATGGTGTCCGTTACCTGTTTTTCATTGTTGCCCAGTTTACCCTCATTACGGGCCTGGTGTATAACAGATTCAAGGAGTGACACCTCCTTCCTGTCAAGGTCCTCCTGGAACAAATGTGTACTGTGATCATCAAGCTGCAGGCTTGTGTCGCTGATAAAAGGATTTTTTAAAAATAATTTAATCCGTTCCATGATGATAATTTTTACCTGCTCAACAGGATCAGAGATGGTGGACATTGCATTGTTGATGGTTTCTTCGAAATGGCTCAGCTTGGTTGCCAGTAGTTCGCGTATGATCCCTTCCTTGTTGCCGAAATAGTTGTACAGTGTTCCCTTGGCTACCCGTGCCTGCCTTGCAATTTCATCAACGCCTGTCTTCTTTATGCCGAACCTGTTAAACAATGATTCTGCCGCGTTAAGTATATGTGCCTGCTTTTCACTTTTCATAAGAGTTTGAACTTTTATACTAATTTAGTACAAAAGTAACATTGTTCATGTGTGCTGTCAAGTGTAGTGATCATTTTTTTAATAAAAATATTATGGGATGGGTGATATTTACCAGCTGTATTCGGGTAAAGCGGTTGTCACCTGGTAAGTTTATTTAATTTTCAATACAGAATAAACAAAAATGTTCATTGACAAGAGATAAATTTTTATATATATAATTATCCAATATGACTTCAAATCAAATGGGTATTGAAGTGTGATTGTATTAATAAGGGTTCAACAGGGTACAGGTGCGGTCAGTATCAGCAAAAAATGCTT
The DNA here is from genome assembly GCA_964345775.1 of uncultured Leptospiraceae bacterium. Lineage (GTDB taxonomy): Bacteria > Spirochaetota > UBA4802 > UBA4802 > UB4802 > M55B154. The sequence goes on along the minus strand of CAYFSO010000054.1, from coordinate 2,044 downwards.
GTATTTTTTGACACTACTATTCAAATGGTCATGTGTGTCGTTATATAACTAATATGAGTTTTTAAATATATTTTAACAGGTTAAATTTAATTTAAATATTATTTATGGCTAAAATCAAAAAAGTACTTATAAGCGTTTCTGATAAAACAGGGGTTGTTGAGTTTGCAAAAAGCCTGAGTGAACATGGTGCCACTTTCCTTTCAACCGGTGGAACTGCGAGAATGCTCAGGGAGGCCGGACTTGAGGTTACAGATGTTTCTGAATATACCGGGTTTCCTGAAATGATGGATGGGCGTGTTAAAACACTTCATCCCAAAGTGCATGGTGCATTGCTGGGACTCAGGGATAACGAAGAACATGTGGCAAAGATGAAGGAACATGATATTGAGCCAATTGACATGGTGGTAGTGAACCTGTACCCTTTCAAGCAGGCAATTTCTAAACCAGGTTGTACACTTGAAGACGCAATTGAAAATATAGATATTGGCGGACCGTCAATGCTGCGATCGGCCGCAAAAAATTTCAGCCATGTGACAGTAGTCATTGATCCGGGCGATTATGAACGCATCCTTGATGATATGAACAAAAATAACGGCGAAGTATCCTATGACACTAACTTCAGGCTGGCTGCTAAAGTATACAGGACCACGTCTGATTACGATGCGATGATCGCGGCTTATCTCGGTGATAAGCTGCAAAATAGCTGAGCGTGACAACAATGGGGGTTATCAGTGCGGTGTGAGTCTGGCACGGCATCCCCATGATAATTATATCAATACAAAAATCGGAGGTAATAGATGGCAGAAGTTACACTTAAGGAAATTTATCCAGTTCCTGAACAGTTTCGCAAAAAAGCGTACATCAAGAGTCGTGAAGAGTACGAAAAAATGTGGAAGGAATCACTCAGCGATGCTGAAGGGTTCTGGGCAAAGATTGCCGAGGAGTATGTAACCTGGTTCAAGAAATGGGACAAGGTTATGGACTTCAATTACGGCGATTCCCCGGACAAACTCTGGGTAAAGTGGTTCGTAAACGGGAAGGTGAACGTATCGTACAACTGCCTTGACCGTCACCTCGAAAAAAGAGGAGACCAGGCTGCAATTCTTTTTGAAGGGAACGACCCTGACGATGACAAAAAGTTCACCTACAAAGAGCTTCATGAAGAAGTATGTAAGTTTGCCAATGTACTGAAGAAGAATGGCGTTAAGAAGGGTGACAGGGTAACCTTTTACCTGCCAATGATCCCCGAGCTTGCCATTGGTATCCTGGCATGTACTCGAATTGGTGCGGTGCACTCGGTTGTGTTTGGTGGATTCTCCGCCGAAGCACTTCGAGACCGGGTTCTTGACTGTGACAGCCAGGTTGTTATATCCTGTGACGGTACTTTCCGTGGTGCCAAGGCTGTCCCCCAGAAGGCCAACGCCGACAAGGCTATAGCTGATTGTCCAAATGTGACCCTTCACCTTGTAGTCAAGAGGGTTGGTGACAGGATCCAGGTTGACTGGAATGACAAGATCGACAAGTGGTACGAAGAAGAGAAGGCTACCGTTGATGCAGATTGTCCTGCAGAAGAAATGGACGCCGAAGATCCTCTCTTCATTCTTTACACATCCGGTTCAACAGGAAAACCAAAGGGTGTATTGCATACTACCGGTGGATATCTCACCTATGTTGCATTCACACACAAGATGGTATTTGACTATCATGATGGTGATGTATTCTGGTGTACAGCTGATATCGGCTGGGTAACTGGCCATTCATACATCGTATACGGGCCTCTTGCCAACGGTGCAACAACCGTTATGTACGAAGGTGTTCCCAGTTATCCGGATTTCGGTCGATTCTGGGCAATCGTAGAAAAATACAAAATTAATATCTTCTACACCGCTCCAACAGCTATTCGAGCTATAGCAAAAGAAGGTGACGAGTGGGTAGACAAGCATGATATTTCTTCACTCGAGCTCCTTGGTTCGGTTGGTGAGCCGTTGAACCCCGAAGCATGGAACTGGTACTACCAGAAGATAGGCAGGGGTGAGTGTCCAAT
>CAYFSO010000053.1:0-20221 GCA_964345775.1 uncultured Leptospiraceae bacterium | reverse complement strand
GTACACTACGAGGCCCCCTATATCACAGGTCACATGTATGTAACCCGGAATTTAAATCACTCCCCCCAAAAAAAACAAAATGTGCTTGCCGAAAATGGCATTTTTTTGAAAAAAATTTTATGTTTTACACGATTTCCACGTATAGTAAAGTAGAGGCACAGGAGATATTAACCATGAATACACGAACAAAACTACTGGCAGGCATGTCACTGGTTTTCATGCTGCTTGCCGGAACATATGTATACGGGCTTACGGGAGAACAGGCCCTCAACCGCTTCAAGGGAAAGATGCGCTCCATCGGCACCATGACCGGCGTTATCACCTGGTCTGATGCCACCGGGATGACCTATACAGGCCAGTTCAGGTACAAGGCCCCGGACAAAATATATGTGACCTTCAACTCCCCTCCGGGGAAGATTGTTGTATCAAACGGCAAGAAACTGTGGATACATGATAAAAGCAGTAATATTTGCGGCGTGCAGGACCTCGCCGGGGGTGGCTCAGGGGGTATCGCCTACCTGGTTAACGGGTACGCTGCCATTGTCAGCTCGCGGGGATCCTCTGGATATACCATAAGGCTTAAAAACAGCGAAAAGACATACACCGATATCACCCTCATGGTGGACAGCAGCTTTATGCTGAAAAAAGCGGTATTGAAGTCCGACAGGGGGAATGTCACCACCTATGCCTTATCGAATATCAGGGTGGGAGACAACCTGGTGAACGGCCTGTTCGATTACCAGGTACCCACCAACGCGCAGGTAGTGAAAAATCCATTAAATATAAGGTAATTACATGAAAATGGTCATCCCCAGGAATCTCCTTATCGCCATGCTTCTCGCTATTACCGGGAACGTGTGCAACAGCGGTACGCTTCAGGCGCAGGAGCTTTTTTTCACCTATGTTGGTGTCACTGCCGGCGGCGGCATTCAAACGGTAGAATACCAGGACTGGTGGGATGACCAGAGAAACTCCCAGTCATATAGCGGGAATTTCTTCAGCGGCGGCGCCATGATGGACATCGTTGTCAACAACCTTGTTGGCGAGTTTACCGCCCAGTTCATGTACAACTCGCTGGATGGAACCCCTGACATATCGGTACATCATACCCTGCTCACCGTGACCGGGAAATACAGGTATCCCCTTTCAACCATGTTCAATCTTGCGGGAGGTCTTGGACTGTACATGGACATGCCCCCCGCTACCGATGACTATGACGGAGGTGGAGGAGTATCCGCGTGTATTGGTACTATGATAGACCTTACGCTTAATTCAATGCTGGTACTGGACATATACGGAAGATACGGGACCTTTGGGGTTGGGGAAGAATCAACAAGGCTGTCTACCGGCGCATCCCTGGGATTCGTGTATAAAATTGGAAGGATTTAAGAGATCACTCCGCTCATGCGTGGTACCCTCCGCTGCCGCCTGCCTCACCGGCAGCGGTGCCATCCTTGCTGCCACCGGGTACAGGCTCACCACGTCTTTCCCTGGTATGGCAGCATGCATTTGCCTTGCATCAGGTTTTGCCATATTAGTTACATGGACATTGTTCACGCTGCATGCTGATACCTACAAAGAACATGCCATTAGCAGGGTCGCTTTTTCATGGCTGCTCGTTGTTTCACTGTCACTGCTAATGGGAGCCCGTGCTGCCGAAACCATTCCCCATCATTATCCCCGCGGGCAGGAACAGGAATTCTCTGCCACGGTGTACAGGGTAGAACAGCAACGGTATGATCAGCGGGCATACCTGCATTGCAATGACCATAGCAACAATGCATTCAATGCCATAGCCCGTTTACCGCTGGATACCCGGGTACACAGGGGCGACATTATGCATTTTACGGCACGGCCATACGTGTATGACCAAGACTCCCCCTCTCCCGCCCGGCTGTACTTTCTTTACCGCGGCATATCAGCGTCATTTTACCTTGACGGGGCCGAAATACAGGTAGATGCCGCAGGTGAAGATGGCTTCAAATCAACCTTCAGGGACAAGGTGGGTGGTTTCATACGGTCAACCTATTCACCTGTCACCGCCTCCATACTTATGGCATTGTACTTCGGCAACAGGGATTACATTGACAAGGAAACATTACACCTTTTTACTTATGCAGGTGCCCTGCACGTACTTGCCGCAAGCGGACTCCACGTGGGAATAATCGCGTGTATCCCCCTGTTTCTTGGATGGCTTTTACAACTGGGAAGAAAAACCACGTGGATACTGTGCCTGCTCACTGTTTTCACCTACCTGTACTGTACGGATATGCCCGTCTCCCTTATACGCGCCGCTATTATGCTGGGTATAGCTGTTCTCCATGTACTTGGGAACCAGCAGAAAAACACTTTTAACATCCTGTTCATCACGGCCTCTGTCATTCTAATGATCTTCCCGTACGAGGTGTTCAACCCGGGGTTCCAACTTTCCTTTGCGGCAACCTTCGGTATACTGCTTTTATTCCCCGTCATTTCATCCAGGCTTCCTGCACTTCCACTGGGGATACACAGGGCAATGTCGGTAACCATTGCCGCGCAGGTATTCGTTATACCCATCATCGCCCTGCACATGAAAGAACTCAACGTGGCGTCATTCATCTCAAATATCACCATTGTACCGGGAGTTTCCCTTGTCCTTGTAACATCACTGGTGCAGCCCCTCTTTGCCCCCGTCCCCCATATTGCAGGTTTCTCTGCAACTGCCATTGACCTCATGGTCTCGTTGATCATTAAATGTGCACGGGTGCTGTCAGAGATGGGGGGACACGGCACTATTGCAAACAACATGGCAGCCCTTGTCACGGGATACCTGGCACTGTTCATACCATTCGTGCCCGGATTGAAAAAAAAGAAACGGATGATAGCCCTCCTGGTCATTACGCTGCTCATACCCGTGCTGCTGTTACGTCACCAGCAGCAGGCCGGCCAAATACAGGCATGGAAACTTGGTGGCACACATGGCAATGGCGCCGTTGTTATTTCCGGAAAAGGGACTGCCGTCGTGTACGGACTGCCCGGGGAATACGAGGGCCTGGAAAAACTGAACTCGTACCTCAGGGGCAGAAGCATAAGTGCAGTGTACCTGTATATTCCCCGTCCGGGATACGCACAGCTGAAACAGGCAGTATACGCGGTAAAGAAACTGCCTGTTTCAAGGCTGGTACTGCACAGGAATTTCAGGTTCTCATTTTATTTTGAAAAACTGTGCCGGGTTGCAGAAACTGATGGATGTCAGCTTCAAATTCTCAATTATCACCGTTCAATTGAAGAAACCGGTTTAACGGAAAAACACGGGAAAATTACCATGGACGACCTGTCCACACCCAATCACCGTAAGATCATTCCTGTTTGTTCGGCGCTACATGAGATTGAAAGTTCCGGTTTAATTATTCTGTAACTTCATGTCGATAAAAACCATGTAAAGCGGTACATGTATCATGTTTTACTTTGAAATTATTGTTGTGCAATATACCGTTATCAGTTATAAGTAGCAACACAACTTGTTACGTGTCAGGAAGGTACAATGGCCATTATCAACACTTCAGAGCTTGCCAGGCAATTTGACGAGGGAGACCCGCTCTCGTTCTCGTTTTACTATCCTTCGGAAACCACTATTAAAACGATGAATGCCATTCTATCAAGGATACTTGCCACAACCGATCGTATTTTCATGCTGGACATGATGGTAACCATATTACGGGAGATAATAATCAACGCCACCAAGGCAAACGCCAAGAGGGTATATTTCAACAAGATGAACCTTGATATCTCTGATCATGAAATGTACATGAAGGGTATAAAGAAGTTCAAAGAGAATATCGTGGGCCAGCTGGATAAGCTTGAAAGTGATCTGAGAAAGAGCAACATGAAGGTCACCTTCTACACGAAGAAGGAAGAGGACGGCGTGAAGTTCATTGTCACCAACAACACCCCCATCCTTCCGGAAGAACTTGAACGCATCAACATGCGAATCGAGAACGCACGCAGGTACAAGGATTTTACCGAGGCCTATGAAGAAATATACGATGAAACCGAGGGGGCAGGACTTGGTATAGTCCTGGTGGTACTGCTTCTAAAGAGTTCAGGTATAGACCCGTCAAACTACAAGATTGTGACCGACGGGAAAGTTACCCAGGCTTCGCTTTTTATTCCCTACCAGATGCGGCCAAAAGAGCTCACCACCTCCATCAAGCAGCAGATACTGGATGACATTGATGGGATACCCACGTTTCCCGATCACGTACTTGAACTCATTGACCTGTGTAAACGCAGGGACGTGGAGATAAAGGTTATCTCCGATAAGATCATGCAGGATCCGGCATTGTCAGCTGACGTGCTGAAACTGGCAAATTCGGCCGGTTTTATTACCGGGAAACGTATCGAGAACCTGAACGAGGCGGTCATGACCATCGGGTTGAAGAACCTTGAGGCATTGCTGATCGCCACCAGCGCCCGCAAAATACTGGATAAGCGCTATACCAAGTTTGAGCAGATATGGGAACATTGCAACAGGGCTTCTTTTTATGCACGTACCATCGCAGCCAGGTATAAGCTTGGGAATATCATAGAGAATGTTTCACTGGCAGGGTTACTGCATGATCTTGGCAAAATAATACTTCTTTCAACGGACCTTAAACTGACCAACTGGATCGCCGACCTGGTTGCAGACAGGAAGATGCGTACCTCTACGGTGCTTGAAGAGGTATCCATAGGCATCAGCCATTCCACCATCGGGGAACTCATGGCGGATAAATGGAAGCTACCCGGTTACCTGGTAGAGACCATACGGTATCACCATACCCCGCTGGCGGCATCGGAGCAATTCAGGGAACAGGTGGATGTTACTTACCTGGCCAATATGCTCTGCGGCGTGGAATCCCGTAAGTACCAGTATTACTACATAGAAGAATCCATTCTTCAACGTTTCAAGTTGGCAGATGAAACAGCACTGGAAAAATTTCACCAGGACCTGAAAAAAAAGTACTGCGAACAATCCTGAACCACTTCGATACAGGACACAGCCGGCTATGTACAGTTATCAGCTTACAGACACGTCAAGTGGCCATAAAACACTTTTGTGCCAATGCGATGGGCAAACCATACGCCTGCATTCAGCGTATGATCCCGTAAAGGAGGCAAAACGGCAGGTCTCATCGTTTGATCCGGGCCGGGCAACCCACGTGATCATATGCGGCCTTGGGCTTGGATATCACCTGGAAGCCATGCGTGAACGGTTCCCCGGCGTGGAACTGGTAGTTGTAGAACATGATAGCGAAGTAATTGAGCTGGCAAGGGGCACCAGCCCGCAAATACTCAAGGGCAGCGTTATCATCAGAAACATATCACAGGTACAGCATGTACTGGAACATGTTGAAATGTCATCCTTCAGGGGAGCCAGGGTATACAGGCATCGATCATCATACCAGTTGTACCCGGATTTTTACGAGGTTGTGGCATCAGACATACAACAGTATTTTTCTTCACGAATAAGCGACCTGCTGACACGTTTTGAATTTGAAAAGATGTGGATACGAAACATTTTCAAGAACATGCATAACCTGGAAAAGGGATACCCGGTTCAGGGTCTCTATGGTAAATTCAACTCCATCCCCGGAATTATCATCTCTGCCGGGCCTTCTTTACGCCGGAACATACATTATCTTCGAAAGCTGAAAGACAGGGCCCTCCTGGTATGTGTTGACACCGCCCTGAAACCATTGCTGAAAACGGGCATAACACCGCACCTGGTGATGACCCTTGACGCGCAGGTACACAGCATTAAGCATTTCCTGGGGACATCCCTGCAGGACGTGTTTTTACTGGCAGACGTGGTCAGTTACCCGCCACTGGTGCGGGGCCATGAAGGGCCTGCCCTTTTCAGCACCACTGCAAAGTATTACAATGCACCAGACGGTTCTCTAAAACGTGAGGCAACCCCGGTGATGGACTGGGTTGAGCAGTACATTCCCGCCCCGGGTGATATTCAATCCGGCGGTTCTATCGCTACAAGCGCGTTCGACCTCATGCGCAACCTGGGATGCGACCCGGTGATACTAATGGGACAGGACCTGGCGTATACCGGCAGGGAAATACACTGTACCGGCACCCATCACAACGACGAATGGCTTCCCTCTATTAACAGGGTGAAAAACCTGGATACTATAAACCAGGCGGTTGTGCGCCGGCGTAAAATAAAATACGTTCCCTCCTTTGGCGGCCACGACCCCGTGTTGACCGACTTCGTGCTTGACCTGTACCGGCAGTGGTTCGCCGATTCGGCGGGAAAGGTACCCATTACGGTCATAAATGCCACGGGCGGAGGCGCCAGGATAGAAAATACGCTGGAACGATCGATGGAAGAGCTTGTATCAACCCTGCCTGAATTACAAAGAACCCCCGGCCACCTGCTTGAAAACTTCATCGCAAGTACGAAAACCATCGATACCGCGCGGGTTTTCACGGGAATGAGCCGTTTAGCTGAAACAATTACGCACTTACGCGGGCTTGCTTCCGCTATTCTTAACGAGAAAGAAGCCCAAAGGATGGATGAACTTGAAGAGGTACTTGCCACGGATGATATGAACATCATACTCAAACCCTTTCTACGTAAAACATTGTTCTATTTCAACCGTCACCAGGACATTACCAATCAGAAGAGAAGGGACATGCTCTGCGCCGATATCATTGATGCCGCTGACACCCTTCTCCCCCTCCTTTCGTGACCAGTGGTAAAATATGGATTCACTATTAACCGCCTGTATCCGATAATGTAACTGGGTATTATGCAAAAAACACACGCATGGCTGGATATGTCTGAATTTATTAAGAGAACAATGCGGAAAAGAAGCCTGGTATTGGTCCCTGTCATCATGCTGGCAGTTATACCCGTGTTACCTGTGAGTGTTTCTGCCGACGATTTTACGCAAACTCATGGAAATACCAGTATCAACTGGACCAGTGAAGTCATCACAACGGCATCTACCGCGAAAATCAGGATAAACAGGGAGGGACAACCCCTCAATGTGGATACGGGTGTCCCCACGTCCCTTAACCGGGCCAGGCAGGCAGCGTACCGGCATTCACTGAAAAACGCCATGGAGGAAATGGCTTCATCCATTCAGCATATAATGGTGGATCCCGGTACTTCCATGGGTACCCTCCTTCGCCGGGAAACCCATACACAGCTGCAACTGGCTGAACTCATACAGCAGCGCTCAAAAAGCAGGATATTCCCTTCGGGGTTCAGCACCGCCAAATGTGAGCTTTCAATACCAATGGGAGAACTTCTGTATGCCATACCCTACACCTTCCCGGACAGGGACTTCCCCAACATATGGGGTGACACTGTTCCAACAGAATACACGGGGCTGATCATAGATGCCCGCGGCCTGGGACTTCAACCCATGCTGCTTCCTTCTCTCTATGATGAAACCGGACGGGAGATATTCGGTCGTGAATATATTCACAGCCCCACAGCGGTTGACAGGGGTACCGTGGCTTACTGTTATGACGAGGATGAAGCCATGCGACATGCAAAATCAGGGGGGCGTCCATTCTTCACCGTGGCATTACGTGCCATGAGAGGCTGTCCCGTCATAGCCAGCAACGATGCGGCGAAGGTGTACAGCAGCCCCGACACCAGAAATAATTTGAAAAACTGCAATATTGTCATTATCATTGAGAAGGAAGAAAAAAGCCGCTGAGAGGAAACCAGCATGAATCTCCTGTTGAAAATAGTATATACCATCATCAACTCAATCAGCCGGTACATCCAGTCACTGGATCGCAGAACGGCCGAGACCATTCGGCAGTCATTTTTCTTCTTTATCTTCCTCCTTATGATAGGAGGCCTGTTCCTTGGGAATTTCCTGGGCAAGAACGCCGCAAAACACGGCGGGGACCCGATAATAGATAAAACCAACCAGTCATTTGATATTGACATCAAGCGTGCCAGGAAGCGGGGCCATTTCCAGGGTATGCTCCAGGAAGAACTGATGCGGGAAGCTGAAAAAAGCGGAACCAGGAAGATCCCATATCCCGCCCGGGAGGAAGAGCCGGTTCCCATGAAGGACCAGATCCTGGAAAGTACTGGCACTGAAGAAGACAAAAAGGAATTCCCGGGTACTGTTGACCGGGATTCACCGGTAGATATGCCCCGTACAAGAGAAAAGAAGGAAAGCAGCGAAGTGATACGGCATGACCGGGAAGCCCCACCCGTTATGGAAGGGAGGGAAAAACCGGCAAAACCCGGAACGGCTGAGAAACCAGCGAAAGACAGCAGCGAAAAGAATGACCGTGTCATAACCGGCAAAAAAGAAGAACTTCGCCCGTTAGAACCGGATAAGGGGATAGTTGAATGATGGCACGTAAAACCTTCTCTGCCCTGTGCATATGTCTTTTTCTTTTAAGCGCATGCACTTCCCTGATGGGACAATCACGTGAATCAATACTTAAGAGTATACTTTCAGAAAACGAGGATGCCGTACCAGGAACCGGTGATACGAATACGCCTGAAACCGGGGAAAACCCCGGGGCTTTTTCCGGTGAGGAAGAAGATGACAGCACTCCCGCCGCGGACACTCCTGACCAGCTGGCATTGAAGACGGGTATAGAGCTGTACAACAGCAGGCTTTATGACAGGGCACTTGAAAAGTTCAACGAGATAAAGAAGAACTATCCCAACAGCCCCTTCAGGGACGCTGCCTCAATATGGGCCGGAAGGATATACCTGCAAAGGGGGAACTACGACAACGCCCTTGAAGAGCTTTCAGGTATCCCCGAAACATCCGGCGAATATCCCGCGTCATTGTTCCTGAGGGGAGAAATACAAACCTCCAGGGGAAACCGGGTACAGGCGGTGGAATCCTTTAAAACAGTATCCGCCCTTTTCCCGGAACATGAGCTTGCCGATAACGCCCTTCTCATGTCAGCCAGGATATACCTCAGAGAAAAGCAGGGGACCCAGTCTCTTGACGCCGTACTGAAAATAATCAAGTATTACAGGAACAGGGAAACGATAGACGATGCCTACTACTGGCTTGGCGAGATACTCATGAAAGACCCGGTTCACAAGGACGTAGAATCGGCACGAAAGATTTTCCAGATCTTTTTAAAAAGGGCAAGTGATACGGGCAATCCCCACTTTTACAATTCGCCGCTGAAAAACAGGGCCGCCCGCCAGCTACAGCAGATCGAATCCACCTATTTCCAGGAAGAATGAAGCCCGGAAATAGAAAACACAACTGCTACTTCAATGCGACGTTCATTTCAAGCTGTCCATAAGGACTGTAAAGGTTGATCCCCAGTGTTGTCTGCTTCACCAGGGTTATGGTAAAGTTATCTCCCTCTACCACGGTAGGGGTGGTCATTTCGATACGTTTACCGGAATACGCAAACAGGTTCATTGCATTACCGGTAATCATGTTTGCAAGCTCACCAACGATGTCCTTGTATTCAGTCCTTATCTGCTTTGTGTCCATTCCCGGTGCCAGGATCTCGGCGATCTTGTATACCATGTTGTATCCCATGCTGTATACAACCTCCCCGTTCGCCGCGCCCGTGATACCAATAATGATGGCCACGTCATGTGTGGGATCGGGAAGCTCCTTTATGGTAAGTTTACCCCTTCTCAGTTCAACGCTCAAAATAGACTTGAACACCGCACTTGCAGCTTCAAGAAAAGGATTAACGTATTCGGCATTAATATTCATGATTACCTCGCTTACAAAACACCCAAATTAGTCACCTGTTTGCAGGTTTTTTACGATCTCTGATCTCTCGTATAAGGAGTTCAACAAAGACATGTATAATGAATTCGCCTTGGCGTAATAAAGGCGCTTTTCTATTGCGGCATAGTTCTCTTCACGGGGCTGTCCGCCGGGCACCTGTTTTTGAACCGGTGTAAACACATACAGGCCGTCAAATGACTGTATGACCCGTGAAGCATTTCCTTTCTCTATGGCAAGGGCGTCACTTCTGAAAACATTTGATTCGCTGATGGCATACAGTACCGATCCCTTTTCATTTTGCTCACGAACAGGCTCACCAATCGAGAATTGGTTGGAATATGATATCTTCCCCCCCAGCGCAGCCGCGGCCTTCTGGAAAGATGTACCCGCCAGCGCCATGGAATCTATAATTTTCACCAGTTCTTCTTTCTTTTCCTGGAATTTTCGATTTTCCAGTTTCTCACGGATCCGTTTCCTGTCACTTTTCGGGTCTTTTACTTCAGCCGGGTTTTCCTTCATTTCCTTCTCAACCTCGGCATTGGTCACGGTTATGCTTGATGCGAATCGCTTTTTCAACTGGTTGTTGGAAACGTAAGAGTACTTAATACGGATGGATGAGTTCTGCAGCGTATAACCGGTGGATACTTCTTCAGGGGACACCCCCAGTCCGCCCATTATCAACTGCTGCAGTTTTGCCAGGTACAATTCTCCACGTGCCATCTGGAAGTAATCAGCCAGGCCAACATGCAAACGCTGCAGAAAATTCTTCAGAATACCCTGGTCAAATTCACCCTGCTGGTTGGCAAAACGCCTGTGGATAAGATTTTTAACTTCACTGTCCGACACCTGGATGCCAAGGTCCTTTGCCTTCTGCACCAGTAGTTTTTCCTGTATCATGTTGTCAAGAATCTGCTTCTGCATATCATCTGAGCGCGCGTTACCGAACCTGTAGGCGTTCAGGTCCCGGTATCGCACAAAATCTATATGCTGAATAGTATCACCGTTTACAACTGCAACGGTATTCTTGTCCATTCCCAGACGGGACATGAAATTAGGCATTCCAAAAGAAATGGCAATAACAAGAACAAAAAACCCGATAATAATATATCCGCCAATCTTAACAGCGGGGGACCTGGAATCAAACATCGTACTACCTGCCTCTACTCACTCAATTCAGTTATCGATTTGTTACACCAGTATTTAAGCATGACATCAGTGGTTGACTTTGTCAACGAGAAATAATGTACGACCCAATCTTTATTGAATTTTACTCTTCGGCCTCATCCACCAGCATGACGGGGATACCGTCCCTGACCGGATACTTCTTGCCGCACTCGGTACAGATGATCTTTTCATTCCGCGCATCATATTCCACATCGCCCTTGCAGGCAGGACAGGCAAGTATATCAAGAAGCTTGGTGTCTATCATGTCTTCCTCGAGTATTACTGGTTTTCTTGTAACGTGAAATAATCCCTATCAAATGTTTTACTATTCAGTCAATCAAAAATATGCGAAGAAACGGATTTTATTTCAGGACAGTATATCACGCAGATACACGGGGACTTGTGATATTTTTGGATACTTTTAAAATCATTGGACGGTAATAGAGTTTCACGCAAAGGCGCAAAGGACGCGACGAGTGTGTCAATTCAGGATGGTTTCTTTTTTCAATATAGTAACCCCCGGTTGTTGGGTTTTGTTTAGGGGATAGATTTGACAGGCTGAGAAATATGTATAATTATACCAAAAGCTATATAAATCCCCTTACTGTAAAATCCTGGCTGGATTGTGCTTTTAGAATTCCTGACGAAACGATAATAAAGAAATCAACTCTCCGCGTTCTTTGCGCCTTTGCGTGAAACACCTGTTCCAGCATTATGCTGAAAAAAGGAATGTGGATAACTTTTTAATTAATGTTATTGCAATTATGTCTCCTTGTGTCAATATGATGTTGACTAATTTTCCTGCGGGTCCCAATTAATACCCCTGCAGGAAACCTTACAGGAACACTCTCAAACAGGAAACGACACATATGAAATTCATACATCTGCATAATCACTCGGACTATTCCATACTGGACGGTGCCATAACCATTGACAAGATGGTACAGGCCGCGGTGGACATGGACATGCCCGGGATCGCCCTCACCGATCACGGCAACATGTTCGGTGCCGTAGAATTCTACCAGAAGGCCAGCGCTGCCGGTATAAAACCTATTATCGGCCAGGAGTTCTACATGGCACCGGCTTCCCGTCATACAAAGCAGAAACAGAAGGGGGACGGGGAATCTGCCTATCATCTTCTTCTGCTTGCCGAAAACTTCGAAGGCTACAAGAACCTCCTGAAGCTGTCTTCCATAGGATACCTGGAAGGTTTTTACTACAAGCCCCGAATCGACTGGGAGGTGCTGCAGCAGTACAGCAGCGGGTTGATATGCGGTTCCGCCTGTATCGGCGGCCAGATACCCGTGAATATCCTGCAGGGACGCCCCGACGAGGCCAGGGAGGTTGCCGGAAGATTCAAGGAACTTTTCGGTCCGGAGCGTTTTTACCTTGAAATGCAGGACCACGGGCTTGAAGAACAGGCTATTGTCAACAGTGAACTGGTAAAAATGTCCTCGGAGATGAACATACCCCTTATCGCCACCAACGATGCCCATTATACCAAAAAGGAGGACGCCTTCTCCCACGAAGTGCTGCTGTGTATACAGACCGGGAAGACCCTCAACGATCAGAACAGGATGAAATTCGGCACACAGGAATTCTACCTCAAATCATCGCAGGAGATGGAAAAGATCTTTTCAGACTATCCCGACGCGCTGTACAACACCTACAAGATCTACGAGATGATCGACTGCCAGGTACCGCTGGGGAACCCCATATTGCCGCATTTCGAAGTACCCGGGGGATTCAATCTCGACACATACCTCTCACACCTGGTGAACGAGGGGGCTGCAGAGAGATTCGGAGCGCCGGTGCCGGGGAATGTACGTGAACGCATCGAATACGAACTTTCTGTTATAACGTCGATGCAGTTTTCAGGGTACTTCCTCATCGTATGGGATTTCATAAACTACGCCAGGCAGGCCGGAATACCGGTTGGCCCCGGCAGGGGTTCAGCCGCCGGATCAATGGTATCGTACTGCCTGGGCATCACCGACCTTGATCCCCTTCGGTACAACCTCCTCTTTGAACGGTTCCTCAACCCCGACAGGAACGAGATGCCAGATATGGATATCGACTTCTGCGCCATACGGCGTGAAGAGGTGATCGACTACGTCAAGGAGAAGTACGGTGACGACCGGGTAAGCCAGATCATCACCTTCAACAGGATGAAGGCCAAGGCGGTCATCAAGGACGTGGCACGGGTGCTGGACATCCCCTTCCAGGAAGCAAACCAGATAAGCAAGCTCATAACCGCGGACTCACTGGATGAGGCACTGAAAACTTCGAAGGAATTCCAGGAGATGCACAAAAACGACAAGATCGGGAAACAGCTCATAGACATTTCCCTTACACTTGAAGGCCTGGCACGTTCTGCGGGGAAGCACGCTGCGGGGGTGGTTATCTCCCGTGATCCTCTTACCGAGTACGTCCCCCTCTACAAGGATCCGCGTGAAGGCGGCACCTCATCACAGTACGAGAAGGGAACCCTTGAGGCAGCTGGCCTTGTAAAGATGGATTTCCTGGGTCTGAAAAACCTTACCATCATAGATCGCTGCCTGAACTTCATAAAAGAAGAAAAGGGCATCGATATTGACATCTCCCAGATACCCCTTGATGACCCGAAAACGTTTGAACTGCTGCAGACAGCGGATACACGGGGGGTGTTTCAGCTTGAAAGCGGGGGGATGCAGAACATTCTGCGCAAGCTGGGGCCAACCACGTTCGATGACATCATCGCCATCGTGGCCCTGTACAGGCCCGGGCCCCTTGACTCGGGGATGGTGGACGAGTTCATCAAGCGCAAGCATAAACCCGAAGAGGTTTCATACCTGCACAAAAGCCTTGAAGACATTCTCAGGGATACCCTGGGTGTTATCGTCTACCAGGAGCAGGTTATGCTCATCTCGCAGGTGATGGGAGGGTTTACACTGCCCGAGGCGGACAAGCTCAGAAAGGCCATGAGCAAGAAGAAACTGGACATCATTGACCAGATGGAAACCAAGTTCATCAAGGGTGCGAAGGAACAGGACATAGACGGAAAAGTTGCCGCCGAGATTTACGACATGATGCGTAACTTCGGCCGTTACGGCTTTAACAAGTCCCACTCCGCGGCGTACGCCCTTGTCTCGTACCAGACGGCCTACCTGAAGGCCCACTACCCCGTTGAATACATGACCGCCCTTCTCTCGGCACAGCCGGATAACACCGACGAAGTTGTAAAGTACTACAATGACTGCAAGGCCAGCGGGATCCAGGTATTGCCGCCGGACGTGAACAGCAGCGTTGGCAACTTTTCCATAGAGAAAGGGAGCGTCCGTTTCGGCATGAGCGCCATCAAGGGGATCGGCAGCAGGGTGATAGACGCCATAGTGGAAGCCAGGGAAGAGAAAGGGCCCTTTGAGAACCTGGCAGATCTCCTTGAACGGGTACCCGCGAACGCGTTGAACCGGGGCACATTCGAAGCACTAATCAAGTCTGGTGCAATGGATTCCCTGCATGATAACCGGGCACAGCTGTTCCTGTCCATAGAGTCAATGATCGAGGACGCCCGCCGGCTTCACGAGGACCGTACAACCGGCCAGGGAAACCTGTTCAGCTTCAACGGTAATGAAAAAAGTTCACGCATGGAGATCGAACTGGTACAGTCCGGCTGCTGGCAGGACAGCGAACGCCTGCAGAAAGAAAAGGAAGTCCTGGGAGTATACATTTCGGGACACCCGCTTGGCAAGTACGCGGACGAGCTGAACAAGTTCTCGTGCACCCCTGTTTCCCAGCTTGAAAAGAAGTCCGACAGGGCACAGGTGAGCATTGTTGGTGTTATCGCGAACCTGCAGGTAAAAAACTCCAGGCAGGGGAAACGTTTCGCCACCGGTACCGTCGAAGATCTCAGCGGCAGCATCGACGCGCTGGTTTTCCCAAAAACGTATGCCCGGTACGAGAACATGGTCCATTCAGAGGAGCCAGTCTTCATTGAAGGTACCATGAAAGTTGAAGAAGGGGCTTCGCCGAAGGTGATCGTTGACAAGATACAGCCGCTGAGGCAGATGCGTGCCACCCTCATCTCGGAACTGCATATCAGCATAAACCCGGTGGGTACTGACGAGGACGTCCTGGAATCTATAAAGAATATTTTGAAACAGTACCACGGTGACTGTCCCGTATTCTTTCACATACAGTTGAAAAAGGGTGAAGAACAGGTAGTAAAGGTGCATCCGCTCTACCATATAACCCCCAGCGAGGTTATCCTGAGAGAGCTTTCGGACGTGGTGGGCCAGGAGTCCATTCATTATTCCATTGGGTGTTCTGCCTGAAGCACCGGCACATCCCGTCTATGATGAATATTTCACATACGAACGTATCATGGAATAACCGTTGGACTTTTCCAGTATACGCTGGTTTTCTGGACTTACCATGAGAACTATGTTATAGTCATGCAGCTGGTTCACCAGCAACTGGGCCAGTGACGTTGCCGTTGCGCCATCGATGGTACACAGTTTTCCAAGATGGAGGATGATCTGCTCATCAGTTGAAAAGCTGAAATCACCTGATCCTTTCTTTATCAACAGTGCTATTTTTTCCGCCACACTGCGTATATTCACATTGGTCCAGTCTCCCGCCACGTATACCTCCCGCGACTTGAGAGACCCGTATTTCTCCGCATTCTCCTGGGGTATTTCCCGGCTGTCTACAATAACCCTGCCGTCATCCAGCTTCATGATCACCCTGGCGGGTTTACCGGGAGTCTTGTCTACTTTTGTTTTCATCCTGCCGGCTATGGACGCTTCAAGTTCTGATCTCCTGTCAATCGCATCAACAAATTCTCTTATGGCAGCTTCTTTTTGTGTAGGCGCAATGCTGTTATCTATACAATCGATATAAAAAATGCGGTTGAAAAGAGTGGGGTTCTTCTTCAGTGTATTGATTATCCGGTTCACTTTCTCGTCACGGGTATGAAGCATTGAAAGCAGTGTTGAAGGCCTTTTTACCAGCAACCTGGCCTCTTCCACTTTATCCGGCTCCGCCAACAGCAGAAAATTTGCCCGCATTTTCTCAAACCCCGCGCCACGGGAAAGTATTATTGACGAAATGAGAAAAGTTCTCAGTATCTTTCTTTTATCAGGGTCAAGTGTATCATCCAGGTTCAGGTCTATTGTATAATCAAGTCCCAGGAAATACGGCAGCCCGTATGATCTTATAAAATTGAACATTTCTGCACGCAGAAAACTGCTGTTCCTGGTCTTGTTAATGGTATGGCGTATGGCATCCACCGAATACAGGTATTGATAGCCTGTTTCCAGCTCAACAGGGCGTGTTGCCAGCGCATTCCGCATTGCGTTCTCGTTACGATTATTATCGGTGATCAGGAGTACCCTGCCAGAATTGTTTGCCATTGATGATAACCCGTTTTTGTTTTTCCCCGGTTAAATGTTTGACACGGACGATATCCGTGTTATCAATCGAAGGTATATACAATAATAACGGCATTCTATTATTTTTGCAATAATAAAAGGTAAGGTCTTCTGATGGAGTTCACGTCATGCATTATATGCTGCAACAATGAACCCGAAAAACTGTTTGAGAAACCTTCTGAGAACGGAGACCTCTTTACGCTGGTCAAATGTCCCGCGTGCGGCCTCGAATACGTAAATCCAAGGCCAGGCATGAATGAAATAGGCGATTATTACCGCAATCAGTATTTCACCAGGCGATCTGACAGGGGGTATGATAATTATTTCTCTCCTGAACTGCGATACGAGATCGAACGGGTGATGAAGATGAACCTTTCTGACCTGGGTTTTTACGGGTTTGAAAGCATGATAGAGAACCCCGCATACGCCCTTGATATCGGTTGTGCCGCGGGATATTTTGTCCGCTATCTCCAGGACCGGGGATGGCAGTCACGGGGGATTGACATTTCACCCGAATGCGTTGACCATGCCGTTAACCGGCTGGGGGTTCGGGTACAGCAGGGAAACGTGTTAGACGCTGAATTCAGCGAAACATTTCACCTGGTCACCCTCTGGGCAACCATTGAGCACTTACACCATCCTCACCTGGTACTTCAAAAGGCATGGGAGATATTGAAGCCGGGCGGGTACCTGTATATTTCCACCTGCAGGACAGGGCCGCTGTCTTTCCAGTTTTTAAAGAAAAATAACTGGCGTTTTTATAATTTTCCTGAACACCTGTATTTTTTTAACGAAAAAACACTTGGCACACTGCTGTGGCGTTACGGCTTTATCCGTGACACCTTTATCACCTATGGCAGCGGCATGGGGAAACCGGGTTCAATACCAAGAAAAATTGCGGACTTTACCGCCAGGCACCTGTATCTTGGCGACATGATGCTCATATCCGCGCGAAAACCGTCCGCATGAATAAATGACCAGATCAATGACCGGAGGAGGATACCATGAAAGTTGTACACACCATCAGGGAGACCAGGGAAGCCATTCAAGAGGCACGCGAAGACGGGAAACGAACAGGGTTCGTCCCAACCATGGGATACCTGCACGAGGGACACCTTTCACTGGTGGACATATCGAAGAAAGAAAGCGAATTCCAGGTAATGAGTATATTCGTGAACCGTATGCAGTTCAATGATCCTGGTGATTTTAATTCATACCCTGTTGACCTTGACCGTGATTTCCGACTGGCAGAGGAGCGTGGTGTAGATCTCGTGTTCGTGCCCGACGAAAAGGAAATGTACCAGGACAGGCTTGTCTACGTTGATATTGAGAAGATGACAGAATTTCTCTGTGGCTATGCCCGGCCGGGCCACTTCAGGGGGGTGCTGACGGTTGTATCCAAGCTGTTCAATATTGTCCAGCCCCACGTGTCCGTTTTCGGCCAAAAGGATATTCAACAGGGTGTTTCCATAGAAAAAATGGTAAAAGACCTGGATTTTCCTGTTAATATAATACTGGGCCCCATTATACGAGAGGAAAGCGGCCTGGCCATGAGCTCACGCAACAAGCATCTCAGCGATGATGAGCGGTCAAGGGCGGTGGTGCTGTATGAAAGCCTGCAGAAAGCTGAAGAACTCATCAGGGCAGGTGAAACCGCGGAGAGCAAACTTGTTCCCGCCATGACAGATATCATCAGCCCGGGCAATCCCACAAAAATTGACTACGTGTCCCTGGTAAGCTATCATGATCTGCACCCGGTATCGCGTCTGGAGGATAAAAACGTACTGGCAGTTGCCGCATACTTCGGGGACACCAGGCTCATCGACAACATGATAATAGAAAAAAGGGGAGATACTTTCGCATGCACATATTGAAGATCATACCAGTACTGGCGGTATCAGCATGCCTGCTGCTGACTGCCTGCTCTTCCGGAAAGCCCCTGACCCCCGAAAAGGCTTTTTCACAGTTACGCCAGGCGTATACAAATGAAAATCCCGATGCGCTTGCCCGCCTCATCAGCAGTGACAGTATGGCAAGGGTGCAGGGTATAGTACATGCAATACACAAGATGCCGCCCGAAAGAAAAAAGGCCATGGCTGAGAAGCTTCAGGTTTCACCATCGAGGTTTGATTCCATGACGGTTACCGATTACCTGGCATTACAGATGGCCATAGGGAAAAAAAATGGCGATGATCCTGTGGCAACTGCTGTTTCACAGCAGATAACCGGTATACAGCGAAAAAATGGTGAAGCCGTGGTAAAAGTACAGAATGGCATGGAACTCTTCTTCAAGAAGGAAGGACCATACTGGATGTTCGTATATCAATAAAAAATTGATATTGACGTGTGGCCCTGCTACGATAGACTGTACGTAATACATCATAATATTTTCGATGCAGGGGGTAGACGCTTGCCTGTTTTGATTGTATTTTGACCTGAGAACGAAACTAAAGAAGGAGAATATTCAATATGGTTGAAGAAGGGAAGTACGTTGCCATCCAGTACACCGGAAAATTTGAAGATGGGCAGGTGTTTGACAGTAACACGGATGGGCAGCCATTCGAATTCCAGGCCGGATCGGGAATGGTGATACCCGGTTTGGACAATGGCATAATGGGGATGAATGTAGAAGAAGAGAAGGACCTTGTAATCACCCCTGAAGAAGCTTATGGCGAATACGATGAAAAACTCATATACACTTTTCCAATTGAACAGGTTCGTCAGCAGTTTGAACCGGAAGTTGGCATGACCATCGGTGTCCAGCTTGACAACGGTGCACAGGTGCCCGCTCTCATCAAGGATGTTACCGATTCCGAGATATTTCTTGACATGAACCATCCGCTTGCAGGAAAAACACTGCATTTTCATGTAGCAATAAAGGACATCAACGATGAGCCCCAGTATGCCGCTGAGGGCTGCTCTGGATGCAGCGGCGAAAACGACGACGGCTGTAACTGCTAATTTCGCATTATTACAGCCCTGAAATCAAAAAGTCATCCCGTATGGTGGGATGACTTTTTGTGTATCTACACTACTGCAATATATTGAGCAATATTACACGGCAACGCCCTGTAACAGCGATTCCGCCTTCTTGTATTCACCTTTGAATATGTACAGCATGCTGAGATGGGTGTATTCGCGCAGTGAAGGTTTCACATCCATCATCTGCTTCTCCATCTCCTTTATCCTGCCATCGAGGTCTCCAATCTCCTTCAACTTGTTTTCGTAGGTAAGGCTCTTCAGGTAACTCTTGAACTTCGCGTACCGCGGGCTTGCTTCCAGGGCCTCGGTGAGAAAGTTAACTGCCTTTTCAAAATCTCCCAGGTGATAATAACAGAACCCGTAATACCGGTTCACGAACATACGGTCGTCAGCAATATCGTGGATCCTGTTAAGGCACTCTATGGTTTTGGCGTATTCCTTCCACTCGTAGTAGATGTACGCCAGCAGGTAATTTGCTTTCAGGTGTTTCCCGTCCTGCTGCACTACGGAAATGAAGTGCTTCTCTGCACTCTTGTACTCCTTTTTATTGAAATATACCATGCCGGTATAGAAATTGCCTTCAACAAAGTTCTTTTTGAGTTCAATTGACTCGTGAAAGAACTTGAGGGCCGTGGAATAATCACCGGTATTGTAATACTCAACCCCCAGGTTCAACAGTACCCTGTAATTCCGCTCTATCTTCAATGCCTTCTGGTAATTTCGTATGGCCAGGTCCCTGTCTCCCAGTTGTGAATATATTTCGCCCATGTTATTATATGCTTCAATAAATGATGGATGTATTTCAAGTGCCTTCATGTATTCATTCAGTGCAGTTTTATAATCACCACTGGTTGACAATTTCAGGGCATGATTATAGATGGACGCTGCTTCTGTTGGTACACCGGAATGTTTCATGTTCTTACCTCGTAGCTTTTA
>CAYFSO010000052.1:0-20447 GCA_964345775.1 uncultured Leptospiraceae bacterium | reverse complement strand
GTATAATTATATAAATGTAATGGTTAAATATCAAGTAATAAATATAATAAGTTACTGTTCAGTTGTATTCAAACTAACGATTATTTAATTATTCATTTTACCATGATTGAATATTTCAGTCATAACAGCTGAGTAGTTACTAAAATACCATGTTATAAATCAATCGCGGCAATTAATGGTAAATGATCTGATGCGAGCCTGGTATACCTGTTGTTCAGGGTGTACATTTTTGAGCTCCTTGCAGGTGGTACCATCCATATTCTATCCAGGGACAGTAATGGTACACGTGAATGAAATGTGGGAATACGGGATGATCTGCCAAGCCTGTTAATGAGCTTTTTTCCGGATCTTTCCAGTTGACACCATATGTTAAAATCACCGGTAATAATGACCATATCATTCTCGAGATGGTCTATAAACGAAAGAAGCATATGGGCCTGCGCAAGCCTTTCACTTGAATTCAATCCGAAATGAGTTACAATGAAAGCTATAGTATTGTTCTGGTATTCAAATTCAACACATAATATACCACGGGGTTCAAATCCATCCTGGCTGATATCTTTCCTTGTAACCATTGTATTCTTGAATTTCGTAAGTACCAGGTTCCCGTAAAATCCAGTTGTATTTTTAATGGCAGGTCCTTCAATGCTTTGCAGGCCTGTTTCTGATTCAAGAATAGAAACCTGGTGAACTTTTTTGGCTATACGGTATCCGGTATCAACTTCCTGGATCCCCATAATATCAGGGTTTATATGCTTAATAACAGAGCCGATTCTCAGTGGATCATAAGCCTTATCCGTACCTATACAGGAATGAATATTATATGTGGCAACGGTAAGCTTACTCATCACCGGAAAACTTTTTTCGGGCGAATATACTTCCGGCAACCATCACCATAAGTACGCCTGCGGTTATGAGAACTGATCTCAGTCCCGGTTCCATAACCAGGTTCAACAGGCTGTCTGAGAATACTGTTATTGCAAGTGTACCGGGTATCATGCCGATTAAAGTACCAATAACGAATATGGGAAACTTTATGCGGGCAGAACCCGCCGCCATGTTGACAATGGTGAATGGTGCAACAGGTACCATGCGGAGGGCAGCGATCACAAATATGCTCTGTTTCCCAAGCTTTCCACTTAAGCTGTTTAACCTTTTACCTGCAAGCTGTCTCAGCGCATCTCTCCATAACATTGATCCAGCGATATACGTAAAGATTGATGCCACAATAGAGCCGGCCATGGAATAGATGAAACCTGTAACAGGACCAAACATGAGTGATGATACCACTATCATCGCGGTCACCGGAATCATTACCATGCTGCCTGCCGTGAAGATCGCCATTACGGCAACTGGTGCCCATCTGCTGTTGATAAACGGCCCGGTATATTCAGCGATGACAGAAGGTTGAATGATCTGCTGCAATGGTGTCCATTTCCATGCCGCGGCAAGTCCTGCAAAAAATACCAGTCCAATTCCCAGTTTAAGCCATGCGCTGATCTTCTTCTTGTCAATAGTGCCGGGTAATAATCTTTTTGCAAGCTTTTCAGGGTCAACAGGTTTTTCCGGATCTACAAGATTTATATCAGGTGTGAGGGTAGTCAGTATTGGTGGTATTTCCGTATCAAGGTCTTTAAGGGTTTTCCCGGCAGTATCTATACTCTCAATTCGTTCAATCAAAGAATCTTTTTTATAATATGTTTTCTCGAAATCATCCAATTCAATGTCCATGTGCCTGCATAATAACCTGTTACGGAAGTTATTTATAAAAGATGACGTTTCGTCAGCTTCGGCAGCTTCAATGGTTATATCGCACTCTGAATCAAGACCCATTGACCTGTTACTCAAGTTGGATGAACCAACATGGAGAAGGATGTCATCAACGATAATAACTTTTGCGTGAACATTTATCAGCGTCCTCCCGTCTCCAGCCACGGGATACATCACCTTTAATCTTTTGTGTTTATCAGCTCGTTCAAGAGATTGTAATAACCGTGAACGCATGATACCCATGGTGGTTTCCTCCATCCATCCTGCCATCTTAAGTGGACCGATAATTACTACTTCTGGTCCATCTTTTTCCTCCAGTCTTTGACATAACAGGTCACCGATCATTTTTGATGTAAGGTACTGGTTTTCAATATATATATAGTTTTTTGCACTGGTTATTGCATCATGATAGAATTTTTCAATTTCCCGTATTTCAGGATAATGCTTATACAATGGATAGGTACGCGAGATGGATACCGGGTTGTTGATAATGTCGGGTTCAAGAGATTGGGGCCAGGGACTTGCATGTGCTTCACCGTGATCAATGCTTTCACCAGTAGCACGTTCCCATCGACTCCGGGCTATCCTTCCGAACTGGGTCGCAACAGGTCCTTCCAGGGCAACCTGTATATCGTGAAATGGCTGGTAATACTTACCCGAAGGATCCTTTCTCCGTTCATCATCGGGTATATGCTCAGCGGTATCCCATCGCATTGTTCCCAGGTCAATACCACCTGTAAATGCGACCGTATCATCAATAACTACTATTTTTTGATGCTGGGAAGCTCCTGGAGGGTGGCTGTTATCGAGCTGGAAACGGACCTTCCCATGTGTTTTCCAGTCAAGTTGAAAGACGGGAAACGTTTCCCTTTCAAAGATATATATCATAGCGAAGTCCCACGAGAGAATATATATTTCCAGTTCGGGCCTTTCCCTCGCAAGAGCATTCAGGAATTCTCCAAGCACTACAGGATATGAATGCTCCTCGTCATCTCGTAGTAATACTAATCTGCTGTGAATGTCCCATCCTGTAATAAATATGGATTTCCTGGCATTTACGGCAGTATCGTAAAATGCTTTAAAGTACGATCCGGAATCAGTAAGAAAGCTGATCTTTGTTGCCTGTTCAGTAATCCAGCAGTTATGACCGTTTTTCATTATCATAATTTTTTCACACAATTAATTGACGTTAGAAGAATTACGATATAGATATACCGTTAAACTAAATTATACTATACTAATTACCACCATGTCAAACGATCATAATACAAGTAATATACTGTTAGTCCTGTTCATAGCGATCTTTTCATCAACCCTCGGCAGCGGACTTGTTGTACCCCTTTTACCGGGATACGCCCACACAATGGGAGCATCCGGTTTCCTGGTGGGAATGATTTTCGGCGCATTTTCACTTTCGCGGACGGTGATGCTGCCATTTATTGGTCATCTCTCTGACAAGAGGGGACGCAAACCGTTCATAACACTTGGACTATTTATATATTTCCTGGCTTCGTTGATGTTCGTGCTTGCAGACTCAATTTTCATGTTGCTACTCATCCGTTTCATACAGGGAGGAGCCGCGGCAATGATACTGCCCATCGCGCAGGCGTACGCCGGTGACATCACACCGGGGAATAAAGAGGGAACAATAATGGGGCTGGTGCACCTTGCATTGTACGGCGGACTCAGCTCGGGCCCCATACTTGGCGGTTTTGTAAAGGACATTTACGGAATAGACATGTCATTTGTATCAATGGGTATTATCTGCTTTGCAGGTTTTTTACTCAGCATCGTATTTCTCCCACCGGTTACACGGGAAGTATCCGCTTCATTTTCAGGAAAGCCCGGCACATACCTCGCAATGATGAAAACGAAAAGGGTACCCGGTCTCTTTGTTTTCAGGCTGGCGTATACCATGTGTATAGGGTCCATATGGTCATTTGCGCCGCTGCTTGCCGATATACGGTTTCAACTTGAAAGTGTATCGATCGGTATCATCATCACCCTGAGTGTACTTATAAGCGCGTTGTTGATGGCCCCCATGGGAATGCTTGCAGACAGGGGAAGCAAAAAAGTACTCATGGTAATCGGTGGACTCATTACATCGCTATCCATGTTCATTCTTGCGTCAGTAGACCAGGCGTGGCAACTTTATCTCGTGAGCATACTGGTTGGTATTGGCGGGGGTATATCCGTACCCGCGGTTATGGCTGTAACGGTAATTGCAGGACGTGAAAGCGGCAGCATGGCGTCAATGATGTCATTACTTACATTGTCGCACAGCTTTGGTATGATGGCGGGCCCGGTTGTCATAGGCCTTATGATGGACATGCTCAATGTAAGTATATCTTTTGTTTTCAGTGGAATAACAATGGTGATCGCCACCATCCTGGTACCATGGCTGGTATTCCCGAATGTTGATACTGCGCAGGAACCCCATTCTCAGGGAACTCAGAATGCCCCAAGCTGACATTTCTTTATCTTGATAGAGAGTTTCTCGCAGGCCGCTGCTGCATCCATCCTGCCAATGGAGTTCTCATTAGCGACTTCCCAGACATCTTTGCAGAATATCCTGTTATTCGTAAGATGGTTCATTATAGAATTTTCAAGCGAAGAGGAAACGTCTTCTGCAGGTACGAGAATTTTTTTCTCGGGTTTATATCCAAAAAGTCCCAGCTGGCAGTTACTGATCTTTATTTCAAGTGAATTTATCTTTAAGCCAACTTCTAACGGAGATACGTCGAATTTTCGGGATATTTCGAATGCTCTTTCGCAGGGTATCTCGTTATCACTGGATAGTGATACAATTTCACTGCTTATTTGATCAATTTTATCATTATCGTTACCGAACATGGTAACCTCCATAGTACATGTTAAATAATATATTTTGATGTACAGTACATATCAATCCCTGATCTTGTCAAGTACCTGTATAAAACCAGAGCGTTCAGTTTTGGTCAGAATAGAGAGAAAATCACGGTTGGCTATTTCGGCAATCCCGTCTACAGTTTCCGCGGTTCTGCCACCTTCGACGGTAAGGCAGATAAGGAACGCGCGCCTGTCACCGGGCTTCTGCATGCGCATTATAAGGTTGGATCTTTCAAGCCTGTCTATTATGCCGGTGAGTGTAGCGCTGTCAAGACCGCTTCTGCGGCTTAATTCTGAAAAAGTAACCTGGTCCTGGTCATTAAGAAAGAGTAACACGAGACCCTGTACAGGAGTCAGGTTCAGGTCCTGTAACATTGAATTCCAGAACCTGCTGGCCTTCTGGGCAACCCGTGAGATCTTAAAAAAAATACATTCTTCAGGGATCATCGAACTAACTCCTGTAATATTAATATTATGTATACAAAATATATGTGAATAAATAGATGTCAAGAAGAATATATATGTACAAATATTATATAATAATAATTCAGTAAAGAGTGAGAAGTGAGCAGAGATCAGTGGACTTGCTGTTAGTTAGAGGCTGCCTGTATAAACTTCACGAAAATACTGTTGAATACCGGCCTGTCCTCCCGCATTTTTTCAGGGTGGAACTGTGTACCCAGTATAAATGGACCTCCACGTCGCTCTATACCTTCTACCAGGCCGTCAACTGATCTTGCGTTGACCACGAAACCGGGAGCGAGATCCTTTACCGCCTGGTGGTGATAGGTGTTAACCTCGAGGGAATCTCTATCAAGTATATCATGTAGAATACTTATGTTTGAAAGATTAACTTCATGGTAACATGCAACAGAATGTGTATATAGTACAAGGTCAAGCTGGTCCCTGTGTTGAATAGTTTTATCACTTTCGAACTGGGTTGGAATATCCTGGTACAGTGATCCCCCGTAAAACACGTTCAATATCTGGCACCCCCTGCATATACCCAGTACGGGAAGTTTATTCTTCCTGGCGTACTCAAGAACCGTGAACTCAAGTGCATCAAGTTCTTTGTCAACAGCTTCAAGTTTTTCGTATTCATTTTCATTGTACCTGGAAGGATGTACATCGAGACCACCGGGGATCAGTACCCCGTCAAGTGTATGAAGTTTTTCCTGTATCACTATTTCAGGGTCATTTATTGTAATTTCTACAGCGTTCCCGCCATTATCACGTACGGCTTCAACGTAGTCATTGTTCACATCTATACAAAACTTTTTCATTTTCATTTGTACCTGTCCATACGTAATTCCTATGGATGGACCATTTGAAGAGGGTTCCTGGTTACCGCATGATGTTACAAAAAGAACAATGAATGCTGATAGAAGAAATGCAATTACTGATCTATATAACTTTTTCCGGGTCATGTTTGTATCCTCGGTTATAGAATTTTGTATTCTGCATAATGATGCGTTACAATTCAATGGTATACATTACATCCGGGGTAAAAACTTGAAAAGTACTTTTCTTTTTTTACCCATATGTATTATGTGGCATTTTTGTAAATAATATTTATATAATCTTGTAGAGGTTTAACATGTCAGAATCATGGAGAAAAGATTATGAACGCAAGCTTACCACTGTACAACACGCAGCGTCACTTGTAAAAAGTGACGACAGAGTTTTCCTGGGTGGGGGAACAGGCATTCCTTCCGGTTTTGCTACAGAGCTTGGCAAGCTTGCTGGTAAAGTAGAGAACGTAACAATTTACCAGGGTTATGCCATGGGTCTTTACGACTATATGAAACCCGAAAACCTTGAGAGCTTCCAAATCGAAACAATGTTCGTTGGACCAATGGAACGTGTTTGCATGGACTGGGGCGTGGCACACTACAAGCCCATGCATTTAAGTGATATTCCCGCAGTCGGTTTAAAGGCAAACTGTAACCGAGTTGCATTCGTTGCAACACCGCCTGATGAAAACGGTTACATGAACAGGTCATGTTTCGGTGCGTTTCTTCCCCCGGCAGAAACAATTGCCAGGGCCGATACGGTTATAGCCGAGATCAACAGTAATACCCCATGGCTTAACAGTGATGATTTCAAAATACATGTATCCGAGGTTGATCACATAATCGAAAATGACACACCACTGTTCGAACTTCCCGAGATCGAGATCACCAATACAGAAAAAAAGATGGCCGAATACATCGCGGAACTCATTCCTGATGGCTCAACAATACAGCTGGGTATCGGGGGACTTGCAAACGCTATTGGGAACCTTCTTTACGAAAAGAAAGACCTTGGCATGCACAGCGAGGTGGTGACGCCATCTGTAATGAGACTGGTACAGTCAGGGGTAATCAACTGTCAGAAGAAGAACTTTTATCCCGGACAGGTGGTATCTTCTTTTGCGGTAGGGACAAGGGAATTTTATGATTTCCTCGATCGTAATGACAGTTTTAACTTCTGTAACATAGGATGGGTAAACAATCCCGATATAATAGGCCAGAATGATAATCTTGTTTCAATAAACAATACACTGATGATGGACCTTACCGGGCAGGCCGGTTCTGAATCTATCGGTACCAGGCAATACAGCGGAACCGGCGGACAGGTGAATTTTATTCATGGGGCAAAACGTTCAAAAAATGGTAAAAGTGTTCTTGCTCTTAATTCAACGTACACGGATAAAGAAGGGAAGATGCATAGTAAAATCATGCCTACCCTGACAAATGGTACAGTTGTGACTACCAGCAGGAACGATGTTGAATACGTTGTAACCGAGTACGGCGTGGTAAACCTGAGACTTGAAAATATTAAAAGAAGAGTTGAATCAATGATCAGTATAGCTCATCCTGACTTCAGGGATCAGCTTCGATATGAAGCGAAAAAGACAGGCTGGTTATAAGCATGAATTCAACAGTTATGCACAATTATTTCAAAAATGCTTCATAGATGGCACGAAGGGCATCTTCGGCATAAAAACCCTGGATACCAAAATGTACGCTCATCTGTGAAGGGCTCTGGTCAACGGTTTCAATATTAATATTACGATCTTTAAAAGCGTTTGCTGCTGTTGCCAGGATACCCGGCTGATCTTTCATGCCGATTCCCACCGGTGAAATTATTGAAAGGTTATACTTGATCTCGATTATATCGGGTTCGAAGGTGTTCATTATCTCGTCCTTGAGATCGTTTACCTGGCCTGTCAGGTTGTCCTGGTTTACCAAAACAGCAATATCATCTTTGTCCGTGGGATAATGGTGTGTAAATATGCCGTTATCACGGAAGATCTTCAAAAGCTCCTGTGCAAATCCAATGTTTTCACCAAGCATTTCCTTTTCAAGGTACACATAGGCAATATTATCAAGTTTTGATATGCCGATGACGTTTTCTTCTGGAACCCTTTCTGATACGATCATGGTACCTGGAACAGACGGGTTGTTGGTATTTCGAATGTTGATAGGTATATTCTCTTTTCTGCAGTTAACCATGGCATCATAATGAAATACGTTAAAACCCTTGGATGCCAGCAGGCGTAATTCCTTGTATGTCAATCTTTCTATTACATCAGCATCTTTAATAAGGGTAGGGTCAACCTGGTAGATGCCGTCTGTATCTGTCCAGTTCTCGTAAATAGCAGCATCAAGTGAATACGCTATTTCACCACCTGTGAGGTCAGACCCACCCCTGGACATGACTGCCACTTCACCGGTTTTTGTGACACCGTAATAGCCGGGAAAAACCGAAATAGTGTTTTTGTTGGCCAGTTTTTTGATGTTTTTATAGGTTTCGGGAAGTACCCTGGCGTTACCGAAATCATGTGATACGATAAAACCATAATCTTCCGGCAAAAGAGCTTCTGCTTTCATTCCGCGGTGCTGCAGGTACCGTGCAATAATCTTTGCATTGAAATGTTCTCCCCTGGAGGCAAAGAAGTCTATCCTGTTCCTTTCGGGAACCGATCTTTGAAGATCGGATTCAAGGTCCTTTATAATATCATCCGCGCTCAGGCCCAGGTCAGCTATTATCTTTTTGAACTTTCCGGTTACGGCATCATAGCTCTTTTTGGGTGATATCTTTTTTTTCTGTGCTTTAAAATGTGAACCGCTGGTAGCGATATTAAAAAGGTGATCGGTTACCTTCTCGTTATCTTCGGCATCTTTACCGGGAGCAGACACAACCACGAATTTTCTCTTATTGTCCGAAGCTAATATATTGTACACTTTTTCAATCTGTTCTGCATTCGCAACGGAACTTCCACCGAATTTACAAACTATTTTTTTCTTCATAATGAATGATTTCTCCTGTAGGTAAATATATGTATATAATACCTGTTTATCAGGGTTGAAAAATACCATTTCAACAATTTTTTTTATAAATTGAGTTTATATTGAAAAAATGGTATTCGTAAAGTACTATTATGAACTTGACAATGGCATAAGTTTGCATGATAAGATGCTGCATATAATTCATACTGGAACAGGTAATGTCTGAAATAGAATACACACTTGTTATAAACCATGGCAAAGGCAGGGGATATGATGTGTTTACGCTGGATAAAAAGGATTTTTTAAGGCGAACATCATCACTATTGAAAAAACCCGAGAAATTATTCCTGGGCCTTGGCGACTTTTTAGAGATTGGTGATTACAACCAGTTGCTTGATTCAATATTCTTCGATGAAGAAGGTGTAAGCCTTGAAAATCTTTTAGACAGTGTAAACAGGAAATTGTCGGACGAGGAAAACATCCCCTTTTCATTCTTGAAACTGGCAGTGTACTATCCGGATTTCCTGCTGAAAGATGTCCCCATTCCATGTGTATCTACAATAGGCAAGAAAGCCAGGTTATTCCCCGGTGCAAAAACCTTCGTGAAATATATTAAAGAATATGAACCGCTCGTACTCAGCGCCGTACCGTATGAGATCACTATTGAATTCATAAAGCGGCTTGGACTCAACGAGCAAAACCTTATTTCCACTGAATACAAGATCGACAATGAAAGCAGTAAATACCGGATATATGCTGGTAATATTAACAGGTTCGTTTCAGGTAACAGGAAAAGCATTGAAATTGAAAAATACATGGCAAAAGTAGGGCTCAGGGATGAAGAGATCGTCTACATCGGCAGGGGTGAAGCCGGAGCAAATACATTTTCAACGGTGAATTCTGTAGCTTTTAATCCCTCCTTCAGTATCATTCCGTATTCACGGATCACATTATATGGTTCATCACTTGAGTCACTGCTTGTGCTGTTCAACTTTGACGGGGAACTGGAAAAGTTCCTGCTTTCTGATACGATTGAGGAATACCTGCCCTCACTGGTGGTCTATTCTGATACAAAGGATAAAGATGATAGTCTAATCAACATGGAACTTGAACACAGAAGGCTGCAAAATAATATTATTGGACAGAGGATTGAACACTCCGAGGATAGTTACAACACGGTGGAAAGGGATATTGAGATCACCTATGGAGGTTCTGTGGTCAATATAAAAGAAGTTCGTAACATGATACGGGAAAGAATGGAAAAATATCAGAAAGATCCGGAAAAGTTTATTAACGAAATATGCGACATTGCTAAAGAAAGATACAAAAGTTTCCACATCCTGTAAGCAGGCCTGCCATTGCATACGTGGATAAAACTAATGGAGGCATACAGTATGGCTTCTTTCACTCATCAGTTGAGCATCTTGCAGTTTCTTCTCCCACCCATTTGCACCGGTATTCTGATGGGTGGATTTATTTTATACGTGTACATGTCCTGGAAATATAAAAACACCCTGTACATGGCAGTTGCCCTGTTTTCCCTGCTTGGTATACTGTTTGTCGGCAGCGAAACCATGATCTTGTCCATTGGCGGCTGGTTACATAACAGGGAGCTGTCCATACAGTTCCATCGTATTGAACAGCTTGCAGGTGCGTGTTTTCTTTTTGCCCTCCCGTATGCCCTGACATACCTGCTTGAACTGAATGAAAGAATGCACAGGATCAACTGGATACTCACAATTATTGGACTTGCGTATGCTGTTCTTGTTATCGTGATCGCATTTGTTCAACCCGATCTTTTTATCAGCATGAAAACACAAAAAGCGACATGGCTTACCTACGAGGCTGATTACGGAAGGGGACAGGAAGGAATTTTGTATGTGGTCAGGGATGTTTTGCTGGGTTTATATATAACCTACAGTATAACAATTATAATTATCGATATAATGTGGCATAAGAATCTTCGCTACCTGGTATACCCCGTGATCGGCTTAATGCTGGCGTTTTTGGGAGCAATCGTTGACACCGTTCATGTTCATACCGGTGTTTTTATAGATCTTTTCCCCGGGCATTACTTCTCCCGTTTCAGTGTTGGTATTACACTTGCAATAATGTTTTTTATGTCAAGTGTTACCAGGAAATTCATCACATATGCCCAGGAGCTTGAAGTAGCTCATAAAATAATCAGCATATCAGAAGAAAAATACCGTTTCCTTGTTGAGGGTACAGATGATTGCATATTGTCTCTTGACCTTGACCTCAGGTGTCTTAATGCAAACAGGTCCGCACTTAATCAGCTTATTATCGACGAAAGGAAGCCCGAGGACTATACTTTCTATGACCTTTTGTATATTCCTCCAGATGAAAGTGATTTTACCATGCAGTTCATTCAGGAAAAGATCAATATACTGATGAACGAGGGGCGTCCCATCTATTTTAAGACACACCTGAAAGCCAGGGGCACCCATGAACCCAGGGAATATCATATTCGTATTGAGCACATAAATATTGATGATCGAAACGAGATATTGATGAAAGCATCCAATGTTCTTGACGATTCCATCATGAGATACATCGATACGGAGAAAATGCGGTTCACCATTGGGAATTACCTGATCGCCGCCGAGGAAATATGCAACAGGCTTGTATTGAACCTGCCAAAATATATAACACAGCAGCAGGCAACGGCAATTAAGCTTGGTTTGAGAGAGATCATTATAAATGCTATTGAACACGGCAATCTGAATATATCATTCAATGAAAAATCACAGGCTACTGAAAATGGGAATTACATGGAGTTCATCTTAAGCCGTCAGAAAGATCCCGTGTATCGGGACAAAAGGGTATCCATAGAGTTTTTGCTCAACAATGAACGGGTCGTATACAAGATATCGGACGAGGGGAACGGGTTCGATTACAAATCCATCATCAGCATGATCGAAGATGATGTGGACGCGCAGATGCTTGCACATGGACGGGGACTGAGAATGGCATTCAATATATTCGACCAGGTGCAATTCAACAGGAAAGGTAACCAGGTACTTCTGGTGAAATATTTTAATGAGATGGAATAGTGAAATAGTGAATATATTTTTAATATGAGAAACACATTAAAAATAACCGCTGTTCTTATGGTACTATGTGTTGTACCTGCTACTGTAACCGCAGGCATGGATCAATATGGCCATATTACCGGCTTCAAGGATTTCTACCTGGGAGACAGGCTGAAGGACGTGATCCCAATTCTTGATGCCGGGAATATAACGTATGAAGAACTTTCGGTTGCGCATCACA
Organism: uncultured Leptospiraceae bacterium; assembly: GCA_964345775.1. GTDB lineage: Bacteria > Spirochaetota > UBA4802 > UBA4802 > UB4802 > M55B154. The sequence continues at coordinate 8,241 of CAYFSO010000052.1, read as the reverse complement.
CCTTCATTGATGCGGAAACCGAAAAATGGAAGATACGGCTCGTCTTTAATTACCTGGGTTTTCTGTATGCCATTCATGTGCAGGTGAAACTGGATGAAGATCATTATAACCAGCTGGTATCACACCTGGACTCCAGGTACGGTGCGCACACCACAGCCGATACGGAAAAACGTCAGGGCCTGCAATGGAAGACCGGTGACCGCTATTCCATGACAGTGAACCGCGGTGAAAATAAAACGGTGTACATCTACTATATTGACCACCTGTTTTACCGGGGTACCCTGGAATGGAAACACCCGGAAAAGCCTTCTCCGTATGATGCATTTTAAGATGTGATTTCATTTTTTATGAAGTATGCCCTGAGGGAAAACGGATAATAAAAGTTGATCCATTTTCTCTTTCAAGGCTGATTGAACCCTGTAACTGCTTGCTTAACATAACAACAAGCTGCAATCCCAGTGAATCAGTGTTCCAGATATCTATGTTGCCGGGGATACCGGCTCCGTTGTCTTTAACTTTCAAAGTGTATTCATGGTTTTCATTGGTAAGGGATACAATAACCCTGTCATTCACATTTTTCTGAAATGCATGTTTAATACAATTAGATACCAGTTCATTTGTAATGAGTCCCGTTGGAATGGCATGTTGAATGTCCATGTATACATTGTCACTTTGAATATTGATGTGCACATTGTCATGCTGTCCCATGTAAGAATTTATTATTTCTGCGATAAGTCCTTCAAGGTATCCCGACATGTTGATGGATGCCAGATTTTCTGAACGGTATAGCTTTTCATGTACGAGTGCCATTGAATGTACACGATTCTTGCTGTCGATAAAAAGTTCGTAATCTGTGCTGTTGGTAACCTTGCTTGCCTGCAGGTTAAGCAAACTTGAGATAACCTGCATGTTGTTTTTTACCCTGTGATGTATTTCTTTTAGCAGAACTTCTTTCTCGTTAAGTGACTTGACTGTTATTTCTTTTTGTTCTTTTTTGTGTATGAGATGTTTCAGCCCCTGCATGAGAAGGATTAACTGTCGAACATCTGAATCATCGTAATCAGTCTCTTTGTTGGCAACACCTGCAAGGTATATAATCCTGGGACCATCAAATATGGGTACGGCCATATATGATTTCATAACAACATGTTCTGATGGAATATCATTATTCAATAACTCAAAATCAGCAGTCGCATTTGCTATTACCGGTCGACGTAATTGTATTGCTTTGCCTAATAGATTATCATGCTTTACTTCTTGTATTTCCGGGAAAATAATGATATTACAGTCTTCTATAGTTCTTTTTGACCAGGAATGCATTTGAATCGCTCGGTTTTTTTCATCAACGAATGCAAGGAATCCATATTCGCTTTTAGTCAATTCCACGGCTGATTCAAGTGCATAATCTTTAATTTCTTTCAGGGGGGCATCTGTCATGAGGTTCAGAAGGTGAAGTGCTTCAAGCCGTGATTCATTGAGACGCAGTTCACGTTCTGCAATCATTTGATCTGTTATGTCAGAGATGAACCCTTCAATAAATTTCTTTCCCTGGTGTTGCGACCTGGATAATTGCCCTCTCTCCCATACCCACTTTATATCACCACTTTTTGTTTTTATCCTGTATTTAACGGTATACCTGTTCCCTTCATCCAGGTGCTTCATTACCTCGTCAAAAACGTATTTCCTGTCTTCCTCGTGTATTATATCGACATATGCTATATAGCTGTCATGTAAAACCTGTTCTTTCAGATAACCTGTCAGTTCAAGACACCCATCACTTATAAAGTGCATGGTCCAGTTATTGTTTACCTCGCAGCTAAAAACCATACCGGGAAGATTGTCCATCAGGGTGGTGACCATCTTTTTCTGACGTTTAAGGGCATCTTCATATCTTTTCCTGCCAATGATATTGGAGATACTGTATACTATCCCTATAATCTCTTCTTTAGATTCATGTTTAAATTGAACCGGGGAATTGAACCCGATATGACCGGTAGCTTTACCGTCGAATACAATGGGAACAAGAAAAACATGTTGATTGCCTGCAATATTTGCAACTTCAACGGCTTTTTTCCTGTGTATTGTGTCATCGGGATGTACCAAATCGGAGATGGCCCTTTCAACCTCTTCACGCCGTGAGCATTCGACAGGTTCTCTTGTGTCATATAACCTTGTGTAAATACTGCTGGCAAATAATGGTATTTTCATGTTGAACAATTGCAATCCAGATAGATCCTCGATGGCTTTTAGTACTGAGTCTTCAATATTGCTATAGACACATACAAGGTGCGGTTTATCTTCGTGTTCTTCAAAAAAGTAACAGTCATCAAAACTGAGATTGTGTATGTCCCTCAGTTCGTCACAGGTGAGCTTTATCAGGGAATAGGTATCCGCACCTTCTTCAAGACTGAAGTACAGCTGGTTTATAAGCGAGATATGCCTGATGTGCTTGTTCAGGTATCCTGTTAAATTCTTATAATCGGTAATATCTCGTGCAATTCCGCTAATACCTTTGACTTCACCATTATCATCAAACACCGGTGATTTGATAACGTGGAAGGTCCTGTTCATTCCCTTCACAAATAAAACCATTTCAGTACGGGTGACCTCACCATTCAGAACCAGTTTATCCTCTTCTCTTACTTTTTTTGCGTCCTGTTTGAGAAAAATATCAAAATCATTATGTTTTAAGAATTCTTCCTGTGATATATTAAAAAGCAGGGACATTGCAGGATTTACATAAATATACCTGTAATCTTTGTCTTTATGGAATATACAGTCAGGTGAAGCGTCAAAAAGTTCTATATGGAAATTGTTATGCATATTAATCCAGTTGATTTAGATATAATTGATTACAATAGTAACATACAATTATAATACCATCTAATCATGAAAACAACTACGAAAGACGGTTGCCACCAGTTCATGCGTATATCAATATGAGAACCATTAACCCAGAATTTTGCAGGAGTAAACTATGGCCGATCGAAAAGTTAACCGGTTAAAAAAGAAAATTGGAGATCTCGCACCCGAGAGTGTGAACGAAATAAAGAATTTCCTCAATGAACTGAAATACCAGGGATTCTCTGATTTAAGAGAGTTCATTGCGCACCTGGAAGCAAGGGGAGATTTGGTACGTGTTACAGAGGAAGTTGATCCCGAACTTGAAATAAACGAAATACTGGACCGCCTGGCACGAAAAGACGGTCCGGCAGTTCTGTTCGAGAACGTGAAAGGTTCACAATTGCCGGTGCTGGGGAACGCGTTTGGCGCGTGGAGACGTGTATCATGGGCATTTGCGTCCGAAGATTTCAACCAGCTGGTGAAAAAGCGATCTGACAGTCTTGCAACCATTGTAACCGGGCGAAACAAGGACATACTGCTTGCGGTTAAATCTGTTGGTTTTTTCAACAAGATACGCAATCTTCGAAAGGCCATGAAGGCAACAAACTGGCGTAAATCGTACGCCGAGCTGAAGGAAAGCGCATCCATGCTTCCCATACAGATATCTCGAAAAAACGTGCCGTGCAAAGAGGTAATACTTACCGGTGACGATATCGACCTTGACAGGTTCCCTCTTATCAAGTGCTGGCCAGGGGACGGTGGCCGTTACATGACGCTCCCCCTTGTCATCACCAGGGATCCTGAAACCCGGGGACTAAACCTGGGTATTTACCGCATGATGCAGATCGATAAGAATAAACTCTGCCTGCACTGGCTTCCACAGAAACACGGTAACAGGCATTACTCCAAGTCAGAGGTGCTTGACCAGGAGATGGACGTGGTTGTGGCAATAGGCGGAGACCCGGCCCTTGAAATGTCCGGCGTGTTTCAGCTGATGCCCCCGGTTGACGAGTTCATGGTGGCCGGAATGATGAAAGGGAGCGGTATAAAATATGCAATTGCCGAAGACTCTGACTTATGGATACCTGCCGGCGCGGAGATCATATTTGAAGGGGTGGTTAAACCGGGTGAACGTGTGGACGAGGGCCCATTCGGCGAATTCAACGGGTTTTACAGTCCGGTAAAACAGACACCCGTCTTTCACGTGCGAAAGATCACCATGCGAAAGGATGCCATCTGGCACGCGGCAACTACCGGCATGCCTGTGACCGAAATACATTACATGAGCAAGGCCATGGAACGCCTTGCCACCGAAATGGCGAAAATATTCTTCCCCAACCTTGTTGACATAAACCTCACTTATGAAAGCGGTACCCTGTATACCATGGTTGTGTCAATCGAAAAGAGCCGCGTATACGAGGCACAGGAGATCATGCACTTCTTGTGGTCATTCGCGGCGCAGAGTCCATACGTAACAAATCTCATCGTTGTAGACGATCGGGTGAACCCGCACAAGCTTGGTGAGGTCTTTGACGCCATATGCCGGCACGCCCGAACCGACCAGGATTTCGTTGTTACCGCACGAGGACTTGCAGACCTTGAAAAACCGGTAACAAGTCCCAGGGGGGTTGGCGCAAGGCTTGGAATTGACGCGACTTCCAAGTGGCAGGGTGAAGGTTACAGTGACGAAAAATTGAAAGAGGTGAAGCCCGACAGTGATACGGTAAGGAACATAAAGACCGGTTGGAGAGACTACGGGGATTCACTCAGGGATGTGAGTGTACGTGTCAACGGACCCACCATAACTGTTATCGCGTCCATGACAAAGAAAAAACCTTTTGAAGCAAAAGACGTAATTGAATATTTCTGGAAGCTGGCCTCTGGTTGCGGCCACAGGATACAGGTTGTAGTTGTTGATGACAGCGTTGATGTGAACGATGTATTCAGGATATTCTGGGCGGTATCCGTACACATGCGGCCGGAAAGTGATGTCATTTTCTCGGATAGCAGTAATGTAGAAAATAAGACCGAAAATATCCCGGTTGGATTCGGAATGGATGCAACAACCAAGACCAGGGACGAGGGCATGCTGCGGGACGTTCCTGAACTTATATCAATGGATAAAGACATTGAAGAAAAGGTTACCCGAAAATGGCACCGGTACGGCTTCCAGTAATTTCGGTTCTTCCTAATCCGCAGGCTGCCATGGGATCGAGCTGACCATTACAGGGGCATTCCCGTCCCACGTGAAAGGATAGCGCAGGCTGTGAACCAGCTTCTGGGTCTTATAATGTATTTCTTTTTCATGATTACGCGGGTACATGATCACTTCCCGCATGCCGTTGCGCAGGTGAAGGATCCATGATTCTATGGGTGAAAATGTTGTCTTGTTGATCCCCGATATATCAACAAAAAGGGTAGGGACATGACTGCCCCGGTGCCACTTTCCCCTTAGAATATTCGGAAGGTGGGTATGGGCGGATAACCAGATATCCACGTGGTATTTCTTGAGTACCCTGTAAAATCTTTTAGAATCCTTGATAGTCATTGTGCTGTTGATGGTGCCCATAAGCTTGCTCTGATTGAGTGACGCGTGGGTGATGACTATGATATTGTGATCCTGAAATTTTATTACGAGATCACGCCACCACCGAAAGGCTTCAGGCGAAATGTCTGTCACGGCAGAGCGGATCTCGTCCGACATGAAAATGAACACCGTGTTGCCATAGGTCACCGCGTAATGCATTGGACACGAGGTAAATTGCAAATACGCGTCCCTGTCATTGAGATCGTGATTTCCGGCAATTTCGAACCAGTAGGGAATCCCCGAATTTTTTCTGAGCTTGTGCATCCAGCCATAATAATCCTCAGGCAGGTTATCCCGCCAGACCAGGTCACCCGCAACAATTGCGGTATTTACAGAAGGGATGTTTTTTCGGACATCATGAAATGCTGTTTCGTACTGCACTTTCTGAGATTCAGTGCGCGGTTGCATGTCAGAATGCGCCCATATAACAAGATCATTGTGAGCAGATGATGTCTGTAAAACAGGAATAGAAGTACCGCATGAAACCAGAAGCAGAACAATAAAGATGCATGACCATTTTTTCATAATGGTATAGTATATCTCCATGTAATCAATAACAACCAGAAAAATTAAAATAAATGGATATCCATTTCTTATTTCAATTGACATCTATTGTTACCGGGCATAAACATATCCTGTATGTACAATATACAACCACTCAGAAGAATGAATATAATGCAAATCGCGATTTGAGCAGCGAAATCCTCCATACCTCTGCCACATTGTGGGTACATATTTAATTCAGGTGTATTTTTATGAAGAAGACCGGGTTTGACAACGAGAGATATCTCCAGGAACAGAAAGATGCCATCATGGAACGGGTGCAGCGTTTTGACAACAAGCTGTACCTTGAATTTGGCGGCAAGCTGCTTTTCGACTATCATGCCTCAAGGGTGCTGCCGGGATTCGATCCCAACGTGAAGATGAGACTGTTGCAGGAGCTGAGTAACAGCGCCGATATCATTCTCTGTATATACGCGGGAGATATTGAAAGGAAAAAGGTTCGGGCTGACTTTGGCATAACCTATGATGCTGATGTGCTGAAGCTTATTGACGACCTGCGGGACTGGGATATTGAGATAAAGGCCGTTATTATAACCAGGTACGAGAAACAGCCTGCTGCAACCATATTCAAGAAAAAACTGGAACGACAGAATATACGGGTGTACACGCATGGTTATACCAGCGGGTATCCCACCAATATAGACCTTGTTGTCAGCGATGAAGGGTATGGCGCTAACGAGTACGTGGAGACTGAAAGTCCGCTGGTTGTTGTCACCGGGCCCGGACCCGGCAGCGGCAAGATGGCTACATGCCTCTCGCAGGTTTACCATGACAACAGGAAGGGGCTTAAAAGCGGCTACGCAAAATTTGAGACTTTTCCCATATGGAACCTGCCCCTCAAGCACCCGGTGAACATCGCATACGAGGCTGCAACCGCGGACATAGCGGATTACAATCTCATTGACCCGTACCACATCGAGGCATATGATACTGTGGCAATTAATTACAACAGGGACGTTGAATCTTTTCCTGTTCTGAAGCGAATACTGCAGAAGATCCATGGATCCGAGTCCATGTACCTCTCACCCACAGACATGGGAGTGAACAGGGCCGGTTTTGGTATTACAGACCAGGATGTTGTGAAGGAAGCCGCAAAGCAGGAAGTAATACGACGGTTTTTCAGGTACTCGTGTGAATATGCAATGGGTTTTACTGATCGTGATACTGTACAGCGGGTTGAGCTGCTTCTTGAAGAACTGCAGCTTGAACCTGAAGACAGGCTGGTTGTCAATCCCGCAAGACAGTCTGCCATGGATGCGAAGGAGAAGGGGAAGGGTAACCAGGGAATTTACTGTGGTGCTGCCATACAGTTGATTGATGATACTATTATTACCGGTAAGAATTCACCGCTTCTGCATGCAGCCCCGGCCCTTATTCTCAATGCCATCAAGCATATCGCGGGTATACCTGATAACATTCACCTGTTGTCACCCGCGATAATCGATTCAATACGCAATCTAAAGGGTGACCTGCTTGGTTCACGGGCATTGAGCCTTGACCTGGAAGAAACATTGATCGCGCTTGCCATAAGTGCCGGTGCAAATCCCACGGCACATGCCGCCATGGAGAATCTACCCAGACTTGCAGGTTGCGAAATGCACATGACCCATATACCCACTCCAGGAGACGATGTGGGTCTTAAGAAACTGGGGATAAACGTTACCTCGGAACCAAGTTTTTCCACCAGGAACCTGCTGGATTACTGAACGTTACGGGAGGTTATAACATGGATTTTATTGAAGCCGGCAAAATATTAAAAGTACTTGGACACCCCGTGCGCCTTGAGATCGTTCATAATCTCATGCGTGACGAGTGCAACGTAAATAACATTGTACAGAGGTTAAATATACCTCAATCCACGGTATCACAGCACCTGAGAATACTCCAGGATCGCGGGATAATTACCCCGCGGAAAGAAGGAGTTATTACCTGTTACAGCGTGGTTGATGACCGTGTGCGGGAAATAATCGATATACTACGAGAATAATTTTTTTAATTTATATATTGCAATATTTGGATAATACAATACAGTTGGTATAGAATATTAATAGTATTATATCCAATTATTCAAAATCTGTTCAAAAGGAGTATGTATATGGCTGACAAAAAACGTATTGTTGTTATCGGGGGTTCAGCTGCCGGCCCAAAGGCAGCCGCGAAGGCACGCAGGCTTGATGAAAATGCCGATATAACCATAATACAGAAGGATCCTGATCTTTCAATGGCTTCCTGCGGGTATCCGTATT
>CAYFSO010000051.1:0-20586 GCA_964345775.1 uncultured Leptospiraceae bacterium | reverse complement strand
TCATGTGTTGATAGATGGTGGCACACCCGGCAGAGAATACAAAAATCATAATAAGAAGAAGGGGAGAAAGATTAAATATTAATATCCGCACATTCATCGTATGATCCTTTTACATTCTAATCATGAGTAATTATCTTGAAAATAAAATACCTAGATGAGAAAATGTATTTTACTGGTGGAACATACAGCTATTGTTCTGCTGCCAGGAGTGTCAAGGAATTAGTGATCTAATATGAATAGTATAATGGTAAATGTTAAGAATTTAAAGAAGTATTTCATTCCCCGGAAACATGGAATTGGTGAAAAGCATCTGCAGGTGAAGGCATTAGATGATGTGAGTTTTACTGTATTAGAAGGCAAAACCCTGGGGATAGTGGGTGAAAGCGGAAGTGGTAAAACCACGGCGGTTCGTTCCATGCTGAGGCTGGTAGAACCTGATTCCGGAGAAGTTTTTATAAAGGATACCCCGGTACACTCTCTTGGCAGAAATGATTTGAGACATTTTCGAAGAAATATGCAAATAGTTTTCCAGGATCCCTTCAGTTCGCTGAATCCCAGGATGAAGGTGGGGAAAATCGTGAGCGAGTCCCTGAGAATACATGGTAAAAAAAATACTGCCGGCCAGTTGAAAGAAGCCATGGAATCCCTGCTGGACATGGTGGGGTTGCAACCAGAACACGCGGAAAGATTTCCACATGAATTCAGCGGGGGACAGCGGCAGCGAATTGGTATTGCAAGGGCACTGGCATTGAACCCATCCCTTCTTGTTCTTGATGAACCGGTATCTGCTCTTGATGTGTCCATACAGGGGCAGATATTGAACCTGCTGGTGGACTTGCAGAATAAACTGAATCTTACGTACGTCTTCGTTGCACATGACCTGGCCGTAGTAAAGCATATCAGTGACAGGATCGCTGTAATGTACCTTGGGAAAATTGTTGAGGAGAGTAGCAGGGAAGAACTCTTCTCTAATCCACTTCATCCATATACGCGAAGCCTTCTCGATTCGGTCCCGGATGTGAAACCGGTAAAACACGGTTTTTCAGTCATAAAGGGTGAGATCCCATCACCGGAAAATCCCCCCACGGGTTGTCATTTCCATCCAAGGTGTCCACACCGTATGGATATTTGTGAAAGAGAATACCCGGATTTTATAATACAGGGTGAAAATCGTGTTGCGTGTCATTTATACAGGAAAGTTTAGCTCAAAGATGTACCGCCATGTCTGTATCCAGGCATATGTACTTGTTCTTTTGTCATGTGTCGGTATTCCGTTGCATTCTCAAATTCTTGATCCAAATGCGCCTCCCCTGTTATATCTAAGAGAAGAGCCGGTAGAGAAAAAGACACATGACAATATTTATGAAATAAGGGGGGTGTTGTTCTGTACCGGAAGTTCAGAGGCGGCAAGAGCAAATAACCGGGGCGCGGAATTAGTTCTTGAGGCAAAATATGAAGAAGCGGTTGATATTTTTAAAAATGCACTGAGACATGCACCGTTGTTCTATCCCTATCATTTGAATATTGGCATATCGTATCTCCGTTTAAGGGATTTCAACAGGGCAAGAATTCATCTTGAAAAGGCGCAGCAAATCGTTCCTGAGAGTCCTGCCGTGTACCTGGTACTGGGAGAGCTGTACAGTAAAATGGGTAATGAAAGCAGGTCACTTGAATATTTCAGAAAAGCCCTTGAGATCAACAGAAAAGAATTGAAAGCAATTATTAAGATGGGAGACGTGTATTACAACAGGAACCAGTTAGAACTGGCCTGGCGTTATTATAACTCGGCCCTGTCCGTTGATCCGGAATACTCCAATGGGCTGCTGGGACTTGCAAAGATACATTATAAGAAAGAGGAATATTACAAGGCGATCATAAAGCTCAAGCAGATTGACCTGGAAAAGAAGTATGACAGGGCATACCATTATTATTATGCTGAATGTTCGTACAAACTTCAGGATTACAGGAAAGCGTATTATCACTACAACAAGCTGTTAGAATACAAGGAAGACCCTTTTTTCATTACCCATTCGTATAATCTCATAATGCATAAAAGGGACCTGACGAAGAGATTCGTTGATATTGAAGAGGTAGACTGATATCACAGGTGAATACCTGCCTGTACATAGGTAGTCTGGTCCTCTTTCTGGGTACCGGGCAGCGCATTGGTATTGTACTGGTTTATATAACCGGCTTTGATTGATACATGGGATACAACAAAAATGGTTACTGACCCGCTGATGTCTGTCCGGTAATTTTCGGCATTGTTCCATTCGGGAACGTAAAATGCAGTCATATCAAGTTTAAGCCAGTCAACCGGTCTCAGGTTTATTCTGAATCGCATTGACCATCGTATTTCTTTGATGTGATCCCGGTTCTCGTAATCCTCGTACTGGTATACCGGGGCCCCGCTGAGATCAACCTTCCAGAAGGGATTCTGGAAAAAAACAAATTTTGCCCCTGCACCGCTGTTATTCCTGTAGGTAAGGAGTGCCGGTTTATTATATTCTGATTGCGAGAAAACAAAAAGTTCAACCCGCGGAATTATATAATGGTCAAGCTTGATGACTCCCTTCCCGGTTTTTTCATCACGTACACCATTTGATTCACCGTAAAATGCATTGAACATTATTTCGAAAGCAGTCACATTGTTGTCATATTTCAGCTCTGTGCTGATGTTTTCGTCAAGCGTATCCGTGTTGCCGGTTTTTCTCTTGTACATGCCGGCAAGATCAAAAAACCATTTTTTTTCATTTGGTTCCTTTTGCGGCTTTGCTTGAAAAGAAAATATTCCCGGTTCTTCAGCAGGCTCGTCGATCATTTCCTGTCCTTCTTCCTGCGCAATAATGGTACCAGGAATAAATACGCATACGATCACAAGCATCAGCATACATTTCAAAAAGTTCATTGAACATAACCTTACATGATAATTTTTGCGATCTCTGTGATAAAACGACGATGCACTTTATCCAGCATCTTCTCAACGTTTACGATCATTTCCCTGTCGGTGGTCCTTTTTTGTACGTAGTTATTTATATTCGCTAATTCATTTTTTAGCATAATATTTAGATTATCAAGTGCCTCGGCGTATTCAGTGGTCTGTGGGCTTCGCATCTGTATTTTTTTTCTGCGTATCTCTTCTTCTATCTGATCCCTGCGCTCAATATCCTTTTTCTCTGTTACTATTATGTCATTCAGGTATTGTTCAGCAAGCTGGAAAAGATTTCGGGATGATATAAGCATGTAATGCAGTGAATGCGCGAGAGGGATTTCCATATTTTGTTCGGGATATGGCAGTGTAAAATATTCTTCTTTGGAATCCTGGTATATCTTTTCATCTATTATGAGTGCTGTACCGGTATATTGACTTACCGGAGTATGAAGGCGGTATTCAGGATGAGAGATTATTTCACCATTAAGGGTAATAAGCGGGGAATGTACTACCTGTATGAATGCAAGAATTTTCCTGTCAGTTATTACCATTGCATTGAATTTCTGAAGGCTTGATCGTATAGCAGTTGCTGCCTGCAGGGCGCGTGTTGAGTTGCTGAAATAACAATCAATTGTACCATCGATGGTGTTACTTATACTACCTTCGTGTTCCTCAATGTTTGATATAATGTATTCCATTATCCGTGTATGTAGAAATGTCAGTTCAATGATGCTGGAGCGCTTCATCAGCTGATAAAAATTCTGGATACTGATCTGTACATGTGGTGCCTCCACCTTCGTGATGGATTTTAGAAAAGAGGATTCTTCTGTTGTACGCGCAGTTTCTGCTTCTTCCCTGGTCTCAAGCCCAATGCGTTCGTACTTTTTATACAGGTTGGTCACAAAGGATTCTATGTCAATAAGGTGCTCTTCCTGGAGATTAGAAAAAAGTGATACAATATCCCTTGAAATAGCATAGTCTTCGGAAAACAGGGATATAAGAAAATATGCGAATTCAAGGTTTATTGAGTTTCTCAGGATGAAGAGAAGTTCACGCTGAATAGATTTATTCTTTATGACCATCATGTCTTTAAGTGTTTGAAATGCTTCCTTGTTGCCGATATTGATGAGTAATGCACACGCGTACATCCGCACACGAATATCAGATTCCCTGAGGTAATCCTTAAGGTATTTTGTTACCTGTCTTTTATTGTAATCTTTGGTTGACAGTATAATGGAACTAATTGCAAGAACTACAGCCTGTTTCGGTCCCCTGTACCCGGTTTCATTAAACAGGTTATTCAGGTAATCTATGTCAGCTTCCGACCCGGATTTGCCGAGGCAGAGGATGGCAAGACGAATGACCTCTTCGTTTTCTGATATGGACATTACTTTTTTGAATGTATCCGGGGCAGCCACGTTCCCGGTTATTTCGCGTCGTATCAAGATATTCAACGCCGAGATGAGTACATCATCATGGATATTCCCCGGTTCCTGTATAAAATCCAGCATGATATTGAGTGAATGCTGGTCAGAAAACTGTGAAATGTACCTTATGGCATTATGCTGATCGTCAATATCACCGGATACAAGAAGCAGCTCCAGTTCACCCAGCATATAGGAGTAATTTAACCGTGAGAGTGCTGATGCTACACCATGAAAGATCTCCGGGTCATGGTATTTTTTTACATAATTGAAGATCTTCACCAGGGGAGTGGCGGCAGCTGTTATGTTCAACCTGGCAATAATATCACAAAGCCGCAGTATCTTGGAACGCAGATAGCGCTTATCGAATTTTATGGCTTCCAGTCTGTCGGATGAAATTTCGCGTGATCTTGTGTCACTTTCGTACAACAGCGAGATAAGGAGGTACAGCGAATCTTTATTCTGATCACTTAAGAATGGAACTACGTCTGCCATCTGGGAGAAAAGATTCTGAATTGCTTCTCTATTATCACTTGAAAGGAAATTCTTGATCTTGTTATGTACCCTGGCATTTAAATTTTCACGGATGAAATGCCTGACTTTCTGTATGTCGTCGGAATAATCTTTTTCAATAACATCCGTTATCATGAATTCCTTTCGGTACTGTTCAAAATATGTTTCAAGGGTTACTACAATATAGTTAAAAAGCTTATCACGGAGCAGGTTGGTATTTCTGTTTTCAAGGAGGTTGGTGAAAAAGTTCACAAATATGTTTATTATCAACTCGTTGTTGTAATCATGTTCTACGGTAAGTGCGATCAATGAACGAAATAGATTATCATGGTCGCGTATCCTGTGAATAGTTCTCAGGAGCAGGTTTAATCCTTCAAAAAGGAGTTCCTCGTTACCGGAGGTAAGCGCATTCATCACGTAAATGTGGGTTTCCCTGTGGTTGGACTCGATCATCGCCTCTACGAAGGATATTTTCGTTGCTGTTTCGTAATCCTGGAAACGGGATGAGTATTTACCCAGCAAGACGCGGATATCAACTATGGTGCTGTCATCAGGATCAGTAGCTGTTGGCTGGTAGCCGTATTCCTGTACTTTCTCTTCTCTTTGTTGTTCTGCTTCTTTGCGCAGCTCCCTTGAGAGTATGGCAAGTGAATTGAAGCAGGAGGATCTGAACTGTTCGTTGTCCTGCCGGAGCAGGTTTTCGAAAAGACCGATATCCCGGAAAATTGTACAGGCCCTGATGGCGTAATACTTAATGTAAGGATCGACATTTTTATCGTTTATGATATCAAGCAGAAAAGAACGGGTTTCATTGTCCGCGGCCCCTGTCTGTCTAATGGATTCGAACGCGTGGGGGATGGCAGGAGACAGGCCGGGGTTTTGCATGCTGTTGGCGATAAAACTTCTTATTAGTGGAATATCCTCTTCACGGCCATGGTCAGACAGGTAATCAATGATCAGTATAGTTTCGTCGATTGACAATTCCTTTTTCAAAAGCTTTACAAGTATATCATGTACTGCATCATCCTCGAATGTCACCAGTGCATTAATGGCACTTTTCCTTACCACCGGGGATTTGGCAAGATCCGTTTTGAGTATTTCAAGGGCATTCTCTGTTTTTCGAAGGGTCAATATTGAGTGAAATGCCATGCGTTCGTAAGGAGAAAGCCGGAATTTTTTGCTAATATCAAGTTTGAGAGACTGAACCAGGTCTTTTTCCATTGTTGTACCCGTAAGCGCGATTTTTTATTATATCGTATGCATCCGTCCGAAAAGCTTATACAAGGTGGTGTTACACTGCAATAAAAATATTACCAGCAGATGACTAATTATTTGGATGTGACCATTCATTACACAGTAATAAAAATGGATTGACTATGAACATGTTATACGTATTATGAGAATATACTGATAATACTGTACGTATTGACGGGTATCAATAAAATATTAAAATCAAGTATTGTGAGTCTGCATAAAGTATAAGTAAGGAGCGTTTGCTATGAAAAGAAAAGTCTTTGTGGCGATCATGGTGTTTCTGGTCAGCATGGCGCTGGTATCATGTGGAGGAACCAAGGGGTCAAAAAAAGCATCATCTGAAGACTCTAACATGTCCGGTGAGGCGACCGGCTATGGAACAGTGTATGACAATGATGTTTCACTTGCTCGTGACCGTGCCATTGATGATGCCATGAATAAACTTGTAAAGATGAAACTCGGGACTACCATACAGGGTCGTTCGGTGGTAGAGGACTTTGCACTTGTTGAGTCAATAGTTGAAGCACGTTCAACCGGGATGGTACGAAACTGGAAAGTGCTCAAGGAGGGATCCCGGAATGGAGCCTTCATGGTAAGGATATACGGTGAAGTGTATCCACAGGCGGTAAATGAAACCATTGAGGCCACCATACGCAATTACGGCAGGCCCAAGTTCATGGTATTGATCAATGAGACCTTTGAAGGAAAAAGAAACAGTCCCGGATTTACGGTTACAGAACTTTCAATGATGGAAATAATGAGCAACGCCGGGTTTGAGTTCGTGGATGCTGCAATGACACAGCAGCTGTTGAAACGTGAACGGAGAAAGATGAACCAGGCTATCAAGGGAAGTGTCAGCGGATCAGTCCAGGACCTGCTGCTTGATGATGTTGGCGCTGAATGTCTCATCGTTGGCCAGGTGAGAACAACTGACCAGTCTGCTGCGATGAAGAAGTACAGCAAGAACATGAAATCCAAGCAGGCCATATTGAACCTGAAGGCCATTGATGTATATACCGGCCGAATCCTTGCAAGTACAAGTACAAATATGCCGGCAGTACATATTGACGGAACAACAGCGTCTAAACTGGCCATACAGAGGGCATTGCATAAAATACTTGGTTCTGTTAACGATGAGAACGGCAAGTTCGAATCGGGTCCATTTATGAACCAGATAACAAAGAAATTCCTGCTTGCGGCAACCCAGCGCATGATAATGCTGACAATCGCCGGACTTGATTACAGTGATCTTACCAAGTTCAGGAACCAGATAGAGCAAAGGGTAAGGGGAGTGCAGAAAGTATACAGCCGTGGTCAGTCAGGAAAATCCTCCAAGATTGAGGTGGAGTTTGCAGGGAAAACCACCGATCTTGCAGATGAGCTGAATGCCAAGGCGGAAAGCCTGGGATTTAAAATAGATATCAAGGAAACTTTTCCCAACAGGATCGTATTGACAGCTGAAAGAATAAAATAAGAGTATGCAAATAAAATGCGTGAAAGTAAGCGGTACGCTTCTATGGTACCGCTTTTCTTTTGTGTTGCTTGACAATAGTGTTGCAGGGATCATATTTTTTTATGATCGCATGTCATGTAAAGAGGAGCTGCAATGAGATCAATACGAATTTTCTTCCGGTTCATGCGGGTGACCACGGTTATACTTGTATCAACATTCTCAACGGTAATAGTGTATGCTGCAGACAATGAACCTGCGGTTTTAAAGGTGGGTTTTTCGCGTTTCCGGGTGGTTAACCAGCCGGTTGTGGAAAATGCCGGTAGTATTGTTCCTGAATTGCTTCTATCCCGCTTCATGCAAAGAAAGGACTACCGGGCACATGAAAAAATAATTGAATTAACGGTTTTTTCAGGAGGCCAGGATGAAGCAATGGATACCATTGGCAATGAAGAGCTGGTCAAAGCAGGCAGGGATAATCAACTGGACCTGATCGTATGGGGCAGCGTTCTGGGCATTGGCTCCCAGGTGCTGGTAACAGCCAGGGTGATCGATGTGCATTCAGGACAGTTGTTGAAAACCTCTGAGATTCGGGTATCATCACCGGAGGACCTTCCAGAAAAGATGGAGATCATGGCTGCCGCGCTTGCAGATATCGATACTAAGACCGTTGAATCAATCAGGCTTGAAAAGCAGGTAAAGGGCACGCGATGGGGATTCTGGCTGGGTATAAACCTTGGCATGAACATATGGAAGGATGAGAATGACCCCGGGTATAATGCGGAAAAGGATTCATCGAACAGGTTCGTATCGGGGATACCCTTCGGAGTGTATTATCTTGGTGAAAATTATAACCTGGAAGCATGGGGCAGGGCACCTGTTTCGGGTAAACAGCATTCTGACACCCTTTCCCTGATGGGGGGGAAAAACTTTTCGCGGCACCTGGGAATAAATATAATGTACAGGTGGTTATATATAAGTGACGAGGAAAGCGGGGGTGAAGCCACCTTCAATTCACTTTCGGCAGGTCTTCGTTTTCGATATACGCCGCGTCTCATTATCAACATGAACGGGGGATATCTTCTGGGTGGAAGTGCCACCTATCCCTGGGATGCAACGGACAGATCCGGATCGTTACAGGAGATGTCGCTTCAAAACAGGTCAGGTATATTCCCCCGGTTCTGGTATTTCTCGGCGGATTACCTGCTTGATGATACCTGGGGTATCCGGGGGTACCTGACTATTGACAGCGCGGATTCCAGTTATAACAGTATAGATGATGACCTTTCTGATGTGAGAACCTTCACCTCTTACAACCTTGGGGTGGCGGTTACGTACAACCTGCAGGTCAATAACTGATCCGGATTTACCATTATGGCAGGTAGTGACTTTTCAGGTTATTCCCTTTTACAAGGTACGTTATTATTACGTGTGTACCGCGGTTTTCATACTTTTTCACCTGTCCTGCCTTTATAACGTCAACAGTGCTGTCAAAAGACTGCCGGGCTATTATCTGGGCATTTGTCAGGGCCGCTTCCTGTGCAGTTCCTATCGCCTGCATCTCGGAGAGTCCGGCTTTTGGATAACCGCGGGCAACGATCACGTAGGTGTTTTCATCCTGGAAATATTTATTTACCAGCACCTCCCTGGGTGTACTGCCGATCTTTGGGCTGTTGGAACAGGCAGCCATTGAGATCACCAGTATTAACAGTGGTATGATACCTCTTAGGATCTTCATATATTTCTCCTGTATGGAATAGATTATAATCCCAGATCGTCTGATATATCTCGCATTGCATTAATGGAAATTTCAACAAAACGATTCAGATCAAGGTCAAGCTTTTCACATTCACGTATGGTATCACGATTTACTGACCTGGCAAAGGCTTTTTCCTTCATTCGTTTTACAACAGATTTTGTCTTTACACTGTCCAGCTTTTTATCCGGGTACACCAGGGTTGTTGCAATGATAAGGCCGGTTACTGTTTCACCTGCGGCAAGGGCGTGATGAAACGGCAATGTCCGTTCTTCGCCGGGATGGGCTTCAAGGTTGTGTAACCTGATGGCCTCGATAATCTCATCGTCAATACCATGTTCGCGAAGTATTTTTTCTGTTTCCCTTGTATGTATGGATAGATCAGCATCTGTTGTTTCAACATCAAGGTCGTGCAAAAGACCTGCCAGTCCCCATTTTTCCCGGTCTTCGTTCAATTCCGCTGCCAGTGCCCGCATTACGGCCTCTGACGCAAGGCAGTGTTTTATCATGTTTTCATTTGATACATGCTTCTGTAGAAGTTCGAGGGCGTCTTCCCGATTCATGTTGATTCACCTCCGGGATATTTTACAGGTAGTAGAGCTCTTTTTCCTTTAGAGTTGTAAAGCCCGCGTTTTCCAGTATTTTCTCTGCATTCTTCACATTATCAACCTGGAACACGAATACCGATTCCTCGTGGCTTTTAACCATGAAACCGTAGGCGTCGTCAACATTAATGTTCTGCTCGCGCAAAAGTGATGCCACGTGATACAGGCCACCGGGCCTGTCGTCGATCTTTACTGCAACGATCTCTTTAAGGGTGGCAGCTATTCCTTTTTCTTTCAAGTGTTCACACCCTTCTTCAGGCCTGTCCAGCAGTAACTTGATGATGCCGTAATCACCTGAGTCTGCAATGGTTATTGCCCGAATGTTAATGTCATTTTCATTGAGGACACTGGTGATTCGCTCAATTTTTCCCGGCTTGTTCTCGGCAAAAACGGATACCTGGTATGGCATACTCGCCTCCTTGTCTATATGGATCTGTTATCTATAACCCTCTTGGCCTTGCCCATGCTGGGAGGCAGTGAGCCGGGTTCCATGAGTTCGATACGCGGATTGATGGTGATAAGTGCCCGAAGTGTCTCCCTGAGCCGTGATTTCAACTGTTCAAGTTCTTTTATCTCGCCATGAAACATCTTTGAGTACAGTTCAACCTTGATGTGCATCCTGTCCAGGTTCTCTTCCCTTTCAAGAACGATCTGGTAATTATTCCCTACTTCCGGAAAACTCATGAGCACTGTTTCGATCTGGGACGGGAATACATTAACTCCGCTTACGATCAGCATGTCATCGGTGCGTCCCTTGATGCGGTCTATGCGGTAATGGGTTCGACCACACGGGCATGGTTCGGGTAGTATGCGGGTGAGATCCCTGGTCCTGTAACGGATTATTGGCATGGCTTCCCTGTTTATATGGGTAAGGACCAGTTCACCTTCTTCTCCGGGTTCAAGCACTTGACCGGTATCCGGGTTAATGACCTCGATGATATAGAAATCTTCCCATAGATGCATGCCGTTTTTTTCTGTGCATTCAAAGGCAACACCGGGTCCGTTCATCTCGGACATGCCGTATGAATTATACGCATCAATGCCAAACTGCTCCTCGATCTTCAACCTGGTTGCCTCTGAGTATGGTTCTGCCCCCAGGTAGGCCTTTTTTACCGTCATCTGGTGGGGATCGATCCCCTGTTCGTTGATAACTTCAACAAGATGCAGGGCATAGCTTGGAGTGATATGAATGACGGTGGTCTCAAAGTCCTGCATTAACTGGATCTGCTTAAGGGTGTTGCCGGATGATGCGGGTATTACCATGCATCCAAGTCTTTCGGCACCGTAATGCAGTCCCAGTCCCCCAGTGAATAAGCCGTATCCCATCATGTTCTGGAATACGTCATCCCTTGTGGTGCCGGTGGCCACCATGCACCTGGCAACCATGTCTGACCAGTCATCCAGGTCATTCTGTGTATAAAATATTACCGTCGATTTGCCGGTTGTTCCGGATGATGCATGCATCCGGACAATATCGCTTCGTTTTACCGGTACCATGCCGTCAGGATAGCTTATCCGCAGGTCCTGCTTGGTGGTAAATGGCAGTTCTTTAATATGATCAAGTGTTGTTATTTTTTCGATGTTGACCTTGTTTTCATCGAAAACCTTTTTGTAGAAAGGGGTGCGGGAAGCAGCAGCAAGGGCTTTTTGTAATTTATCCAGTTGCAGTTTCTCAAGTGAAGCACGGTCAATTGTTTCGATATCCTTGTCCCAGAACATGATTGTTTCCTCTTGAAAATACGGGTTATGATTGGACACCTTTTACCCCGGAAGGGGAGGTGTGTCAATTAATTATCATGTTTCTGCTCTTTCAGTGGACAATATCGTTGGAATCGGGGTAATAATGTTTCCTGGCCCATTCAAGTCTTTCCCGTTCCTCGCTGGTAAGAGAACTCATGCCATTTCGTGCTATCTTTTCCAGAAGCTCATCTATGATCTTTTTGGCTTTAATGCGTCTTTCTATTTCGTTTTGCTTTTTCTTCAATTTATGACTGTGCATCATGCGGCTGATGAAACTGCCGGTATCCTTCTTTTTTTTGCTGGCCTTAGGTGATGACGATGTAGTGGAAGGACCTTTTTGCCTGAAATAGATAAGCAACAGGCCTGAAATGATGCCGCCGAGATGACCAATGTGGCTGATATTCCCGGGTGCACCTCTTGCACTTGAAAGGGTACCGAAGAATGCGATTAGACCGAAAACGATGACCAGGTATTTCATCTTAACCGGGAAGAGAAAATAGAGTAATACTTCCCTGTTTGGCCAGGTCATGCCGTATGCCAGAAGAAGTGCGAAGATGGCTCCCGAGGCACCGATGGTGACAGGGTTAGCAGCATACTGGGAGTAAACCAGCTGGTTCATGATGGCAATGAATATACCAGCGCCGATGCCGGAATATACGTAATAACGGATGAAGTAGTTGCTGCCCCATCGCATTTCAAGATCACCTGCGAACATCCACAGGGCTATCATGTTGAAAAGTATATGGAAAAAGTTGCCATGCAGGAACATGTAGGTAAACAGTTGCCATACCTTGAACTGGTGGGTAAGCCCTTCATGGTGGAGACCAAACCAGTATTCAAGTACACCGGGAAAGAATTGAGTTGCAAGGAACTGCAGTATAAAAACAGCCCCGTTAATGATGAGCAGCTTTTTTACCATTGGTGTTAATGGGCCACCTATTCTGAACTGTGGTGTTTGCTGACGCATATGACCTGCCTTTCGGGATAATCCTTTCTTTTAATTATATATTTCTAGTTGAATTCTTTTCGTATATTGTTGAATTCTTCGTGATTATCAATAAAAATTTTGAAAAGATCCGGGTCAAAACGGTACGACTCGCTTTTCATTATCTCTATGGATTTTTCATGGCTGAACGCTTCTTTATAGGGCCGTCGTGATGTGAGGGCATCGTATACGTCTGTGATGGCAACGATCCTTGCCGAAAGAGGTATTTCTTCGCCTTTCAAGCCTTCAGGATATCCCTGTCCATCCCAGCGTTCGTGATGATAGAGGGTGACGTCCATGGCCATTTCTAAAAATGAGTCATCACCCAGTTCACGTGATGCCGCCTTGTGAAGCGACTGGTAGCCGATAGTTGCATGTGTCTTGATGATCTCGAATTCTTCGGGGGTGAGTGGACCTGGTTTTAACAGTATCTCATCGGGTATCCCAACCTTGCCTATATCGTGAAGAATGGAGGAATCGTAAAGGTCACGAAGATACTGGTTGTTTATTTCACTGTTTTTGCCTGAATACTTTGATATCTGGGCAATGAGTATACAGTAGTTTCGCATTCGTTCAAGGTGTTCGCCGGTATCGGGGTCGCGTAGTTCTGCCAGGCTGGACAGGGCGAAGATGGTAGTTTTTTGTGTTTTCAGTACCTCGTGGGTACGTATCTTTACCAGGTTCTCAAGTTTTTTTGTGTACATCTCCAGTTCATTCATCAGCTCGGATCTCTGGATACTGAACGCAATGGGAGCGCCAATGGATTCTATGAACGTTGTATGCTCTTCAGAAAATGCATGAGGTTGCTCAGATGCAAACAGTAAAAACCCGCGGGTGTTGTTGTTCACTATCAGGGGCAATACCATTGATGAATTCATACCTTCTTTCAGCAACAGTTCAGCCTTTTTGGAATTGGGATATTCCCTGGCGTATTCTTTCAGCTCGGATATGATCAACACCTTTCTGCTCATGGCAGCTTCGTTGAGAGATGAATCCTTGAGAGGGAATCGAGATCCCGGCGGGATAAGGATGTCTGCATCCGAATCCGCCAGCTTCGTGACTACTTCACCAGATTCCTGGTCAATGAGGGCCAGTGATATCCTGTTAAAGGGGATAATCTTTCTTAACAGTCTTGAGAGCGTAGAGAATACCTGGTCTGTATCCCGGCCCCTGTTAAGAAGGGATATCACGTCATTGATCTGTGTGAGCTGCTCTATGTAATGGTCACGCTGTTCCGCCAGGTGTTTGCGGTCAAGTGCACGTTCTATGGCATGGTCAAGTATCTTGAAATCGATTATAGGCTTGTTAAGAAAATCATACGCGCCCGTTTTAAGTGCCAGCATGATATCATCGTTGGTACCGTATCCGCTGAGTACTATCTTGGGTATATCGGGGAACTGTTCTGACATGAGTTTCAGGAGCTCGCGGCCGTCAAGGTTGGGCATCTTTAAATCTGTCAGTACGAGGTCACAGGGTTCCTGTTTCAGGTGGTCTAGTGCAGACATGCCGTCCCTGGCGGTGACTACTTCGTATCCCTTCATGCCAAGATAGCGGGAAAGGATGCTGCGAATGGACTCTTCATCGTCAACTATGAGTATCCTGTCTTGACGGGACGCAGAGCCGGTTTCGACGGTGTCGGTATTATGTACTTGTTCTTCCATGGTGAATGTTAGACGTTAACCCGTATACCTTATGAATTATGCTGTAGTATGCTTCATAGATCAATATAATTCAAGTACTTGAATTAAAGCGCAGAAGATAGATAACGTCAAGAATATTTAGACGGGTTCAGCGGTCATCGGAACCGGTGAGAAAGGAGATAAGCTCTTCTCCCATCATGAGGCCGATATCAATGAATTCAGGGCCATACTTTTTTCCGGTCGGGGTGCGGAAAGATTCCCTTACCTGTTGGATGCCCCGTATCCCGTTGTCGTACCCCTTAATTACCTGCCTGGATGTGAGGTTCATGCTGGCGGCCATGTCCCATACTGTATATAGAAAGTTGTCAGGACCCCAGCGAAACTTATCTGCATCGTACAACACGTCAGAAAGGAGTTCCCGGTCCTTGTTGTCAGTCTCTGCAGGTTCAACAAATGCCTCGTGGTTACGGATGGCGAAGCATATCATTCCGATCTCAGTTTTTTGCAGTTGATCATGATAATGGTATTCCACGTATTCGGCTGCCTGTGCCGGGTGCTCACTGCGGTCGCGCCGGATGTCGTGGAGGTAGCCCGCCATGAGGGCAAGGCGTGCGAGATTGTCGGCACTCTCATTGATGCCTGATTCGGCAAATACGATGGTGGCCGCGTCGAGGGCAACCTTCCTGGCGTGATGAAACCCGTGTCCCAGGGGATCCCCCACCTGGTTCATCCTCTCCCTGGCGTTGGCCACCAGGGAAGAAGATGAATCAACAGCCTGTGCCCTGGCTGATTCAACTATGTGATCCCTGTAGAATGACGGCTGGGGAAATGTATCGGCAAGAGCGTGAAGATGCTGTCGTGCCTGTTCAAGCAGGGTGTCGGTCATGGTCCTCCGGTGTTAATCACAGGAAATTATCATCCTGTGAAACAATTTTGTTCAAAGGATACTCTATGATACCATCTGCGCCACTGTGAATAAGCTCGGGTATTATTTCCCGCACCGTAGCCTCGTTGATGACACTTTCAACAGAGAACCACTCGGTGTTATACAGCTTGGAAACAGTTGGTGCCGTCAGGCTGGGAAGTAGTGACACTATGTAGTCGAGCTGTTCCGATGGTACGTTCATCTTCAGGCCCACCAGCTTACCCGCTTTCAGCGCCCCGTTCAGCAGCAGTGCTATCTGGTTCACCTTTTCCCGTTTCTTCTTGTCCTGCATGCTGGACTTGTGGGCAATGAGCTTGCTATTCGATTCAAGCAGCGTGTGAATGATCTGGAGCCCATGGGCCCGTATGGTAGAACCGGTCTCTGTTACTTCCACTATGGCATCTACAAGCCCTTCAACAACTTTTGCCTCGGTGGCCCCCCAGGAGAATTCAACGTTCACTGGAATGTTGCGTTCTTCGAAGTACTTGCGGGTGAAGTTAACCAGTTCGGTCGAGATGGTTTTACCGGCGCAGTCCTCGATGGATCTTATCGAGGAGCTTTCCGGTACCGCAAGTACCCATCGTGCCTTTCTGGTACTTACTTTTGAGTATACCAGGTCGGTGATGACCTCAACGTCGGCGTTGTTATCAAGGATCCAGTCCAGGCCGGTAAGGCCCATGTCGAGGACGCCGCTCTCGACGTACTTTGCCATCTCCTGTGCACGTACCAGCGAACATGAGATCTCCTCGTCATCTATGGAGGGAAAGTAGTTGCGAGAAGAGACGGTTATGTTCCATCCCGCCTTTCTAAAAAGTTCAATGGTGGACTTTTCAAGGCTTCCCTTTGGGATGCCAAGCTTTATAATGGGTTCACTCATTTTGAGCCTCCGTAGACCTGGTCCGGATCAAATACCCGTTCGCCGTCTACCCTGAGTGTATCGCCGTCAACAACACGGAAAAAGCAGCTGCGGTACCCCAGGTGACATGCGGCATCGCCTATCTGATGTACCTTGATGACGAGGGTATCGTCGTCGCAGTCTACACGTATCTCTTTTACTTCCTGCAGGTTGCCGGATGATTCGCCCTTTTTCCACAGCTTGTTGCGTGACCTGCTCCAGTAATGGGCGATGCCGGTTTCAAGGGTCTTTTCCCACGCTTCCCTGTTCATGTAGGCCAGCATCAGAACCTCCCCTGTCTGGTGATCCTGTGCGATGGCGGGTATCATGCCGTCCTGTTTCTCGAAGTCCAGTTCAATCATCTTCTTTTCCTTTGTTTATCTTCTATTATTACCGCTAGTTTCACTGTATTATACGTATTAGGACAACTAAGCTGTATTGACAATAAAAAAAGAAATGGTTTTGTGATTCAAGAGGTTTTTTTATAATGGAAAAATATATTGACAAATACCGGTTGAATACGTGTATCTAAGGTTTCAAACGGTAAAAGAATGCAGGATCTCAGGAAATAAATTTCAACTATGCGAGGACGTCATGGATTACTCTAAGACAGTAAATCTGCCATCTTCTGATTTTCCCATGAGGGCGAATCTACCCAAACGTGAACCCGACATGGTTGCCAGGTGGGAAAAGGAACGGATTTACGACAAGATACTGGAAATGCGTAAAGAAGCGAAAGAATATATACTGCACGATGGCCCCCCGTATGCCAACGGGCATATTCACATGGGCCATGCGCTCAACAAGCTGTTGAAAGATATCATCGTGAAGCATAAGACCATGACCGGGTACAGGGCCCCCTACGTGCCGGGGTGGGACTGTCACGGCCTTCCAATTGAGCTGCAGGTAACCCGAACCCTGGGGGACAAGGCGAAGGATATCCCAAGGGTTGAGATTCGAAAAAAATGCAGGGAATACGCGGCAGAGTTCGTGAATATCCAGATGGACGAGTTCAAGCGGCTGGGGGTATTCGGTGATTATGATAATCCTTACCTTACCATGTCAGCCAGCTACGAGGCTACTATCGTAGAGGTGTTTGGTGCCCTTTTCGAGGCGGGTTTTATCTACAGGGGCAAGAAGCCCATATACTGGTGCCCCAATTGCGTGACCGCCCTGGCGGAGGCGGAAGTAGAATACGATGAACACAAGTCTCCTTCCATTTACGTGAAGTTTGGCGTGGAAAAAGGATCAATTGATATTGACGGGGTGGACAGCGAGAATCTTCATGTGGCGGTCTGGACCACCACGCCGTGGACACTGCCGGCTAACCTGGCAGTGGCCTTTCACCCGGATCTTCCATACGGGGTGTACAGGAGCGAGGATGACTTTCTCATTCTTGCAGAGGGCCTGGCGGAGATGATGAGCCAGGAGATCGGAAAGCCCCTGGAGAAGGTAGCCGACCTGGGCAATGACCAGATCGAAAAACTGAAAGTGACGCATCCCTTCATAAGCCGTGAATCAAAAGTAATTTTTGCCGATTTTGTCACCCTGGAACAGGGTACCGGTATCGTGCATATTGCCCCCGGGCATGGCCTTGAAGACTACATGGTTGGGCAGGAGTACGGACTTGATACCTACTGCCCGGTGGATGACGAGGGAAAATTTACCGATGATTTCCCGGAGATGAAAGGGGTGAACGTGTTCGACGCCAACCCGGACATCGTGAAGATGCTGGAGAGAACAGGAGTGCTGATCTTTACCAGGGAAATAGGGCACTCGTATCCGCACTGCTGGCGATGCAAGAAACCACTCATATTCAGGGCTGCGGAGCAGTGGTTCTTCCTGATCGATCACAATGATTTGAGAAACCTTGCGCTGGAAGCAACGGACAAGACCATGTGGATCCCCGGCTGGGGTGAGATCAGGTTCAGGAGCATGGTGGAGTCCCGTCCTGACTGGTGCCTGTCACGGCAGCGGTCATGGGGGGTGCCAATCCCGTCCTTCAAATGTAAAGAATGCGGTAAAAACCTGATGGATGAGCGTACCATATTTCATTTCGCAGAACTTTCTAAGGAAAGAAGTATTGACGCATGGTACACCGATGACGTGAAGGACCTTGTACCTGAGGACGTGAAATGCGAGTGCGGCAGTGACGAATTTGAGAAAGAGTTCGACATCCTTGACGTGTGGTTCGATTCGGGGGTGTCGCATTTCGCGGTTCTTGACAGCTGGGACCAGCATCGCTGGCCGGCAGATCTTTATCTCGAGGGCAGTGATCAGCATCGTGGATGGTTCCAGTCCTCACTGTGGCCGGCACTGGCACTGCGGCAGCGTGCCCCTTACATGACGGTGCTTACCCACGGGTTCATACTGGATGAGAACGGCAAGGCCATGAGCAAGTCCATGGGGAACGTTATTCATCCCGAGGAGCTTATCAAGAAATACGGTGCCGACATAGTCCGCCTGTGGGTGGCCTCCGAGGATTACAGGAACGACGTGCGTATCGGGTACGACATGATGAAGCAGATCGCCGATTCGTACAGGAAGATACGAAATACCTTCAAGTTCATACTGGGCAATACTGCCGGGCTTGGTGAAGACGACACGGTTGCCTATGAAGAGTTGAGCGATATCGACAAGTGGATGCTGCATAAGCTCTGGATACTGTCAGAACAGGTGACCGGGCATTACGAGAAGTTCGAGTTTCACATGGTGTACAGGAGAATTGTCAATTTCTGCGCCGTTGACCTTTCATCGGTGTACTTCGACATGTCCAAGGATATACTCTACATCGAGAAGCAGGATTCACTGAAGCGAAGGGCCAACCAGACCGTGCTGCACCAGATTCTGCAGACCATTGTGCGGCTTATCGCGCCGGTGCTGGCATTCACGTCCGAAGAAGTGTGGCAGTTCATGGGCAACAGCGGGTCCATTCACATGGAGAACTATTACCTGCTGGACGACAATTTCAACAATCCAGAGGTGGCAGAGAAGATGGAACGCCTTGTGGAGATAAAGAAGGACCTCTTGAAGGCCCTTGAACTGAAGCGACAGGAGAAGGTGATCGGCACTTCTCTTGAAGCCGAGGTGACCCTGTACGTGAAGAGCCAGTCGGCACGGCAGCTTCTTGAAGAGATGGGAGATGACCGGCTGCGATTTTTCCAGGTTGCCATGGTGATACTGACCGACGAGAAGCAGGATGACATGGAAAACTACGAAAGCGCGTCCATTAAAGTGGATCGTTCAAAGGGTGAAAAGTGCGTCAGGTGCTGGAACTACTCGTATCACCTTGGTACTGACAAGGAGCATCCCGAGCTGTGTCCCCGGTGCACGGAGATAATCCACCAGATTAATGTATAGATGATTAGTGAATGGTGGTTGGTGAATAGTTAATAGACAATTATAAAAATCGCCTGTGTACATCAGTGTATATCGATCAACGCGGGCGGGTAAATAAAAGGATAATCATATATACTATGAAGCTACAGAATAAAAAGCATATTACAGCGGTTGGCATTTTCATGGTGCTACTTGTACTTGATATTATTACCAAGTACCTGGTGGAAACCCATGTTGCCAGGGGTGAGCGCATTGACGTGCTGGGAAGTTTTGTGCAGCTTACGCTGCTGTACAATGATGGCGGTGTGTTCGGCATACTCAGGGGGCACCAGACCTTTTTCCTTGTGGTGTCCATAATTGTATTCATGCTGTTGCTGGGATTTTACGTTCTTGAAACCCGGAAATCATGGCTCTTTACAGTTGCCATGTCCCTTGTGTTCTCCGGTGCCATCGGGAATATACTGGACAGGATATCCGGTAAGCCCGGCGTGGTTGACTTTATTTATATCGGCAGTGATAACGTGTTCAGGTGGCCGGCATTTAACGTGGCAGATTCGGTTATCGTGGTCGGGGCCACCTTGCTGATACTTAACGTGATACAGGAATACAGGGAAGAGAAAGAGAAAAAGGAACGCCAGGGTGACTGATCATTCTAATAGGTATCCACCATCTTCAACTCACCTTCGGCCAGTTTCGTCTCACCCTGCTGTACTTGGACAATAAAGGTTCCTTCTTTATATAGTGAAACGGGAAAGGTGATCTGCTTTTTGTCCGGGTCAACCTCGTGGGTATGGGTGTTGTACGGTTGATTTTTGTAATCCTGCTTCTCCAGTATATTCACGGTAATGCTGTCTTCCCCTGCTGCTTCTTCCAGTGACAAAAACGCAGTAAGATCGCCGGTTGTAAACGTGGTACCGCAATGTACAGGTTCACCTTCGGCATTGGTGCCCTCGCAGAACTGCAGTGGTTTTTTTGATTTGCATCCCCATGTGAATATTACAGCACACGCCAGTACCAGTAATACGGCCAGTACTTTCTTCATTTTCTATTCCCCTTTCATTCCAGATAGTGTATTACAGCAGCGAGCCCTGTACGTCTTCATCATCTTCTATCTCGCCGGTATCTTCT